>CAMDRJ010000209.1 GCA_945906755.1 Klebsiella pneumoniae | reverse complement strand
CATGCGATTGAAAAGCGGTATCGCAGTCGCTGGCACGCATGGCAAGACCACCACCACCAGCCTCACTGCGAGCATTCTCGCTGAAGGAGGGCTAGATCCAACCTTCGTGATTGGCGGGCGCCTCAATGCCGCTGGGACCAATGCCCGCCTTGGTACTGGTGATTTCATCGTGGTGGAAGCCGACGAATCCGATGCGTCTTTCCTTCACCTGCAACCGGTGATCGCGATCGTGACCAATATCGATGCCGATCACATGGAAACCTATCAGCACGATTTCGCCAAGCTCAGGCAGGCGTTTGTGAATTTCATCGAGAACCTGCCCTTCTACGGTACCGCGATTCTCTGCGCCGATGATGCGGTCGTGCGCGAAATCATGCCGTTCGTTTCCAAGCCAATCCAAACCTACGGTTTCTCACCAGAAGCGTCGATTCGGGCCGAGGCGATCAGCTCCGATGCGGGACGCATGCGATTTCGCGCGTTACGCCCGGACCATGCGCCGCTTGAGATTACGTTGGCGATTCCCGGTCGTCACAACGTACTGAACGCGCTCGCCGCTATCGCAGTAGCGGATGAGCTTGGTGTCGAGGACGCTGCGATCGTCAAAGCGCTCGCTGAATTCCGCGGCGTGGGTCGCCGCTTTCAACGCTATGGGGAAGTCGCGCTGGATGGCGGCGGATCCTGCACGCTGGTCGACGACTATGGTCACCATCCGGCGGAAATGGTGGCCACTATTGAAGCGGCACGCGGCGCATTCCCAGGGCGACGCTTGATGCTTGCTTTTCAGCCGCATCGTTACACCCGTACCCGCGATCTGTTTGAGGATTTCGTCAAGGTGTTGTCGAGCGTGGATGCGCTGGTGCTCGCCGATGTCTATGCGGCGGGCGAAACCGCCATCGTTGCCGCAGACGGACGCTCGCTCGCGCGCGCGGTGCGCGTTGCTGGAAAGGTGGAGCCGGTCTTTGTCGAAAATATTGCCGACATGCCGGCCACGATCATGCAGATTGCGCGCGACGGCGATGTCGTTTTGATGATGGGTGCAGGATCGATCGGCCAGGTGGCGGGCAAGCTTGCGAGAAGCGACGCATGAACATGAGCGAGACCTTGCGCTTCCAATCCAGCCTGCGTGGCCAACTCCTTCGGGACGAGTCGATGGCGCGTCATGTCAGCTGGCGCGCCGGCGGAAACGCAGCACTGGCTTATATCCCGACCGACCTCGCCGATTTGCAACTGTTCATGGCGGACATCCCCGCCGAACGGCAAGTTTTCTTCGTCGGGCTTGGTAGCAATTTTCTGGTACGAGATGGCGGTTTCGATGGCGTCATCGTTCTCATGCATAACACCCATGGGGTGATGCGGATCGATGGTGATCTGGTGTATAGCGAGGCAGGCGTCGCGAGTCCGAAAGTCGCGCGTTTCGCGGCGAATCACTCGTATGTCGGGGCTGAATTTCTCGCTGGCATCCCCGGCACCATCGGTGGAGCGCTCGCGATGAATGCCGGCTGCTATGGCGCCGAGACCTGGGATGTTGTGGAACGCGTGCAAACGATCGACCGCCAAGGTGTGCTGCATAGTCGCAATCGCTCGGACTTTTCGCTCGGCTATCGGCATTGCGAGTCCGCTGTAAACAAAGAAGAGTTCTTCATTGCGGCGTGGATGCGCTTTCCCGCAGGTGATCGGGAGGCCGCACGCGAGCGGATCAAGGTCCTGCTCACCCAAAGAGCCCACACACAGCCGCTCACGTTGCCCAATGCAGGATCGGTGTTTAGAAATCCCGAGGGCGATTTCGCAGCGCGTCTGATCGAGGTTTGTGGTTTGAAGGGGTTTGCAATCGGCGGTGCGCGGATTTCCGAGAAGCACGCGAACTTCATCGTCAATCCAAAAGGGCAGGGGAGCGCGGCGGATATCGAGGGGCTTATTCAGCATGCGCGCGCGACCGTGTTGGCGCGATTCGGTATCGCGCTGGTCCCGGAAGTGCGGATCATCGGTCAAGCAAAGGCGGAGGTGCGATGAAACGACTAGGAAAAGTTGCCGTGTTGCTGGGTGGGCGTTCGGCCGAGCGAGATGTCTCGCTAAAGAGTGGCTCGATGGTGCTTGCCGCACTGTTGAAGAAAGGCGTTGATGCGCATCCGGTTGATCCGCGCGACCTTGGGCTCGAATACCTGATCGATGAAAAATTTGCGCGCGTTTTCATCGCGCTGCATGGGCGGTTCGGTGAGGACGGCACGATTCAAGGGGCGCTGGAGCTGCTCGGCATTCCCTACACCGGGTCGGGTGTCATGGCGAGCGCGCTGGCCATGGATAAATGGCGAACGAAGCTGCTATGGCAAGCGGCCGGCATTCCGACGCCCCCATATGCGCTGTTGGAAGCGACCACCGATTTCGACGCAGTGGTCGCCCGACTTGGCCTGCCAATCATGGTCAAGCCCGCGAGCGAAGGGTCATCGATCGGGATGAGCAAAGTGCGTCGGGGTGCCGATCTTCGTGCGGCCTTTACGCTGGCGTCACGCTACGATCGCATCGTGATTGCCGAGCAGTTCATTGAGGGCATTGAACTCACTGCCGCTGTGTTGGGGGACGTTGCACTGCCCGTCATCCGCCTCGAAACGTCGCGTGATTTCTACGACTACGACGCGAAGTACGTTGCCAATGACACGCGCTACATTCTTCCGTGCGGTTTATCGACGGCGGAAGAGGAAGCGATTCAGCAGCAGGTGATGCGAGCCTTCAATGTCATTGGATGTCGTGGCTGGGGACGTGTCGATCTGATGCTCAATAAGGCAGGCGAGCCGTTCTTCCTCGAGGTGAATACCTCACCTGGCATGACCGATCACTCCTTGGTGCCGATGGCAGCGCGCCACGCCGGCATTTCGTACGAGGATCTTTGCCTGAAAGTGCTCGAACTTGCGAGCCTCAACACAACGACCGTGGGCCGGGCCTGACAGTCATGTGGAATAACGCCCGCTTGATGAATTGGATTGCGACAGGGATGCTGATTCTCGCGGGTGCGATCGTCGCGAAGATCGGTGTCGTGCTGGTCGCCAGCTCATCAAGCTTTGCGCTGTCGGCGGCGAGCGTGTACGGCTCGCTCAATCATGTAACGCGTGAGCAAGTGAGCGAAGCGATTGCCGGGCGCGCCATCGGCAATTTCTTTTCGGCCGATTTGGCCTTGGTCAAGCAACTCGTGGAGGAAATTCCTTGGGTTCGCAATGCCGATGTGCGCCGCCAATGGCCCGATCGGTTGGAGATCTTGATCGAAGAGCATCGTGCGCTGGCGCGCTGGGACGAGCAGCGTCTCGTCAACGTTCATGGCGAGTTGTTCGCCGGTGCGCCGACCGCTGGTCTCCCGCGCCTTTATGGACCGATCGGGTCCGAGGCGGAAGTGGCGAAGCGCTATTACGCGTTTCGCGAAATCATCAAGCCACTCGATGCTGAACTCATCGAGTTGGTGTTGTCGCCCCGCTATGCCTGGACGCTCAAGCTTTCCAGTGGACTTATCGCGGAATTGGGGCGCAAGCAGCAAAAATCGGCGGTCGAGGTGCGCTTGAAGCGTTTCGTTGATGCACATGCCGCTGCCACTGAACTCACCGGTCGAAAAATGCTGCATGTCGATCTTCGCTATCCAAACGGATTCGCGGTGCGCATTAGCGGGCTGGGCGTTGATGCACCACGTGCCGTCGGTGCCAGGAAAAAAGGGTAATGAAAAGTATGCGTGCAGAGCGGATGGACTCGGGAGTTCCCCTTGCCTAGAGAAGAAAAGAATCTGATCGTTGGGCTGGATATCGGCACCTCAAAGGTTATTGCTTTGGTGGCGGAACGCCATGAAGACGGCAAATTTGAGGTCGTCGGTCTAGGCACGCATCCGGCCAGTGGTCTAAAAAAAGGCGTGGTCGTCAATATTGAATCCACGGTTAGCGCGATTCAGCGCGCGCTCGAAGAAGCCGAGCTGATGGCCGACTGCAAGATTCAACATGTGTACACCGGCATTGCCGGCAGCCATATCAAGAGTCTTAACTCCACCGGCACCGTAGCGATCAAGGACAAAGAAGTAGCGCGCGTGGATATTGATCGTGTGATGGAGACCGCGCGCGCAATGCCGATTCCCACCGATCAACAGGTGCTGCATATTCTCACGCAGGAATTCCTGATCGACGGACAGGATGGCATTCGCGAGCCGCTTGGCATGTCTGGTGTGCGGCTCGAGGTCAAGGTTCACATCGTGACCGGGGCCGTTTCAGCCGCGCAGAACATCGTGAAATGCGTGCGCCGATGCGGGCTGGAAGTCACCGATCTCATCCTGCAGCCGCTCGCTTCCAGCATTGCGGTGCTCTCGGAAGACGAAAAAGATCTGGGCGTGTGCCTGGTCGATATCGGCGGTGGCACCACCGATCTCGCGGTATTCACCCAGGGGGCCATTCGTCATACCGCGGTGATCCCAATTGCCGGCGATCAGATTACCAATGACATCGCGATGGCGCTCCGTACGCCGACCGCGGAGGCTGAGGACATCAAGATTCAGCACGGTTGCGCGCTACGCCAGCTCGCCGATCCGCACGAGATGGTCGAGGTACCGGGTCTTGGCGATCGCGCACCGCGACAGCTTTCCAGGCAAACGCTCGCGGAAGTCATCGAGCCACGCGTGGAGGAGTTGTACTCCCTCATTCAGCAGGTGCTACGCCAGTCCGGCTACGAAGAGCTGCTCTCCTCGGGCATCGTGCTGACCGGCGGCTCGGCGGTCATGCAGGGCATGGTCGAGCTTGGCGAAGAGATTTTTCATATGCCGGTTCGGGTTGGCATACCGCGTTACGAAGGGCCGCTCGCCGAGATTGTGCGATCGCCGCGCTACGCGACCGTCATGGGCCTCTTGATGGAAGGCAAGTCGCAGCTTGACCGCGGTATTGCCGCCCGACAAAGCGGTTCGTTTCGACAAACCTTCGCTCGTATGAAGGAGTGGTTTCAACGGAATTTTTGAAGTTGATGGGCGGTAGCCTTGGGTTGCAGAGTATGCGGCACGAGGTAGGTGGTAAGCGTGGTGCGCGGCGTAAAGCGAGCGGCTGCGGTTTGATAAAAAAATTGTGCGTTTCCCGTGCGTAGTCGATACAGGAGCTAAAAAAATGTTCGAACTCGTTGAATCTCAGCAAGGTGGGACGGTGATCAAGGTCATCGGCGTAGGCGGTGCAGGCGGCAATGCGGTGGATCATATGATCCGTAACGGTGTGACCGGTGTTGAATTCGTGATTGCCAATACGGATGCGCAGTCACTCGACCGATGCTTATCGAAGAACCAGATTCAACTTGGTTCGTCGGGGCTTGGAGCAGGTGCGCGACCCGAAGCAGGCCGCGGTGCCGCGATGGAGCAGCGTGAGGCAATCCGTGAGGCGCTGACTGGCGCGCATATGGCCTTCATCACGGCCGGTATGGGTGGTGGTACCGGCACCGGTGCGGCGCCGATCATCGCGGAGATCGCCCAGGAGATGGGCATTCTCACGGTTGCAGTCGTCACCAAGCCCTTCAGCTTTGAGGGCAAACGAATGCGCATCGCGGAACAGGGGATCGAGGAGCTCGCGCAGCATGTCGATTCGTTGATCGTCATTCTGAATGAGCGCCTGATGGAGGTTCTCGGTGATGACGTATCGATGAAGGACGCCTTCCGCGCTGCCGATGATGTGTTGCGTAATGCGGTGGCCGGTATCGCCGAAATTATCAACTCGCCGGGCATGGTCAACGTCGACTTTGAGGACGTGCGCACCGTCATGGCAGAGATGGGCATGGCGATGATGGGATCGGCCCACGCAAGCGGCGTCGATCGCGCGCGCTTGGCCGCCGAGCAGGCCATTGCGAGCCCGCTGCTGGAGGGTGTCAACCTGTCCGGTGCGCGCGGCGTGCTGGTGAACATCACCGCGAGCGAGACGCTCAAGATGCGCGAAGTCAATGAGGTGATGAGCACGGTACGCGGCTTCGCCGCCGAGGATGCCACCATTATTTTTGGCGCGGTCTACGACGATTCGGTGGAAGACAGTCTGCGGGTCACGGTCGTTGCAACCGGCCTTGGACGCGAGCAAGCGCGTCAGATCAAACCTCAGCAGCTCCATGTGATCTCGTCGAAAACCGGAACGGACAACGTTCAGCTTCAGCAGCCCGATTATGAGCAGCTGCAGGTTCCGGCGGTCGTGCGGCGCACGCGGGCTGCGAGTGCGCAGATCGAGGCGTTGGCGGCCAGCGGCATGGATCGACTGGACATCCCGGCGTTTCTGCGCAAGCAGGCCGATTGAGAAGCGTCGAATGATTTCTTTGACGCACCATTGCTCCTGATCATTGCGCCCGCGGTGTCCCGGCAGAATGGGTCGCTGCGGGCGGTTGTAAATCGACTTTGAGTGGCAATGCGTGGCGGGTGCTCAAAAAATCGACGCGATTTCGTGGATTCGACGGTCTATACTCTCCCCCCACATTGTCAACCGATCCGGAATTGACGCGATGATTCGTCAACGTACGCTGAAGGCACCAGTCACCGCAACCGGCGTTGGGTTGCACAGTGGCGCGAAGGTCACTATGACGTTGCGGCCGGCGGCGCCAAATAGCGGCGTGACGTTCCGTCGTCTTGATTTGTCGAATTCTGCTGATTTGAAGGTTGGCGCCACCAAAGTGACCGACACGCGGCTGTGCAGTGCGTTGGTCGAAGGCAATACGAAGGTGTCTACCGTTGAGCACCTGATGTCAGCCCTCGCAGGACTTGGCGTGGACAACGTCATCATCGATCTGGATGGCCCGGAAGTCCCGATCATGGATGGCAGCGCGAATACGTTCGTGTACTTGTTGCAGTCAGTCGGGTTTTCGGATCAGCCGGCTCCCAAGCGATTTCTGCAAATTCTGAAGACAGTCGAAGTGAGCGATGGCGACAAGACGGCGCGCTTGGAGCCGTTTGATGGTTTCAAGCTGACGTTTTCGATCCAGTTTGATCATCCCGCTGTCGAGCGAACGGCGCAGGCCTTGACCGTTGATCTGGCGAAAGTTTCTTATGCACGCGATATCGCGCGCGCCCGAACGTTTGGCTTTGTGCAGGAAGTCGAGGCGCTCCGCGACATTGGGCTTATTCAAGGCGGCAGCCTGGATAACGCGGTCGTGGTCGATGAGTATCGCGTTTTGAACGCAGAAGGTCTCAGGTACGCTGATGAATTCGTCAAGCATAAGGTGCTGGATGCCATCGGCGATCTTTTTCTCGTCGGATTTCCGATCATCGGTGCATTTGCCGCACACAAATCCGGTCACGAGTTGAACAACCGGCTATTGCGCGCGGTGTTGGCGGACGAAGCATCGCACCGGATCGTTTCGTTTGAAAACTCCGAAGAAGCCCCGCGACCGGTGCGCGATTGGGTGCTGAAAGCGGCGTGAATAAGAGGCCCGCCGTGCTCGCCTCATCCTTGGGCCTGACCCTGTGCGCCGTACCATTGCGGCCTTGTCGATCACCCGAATCACGACTCACGAGCATGACACGATGATCATCGCGCGCTTGATCGGAATCGTTGTCCTCATCGTATTGGCGGTGTTGGTGCTGATGTGGCTCTTCACGCGTAATAATCGATACCTTTGGATCGCCTATCGCGTCATGCAAGTCACCGTCGTTCTGGGGGTCGTATTTTTCGGGGTGCTGCTGCTGGAACGCGTTCTGTAACCACCCTTCTCATCGATCCGTCGTGACGTGCTCATGCCACACCAAAAACCTTTGGGCACTGCCTGCCGTCGACTGATTGCGCTATCCGCGCTACTGTTTGGCATCAATTTGTGGATCTCATCGGCAATGAGCGCTGATCTGGGAACCGAACGTTCCTTTTCAAGCAGCGACAATGTGCGGCTCCACTACCACGATTCGGGC
>CAMDRJ010000208.1 GCA_945906755.1 Klebsiella pneumoniae | reverse complement strand
CTGTCTTTTTCCATCAGGGCATCGTGATAGGCGAAGAATGCGCGGAATTCGTCCGGCCGACGCGCCAGGGCAAGGCACACGTTCGGCACGAAGCCCGACTTTTCCTGCATCGCCATGAGCTTTGCGTGAATGTCTTCGGGTACTTCAGTGAGGGATGGCGTGGGAAAGCGGCTGATGGCGGACATCGACGGACCTTTTAGACCAGCTGTGGGATGATTGCGGCCGTTGCATCCGATTGCGGACGCGCCGGCATTCTAGCCCGGCCGCCGGGTCGTCTCTAAAGTCCTTAAATTGAAGAGGAGCCAAACGTGAATGATCGTTTGAAACTCGATCCCCAATTCGAAAGCCTAGTACCCGCCGTCCCATTCTCGCGGCGCGGCTTTCTCGTCTCAAGCGCGGCGACCGGGTTTGCCCTGACTGCCGGTCCGATCATGGCGCAAACCATGATCAAAACGCCGATGGATGGATTGGACGGCGGTGACACGCAAATTCCCGCAAAAGACGGCAAGTTCATTCCGATCTATTGGGCGGCACCGCAGGCGGCCGGCCGACGAGCAGTCATTCTGGTCGTCCCCGAAATCTGGGGTGCCCATGAGCACATCAAAGACGTCGCGCGGCGCGTTGCGAAGGCAGGGTACTTCGCCGTCGTCACCGAGCCCTACTCGCGGATCGGCGATCTAACCAAGCTCACCGACATCAAGGAAGTCATCGCCGGCGCCAACCAACTCACCGATGAAGTGTGCTTTGCGGACCTCGATGCCACCGTGGATTGGGCATCCAAACACGCCAAGGCGGACGTCAACCGGCTCGGCATCACTGGCTTTTGCCGTGGTGGTCGCACCGTATGGCAATACACCGGCCATAGCAAGCGGGTCAAGGCAGGCGTGGCGTGGTACGGCGGCTTGAACCCAATGCCGCCCGCGATGCCGCTCTCGCCGATCGACACCGCCGACAAGCTGAACGCGCCCGTCCTCGGTCTATACGGCGGAGCGGATCAAGGCATCCCGCAAAACATGGTCGATCGCATGAATGCGGCGCTCGTCGCGTTCGGCAAGAACAAGGAATCGATGATCCACGTGTACCCGGACATGCCGCATGCGTTCAACGCGGACTACCGACCGAGCTTCCGCAAGGAAGCGGCCGAAGACGGCTGGAAGCGCATGCTTGCCTGGTTCAAGAAGCACGGCGTTTAATTGGCGCTACGAAAACGGCGGATCGGATCCGCCGTTTTTTTCGTCTGCCGAAACCTATTCGCCGATCTCGCGCAAGAACGCCGGCACCAGCAACGCACAGAACGGCTGAATGATCGCGCTATGCTCCGGCCGATAGTGCCCCGCAGCATCGAGGAGGTTGGTGGTGCCGATCACCCGCCCGTCATAGCGCACCGGCACATTCAGCACTGACTCGCAGCCGAGCGATAAGATCCGCTCATGGTCGGCAAAGGCCCAGCGAATATCATCGGCATTGCGCCCAACGTATGCCTTCCCCTCACCTAACACCTGCTGACCCCACGGCGTTTGGCGATGCGTTTTGAAGCCGCCGACCGGATAGGCATCCGGTTGATTGCTGTACACGCGGCGCACTTTGACGCCATCGGCCGCGAGCACCATCATCGTGAATAACCGATGTCCGACCACCTCACCCAGCGCGCGATCGAGCGCTCGATACAGCACCTGCGGCTGGCCGGCCTGCCCTGCGGCTTCGATGCAATGAAGCAGATGATCGTTCAAGGTCGCGCTACGCATTCGACTACTTGGCGCCTGCGCCCTTTTTCAGATGGCGCAACATCGCGTCCAGCCCAAGAAAATACGAATCGACGCCAAAACCGAAGACCGCGCCGATCGCTTTCTCGGCGAGGATCGAGCGCAGATGGCGCTTTTCAATATTGGTGATGTGCACCTCGACATAGGGCAAAAAAGGCGCCACCGCGGACAAGCAATCGCGCATCGCATAGCCCGCGTACATGAAGCCCGCCGGATTCATCACCAGACCATCGACGCCGTCATCGACCGCGCGATAGATCCGGCCGATCGCTTCGCCTTCGATATGCGAATACATGATCTCGAGTTCGTAGCCGTTGCGCTTGGCGTGGTCTTGCACCATCGCGTCGAGTTGCGCGGCCGTGGTGGTGCCATACAACTCGGGTTCACGCCGTCCGAGGAAAGTGAGGTTGGGGCCTTGGATGAGGAGGATGCGGGTCGTCATGGCAGTAGGAATGATCGCAGGCGTACTTCACGGCAGCTAAGGGTGATGTTACGCGCGATCCCTCTTCGACGGGATTGACGGGCGTCATCCTGCTCGAATCAATACCTTCCCGGCTGTTATGTCAGCACTTCTTGTCGTTACGATCGGCGTCCGAGCATTTCTTCGGCGCATCCTTCTTCGCCTGCTCGCGCGGTCGCTCTCTTGCAGCCGCCTGCGGCGGCGGCGCTTGCTGTGGCGCGGGTGCTGCCATCGGCGCCGGACCCGGCTGAGCAATCGGCTGCTGCGCTTGCGGCGCTTCCCGTGCCGCTACGGGTCGCGCATCGCGTCTTGTTTCCCCCTGCAAGGGGCGATTGTCGGTCGGTGAAGCAACGCGTGGCGGTTGGTCGGGCTGCTGTTCTCTCGATCGCTCGCGTGCCTGCGGCTGACCGACCATCGGGGTTGCTTGCGAGGCCGGAGCGCTTGCGGGGGCGGGCGCGCCACGCGACCCATCTCGCGATCCCTCGCGCGGCGGCTCGATTTGAGAGCGGCCATCTCGATTGTCACGACCGTCTCGGTTGTCGCGGTTATCCCGGTTATCCCGGCCATCACGCGCATCCCGATGGTCACGGCCGTCCCGGCCATCTCGACTATCGCGCGTATCGCGATTGTCACGACCGTCTCGCACGTCTGGCTGCCCTGGACGTTGCCTTGCCTCGACTGGCGCCGGCCGATTATCCGAATTGGAACGCGCACCCGGCGCTTGCTCTGGTGGTCGCGCCGCTCCCGGCCGGACATCGCGATACGCGGGGCGTTGCATGATCACCTGATGGTGCCGCGTATCGGGCGGCGGCATCGGGCGAAGCTTGCCGCCACGGTCCTCAAAATTGCCGCGTATCGGACGCATGCCATGCACAACACCCCCATGACGATGCCATTCCGCGCGATGTTGTGGCGGTGCCGGGCGATACGCGAAATGCCCGCGATAAATCACGCGATTGTCGACAATGCTTGCACCGCCATGAGAATATCGGCCACGTGAACAGAATAATCGGGCCCACTTTGCTAAGGTCGCGCGACGATTGTGACGCGTTGAGCGTGTCAGGAAGTGGATCTCTTTGCACCTATAATCGGCCTTGCCGCGCACTTTTCCCTCCATCGCCCCAACTCACAGCCACTCTATTTGCCACATGATTGAGCGCTCCGATCTATTCCTTGGGCTCGACCGGGTCTACGTCATCAACGTCAAAGCCTTCGCGGATCGCAGGCGACATGTCACCGCGGAACTCGACCGCTTCCAAATACAGCCGGAGTTCATCCACGATTGGGATATCGCCGATCTCAATGAAGAATCCGAGCGATGGTTTGCAACCGGATCGAATCTTTCCGCGGCGCAAAAATCGTGCGGCATGAAACACATCGAGGCATTGCAGCGCATCGTGGCACGCGGTCAGGGCGCTGCGCTCGTACTCGAAGACGATGTCGTGCTCGCTCCGGAATTCGCTAACGCCATGCGGATTGCGCTGGCCGAGCGTGCGCGATTCGCACCGCTCCACGTTGTGTTCATGGGTTGCGGCGGCAATTTTTTCACGCCCCATCGCCAACGATCGCCGGAACACCATCTCTATCCGGCCACCAAGGGTCGCTTCGCCGACTCCTATTTGATCAATGCGGAAAGTGCCGCGGCCCGGCTTGAATGGATCAAGCACCATAAGGTTACGCGTCCGATTGATAATGAATTCGAGGCGATCGATCGCGCGTTGGGTATTCAGATGCTTTGGTATAAAGACCCAGTGGTCGAGCAGGGTAGCAAGAACGGCAAATTCCGCTCGCAACTAGAGCGTGATCCACCGCCTTGGCTAAAGGGGATCCTCTTCCGTTGGGAGAAGATTCGGCGCAAATACCTGTACCGGGCGCTGCGATGAGCCAATCAACGGCTGGCGCTATGGCGGTCGGGCCCGACGCCGCTAATTCCAGTTTTTTTGGCGACACATGGGGTGACCGCTGTCTGAATGTCGCACGCTGTCTGGCGATCGCGACCGCGGTGAGCGTGCCAGTTTCGACCGCGCTCACGAGCCTCACAGTGCATCTCATGGTGATCGCATGGCTCATCTCGGGCCGCGCCATCGAAACGATCATGCGCGCCGTGCGTCAACCGGCCGGCATGGCCCTCTGCGTCTTTCTCGTGGTCGCGGCGACCGGACTGTTGTACGGGCCTGCGGAATTTTCTGAGCGCTGGGGCGGCTATCTCGGTTGGCGGCGCATCGCCTACGCGCTGATTCCGCTTGGCCTGTTCGGTCTGGTCATTTGGAAAAGAAGATTCGTCGTTGCGTTCATCATCGCGAGCGCGGTTTGGGTGATCGTGAGTTATCTCGCGTGGATCAGCGGTTTCTCACTGGCAAAATACGCCGGGGCGATGCCCGGCGTTGTGCTGCAGAATCACGCGGTCCAGGGCGTGACGTTTGCGTTCGGCCTCTTGTGCGTCTTGCAATATCTGGGCGACGCACCGGCGAAGTTTCGGCCATGGCTATATGCCTTGGGTACTGCGCTCGCCCTGAACATTGTGTTTCTCACACCTGGGCGTAGCGGCTATCTCGCGATGTTCGTGGTGCTCGCGATATGCGCACACTCGCTGTTTCGCGCGCGGCGCACCACGATGTGGGTCCTCCTCATCGCGGCCGCATTGCTCGCCTATGCTGCCTCGCCAACCATGCGCGGGCGGATCGATACCGCCGTCGCCGAAGTTCGCAATCCCACCATTGCGCCGGAAAATGCGATGGGTACCCGCATGGTGTTTTACGAAACCTCGGTGGATCTCATCAAGGAACGGCCTTGGTTCGGTTATGGATCAGCGGGATTCGGCAAAATCTTTAGCAGCACCGTCAAAGAACGCTACACGGATTGGCGCGCTATCCCCTCCACCGATCCACACAACATTTATTTGTTGATCGCGACCGAGCACGGCCTCGTGGGACTCGCGGTCTTCATCGGCTTTTTGGTCGTGACGCTATGGCGCGCACCGCGGGATCGGTATGGATGGATCGGCGTCGGGGTACTTTTAGCGCTAATGGCAACGAGCCTATTCAACTCTCACTTCCGCACGTTTCCGGAAGCGCATTTACTCGCCATGTTTTTTGGTGCGATGCTCGCGAGGGGTGAGCGGCTTCAGCAATGAGCGGGGTAGAACCCGCCACATCTACGATGCAAAGCAACGACGTTGTAGAAAAATAATTCTGGAATCACGCATTCTTTTATTTTGCAGCCGGGGCATCGAAGCTGCTTGCCGTGAGCACGTCACCTTCATCGCCCTCCGAGGCGAAAATGAGGGCCTGGAGCGTGGAGCGGCGTGCCGGTGCGTGTCCGCTTTAGCGATAGGTTGGCGTCGTCTTCGCTTGTATGCGCGAGTGACACGCGCTCACCTGCGAGTTTCGCCGTACTCGGGGTCGCGGTTCTGGTGGCGCACCACCAAGATGCGGATGCCGCTGCCATCTCGCTTGTAGATGATTGAGTACGGGAAGTCGACAAGCGGGAAACTCCGCCGATCAGCTCCAGTCGGTGTCCCCAAGTCAGGGTACTCTTCCATCAACTTCGCGACGCGTTCAAATTCGGCCAAGAAGCGGCGGGCGACTCCTGCCCCAGCTTCCCGCTTGTAGAAGAGAACCGCCTCGGTCAGATCATCGCTGGCGAACCTATGTACCGATCGGGCCACTACACTTCCGCTCGAAGTCGGGCAAGCACGTCGTCCAGCGGCATCAAGAGAGACGGATCTCGCTCTGCCTCTGCATCCCGGCGTGCAGCCAATGCGTCCCAAGCTGCTTCGCGTGCGGCGTCGACGTCTAGGCTGGCGACGACGCGATCCAGCAGCCGAACACGATCAGCCTTGGGCAACTGAAGTACTTGAGCTTCGAGCGCTTCAAGAGGTAGCCCCATAGTCTCTCCGGGTGAAAATTGCGATTAAGGATATTAGCTTGCCACAACTGGCACGGGTAGGTGCGCGCGATGCCGAGTGCGATGCCCAAGGGATTGTCAGCAGCGGGGGCATCGAAGCTGCTTGCCGTGAGCGCGTCACCTTCATCGCCCTCCGAGGCGATGCACAGCATCGCATCACAAAGACGATTCGCTTGAAGCTGAATACCGTGAATGACATTGTCGCGCAACACTTTGCCGATTCGCCGAGCAAAGCGCCCAACCTCGTTTCGCTGGACGTAGAGGGGCTGGACTATGCGATCCTGCAGAGCTTCGATTTCGCCGCGTACCGCCCAGAAGTGTTCTGCCTGGAAACGCTCACCTTTGCCGAGGACAAGTCCGAGCGCAAGCTGACCGAGATCATCGAATTGATGCACGGCTGCGGCTACATGGCGTACGCCGATACGTACATAAACACAATCTTTGTCGATGCCACGGCATGGCAAAAAAGGCCTTGAGCGCGCGCGGCCGACCATTCGGAGGACGAGCGAACATATTTTTTCCGGCCTTACAGGGAGAGCGTCCCCCTCTTACCGATTACGCGCGAGATGAATCGAGCATCTCCGACTTGAACTCGTCGTAGGCCATTCGCACCCCATCGCGCATTGAAACGCCCGGCGCCCAACCGAGCTTCGATGGTCGGCTATTGTCCATCCGCGTGCGCGGTGCGCCATCGGGCTTGGACGCAACGAATGATAATCGGCCCTGAAAACTGACCACGTCGCGCGCTACCTCCGCGAGCTCGCGCATCGTGCTTTTCGATCCATACTTTTCGTTCCGCAATCCATGTAGCATGCTGGCGAATCGAGTTTTCTCTGGGGGGCCAATGAAAGCAGTCGTCGCGGAACGGGGACAGGTGACGATTCCCAAAGCATTGCGGGACCGGCTAGGCATTCGTCCCGGAACGACGCTGGAATTCTCTGCAACGGACGGTTTGCTGGTGGCTCGCAAAGCAGAAACTGATCCCGTGTCAAGCGTGTCCGGCTGCCTTCGCAGACGCATGAATACTGACAAATTTATCCGCAAGATTCGAGGCGACGCGGGTGCATGATTACAGTCGTCGAGACGAGTGTGTTGAAAATACTTCGCCCGTGTCGCCATCGTCAATCCATCGATTTGAACTCTTCATAGGCCAACCGCACCCCTTCGCGTAGGTCCACACGCGGCACCCAACCGAGCTTTGTCATCCGACCAATGTCTATGAGCTTGCGCGGCGTGCCGTCGGGCTTCGAAGCTTCGAACTCCAACGCACTTTTGAAGCCGACGACTTCACGCACCAGTTCCGTGATTGCATGATTGGAGGAGGATCTTTCCATTACGTCGTTCGCCGTCATCAAAGAGCGCAATTCACCCCTCCGTCGGGACTCGCAGTATCATCTTGCACCGCAGACAAGGAATTGGCATGCCTGACCCAGTCCTCGAGCTTGTTGAACGCGGCCGCGCGCTCTCCCCGGAAGAACGGGCCCGCCTGGTTGATCTGCTGCTTGCCACGCTTGATGATTCGGCAACTACCGAGGTGGCCGAAGCCTGGGACAGGGAGATCGAGCGCCGAATAGCAGCCTACGAGGCCGGCGAAATTGAAGCGTACGATCTTGAAGAAGTACTTGCCGATGCGCGTCGCTTGGCGCCGTGAAGAAGGTACGCATACTTGCGGATGCGCGCCGCGAGTTCTACAGAGAAATCACGTACTACGAGAAGGAACGCCAGGGACTGGGAAAGCGTTTTC
>CAMDRJ010000207.1 GCA_945906755.1 Klebsiella pneumoniae | reverse complement strand
GCCGGATCGAAGAACGCCTGATGCAGATCGCGAATCGGTGCCCAGCCCGCATCGACATCGGCAAACCAGGCCTCCCATTCGGCAAGCGTCTTCGTCTTGAACAAGCCGCGCAGAAACTCCTTAACCGGATCTTGCACGGAGCCAGAAGGTTGTTCGCACAATAGAACGAGATCGGGGCGACCTGCCTTGGTCAACACATTTTTCGCGAAATGCACTTCAAGACCACCCATCATAAGGAACTGGCCATCTTTCGTTTCATAGGGATTGTTGAACGCACCGCCGCCCCATGACCGCTCATGCGCCGGAATAGGCGCGCGATTCTCGAGGAACACCGACCCCAATACATGCGGCATGCACGCCATGAGCGAATCCATCATCGCGATATCGAGGTAGTCGCCCTTGCCGGTTGCGCGTTGCGACACCAGCGCCATCAACACACCAGAGAGCGCCATCAGAGAACCGGTCATATCGGCCGCGGCGACCCCTGGCATGGCAGGATAACCATCGCGCCCACGCGTGACGCTCGCAACGCCCGCCATCGCCTGAATCGCCGGATCATGCGCAGGCTTCGTGCTGTACTTTCCGGTCTGCCCAAAGGCCGAGATCGAGCAGTAAATGATCTGCGGGGCGCGCGCTGCGATCGCGGCATAGTCGATACCGAGGCGCTTCATCACGCCGGGACGAAACGACTCGACGAAGACATCCGCTTTCTCGCAGAGCTTGAATAGAATTTCCTTGCCGCGCGGATCCTTCAAATTAAGACGAATGCTCTTCTTGCCACGCGCAATATTACGAAACCAGACGGTATGCCCAGCTTGGACATAAGGCGCATGCCGCGCCGGCTCACCATGCGGATAGGGCTCCACCTTGATGACCTCGGCACCATGATCGGCCATGATGCCGGTGAGATGCGGGCCGGGAAGAAAGAGCGATAAATCGACGACACGAACGCCAGAGAGTTTCATTGGCATAGTGTACTCAAAGTTGCGGGCGCGACTTTGTTACCATCGCCGCAACCAGCATCTCAACGGAGACCCCACATGGCCCGCCCACAGGCAGTTCCCACCCCGATGATCGACAACGAGCGGGTGGTCGTGACCGAATGGCGTTTCGCCCCCGGGGCGGAAACCGGCTGGCATCGCCATGGACATGACTACGTCGTCGTGCCGCAGACCACTGGGCAACTGCTTCTCGAGACGGCATCCGGTGACATTCGGGCCGATTTGAAGACCGGCATCCCCTATTTTCGCAATGAAGGCGTGGAGCACAACGTCATCAATGCCAATGCGTTTGAGTTTGTCTTCATCGAAATCGAAATGAAGAAGTCATGAGCCGGCTGTTCCAGATCGGCTATGACGTGCCATTCGAGCCGTTCGGTGTACTAGAAAATGGCAAGCCATCCGGCATGCTCATCGAGCTCACCGATCACCTGCTCATACGCGCCGGAATGGCGCATGAGTTTCGATCGATGACGCTCGCCGAAACAGAAGGGGCGCTATTCAGTGGCCGCGTCGATGCGCTGGCATTCAAAGGCGTCACGGCGGAACGCTTGAAGACGATGATCTTCTCGGAGCCACTCATCGTTTCCGGTGCCGCGACGTTCACCCGTGCCGGAACGCTGCCGCAACCGGATCTGGGTGCCTACACCGGAAAGACCCTGGTCACCCCGAAAAAAGGCCCGATGTGGGCGCAGATCGAGCGCAACCATCCGCGCATCAAATTGGTGGACGGCGATAGCTATGAAGGTTCGTTCAAGATGCTGCTTGCCGGACAAGCGGATGTGGCTGCGCTCAATCTGCACGCGGGGATTGCGATCGCCAATCGTTTGTTTCCGGGCCAAGTCACTTGCGGGGCGACACCCTATACGCCGCTCACGATCGCCTTCGCCATCGCGCAGAACGGCCCCCCCGAATTGATCGACGCGATCAATCGCGAACTAGCCGTCGCGAAATCAGACGGCACTTGGCAGCGCATTCACGACCGCTGGGTGAAACGTGAATAGAAGTGAAGTACCGTAGGGTGGAAAAGCGTAGCGCATTCCACCGTGGAATCTTCGCGCCCAATTGCATTCATCGCGGCGGAATGCGCGCTGCTTTTCCGCCCTACCCTCCTCGCTATTGCCGTCCAGTTTCTCTAATGGCGACGCACAAACTCCACAATCGCCCGCCCCAACGGGTCTTCGGCGGTGTTGAAGTGGGCGATGATCGAGGTGTGATTGTGGCCGGCGAGCCACATGAAAGGCGGCGCACGACGCTTGGTTTGAGCCAGCTTGTAGATCAATTCCAGACAATACATGTCGAGCAAGGGATTCTCGAATTCGGCCATCGCAACGAAGGTCGGCAAGCTCGCGGCACAGACATGATTCACCAGTGAGCCGTCTTCCATGAGTTTCGTATCGGTGCCGAAATAGGCTTCGACTTTCCTGGCATTGGGATTCTCGGGCAAGTTGTCGGCGCGGACGCGCCCACTTACCACGATCAATCCGGCCAACCCGACGCCGGTTGCCGGCCACAATCGCTTGTCGTAGGCGTAGAGCCCGGCATGTGCAGCGCCGGCCGAATGGCCCATCACGAAGATTTTTTGCGGATCACCGCCGTACTTCGCAACGTTTTCGCGTGCCCAGGCGACTGCTTGCCCGACATCCTGCGCACCACCCGGATACTTGGTTTCCGGTGCGACGCGAAATTCCATATTGATGCCGACGATGCCATTGCGCGCGAAGTAGTAGAGGACGTTGCTGTAGATTTCGTCGGTGCGATCCTTCTCCCCATCGACGAACGCGCCGCCATGCACGAAGATCACGACCGGTGCGTTGCGAAAAGCGCTTTGCTGATACACATCGAGAATCTGTCTGGCATGCGATCCATAGGCGATATTGCGGGTCACGTTCAGACCTTGTTTCGGCGCGCCCTTCAGGATCGGGGTGAAAGCATCGATCATCCTCTTCACATTGCCCGAAGGATTGCTTCCCCACTTTGGGCCGACTTCTGCCATCAACGCACGAACGGATTCCGGAATGAGAGGGGCTTGGGACATGAGCAGGGCCTTGGTAATTGAATGAGTGGCCAATTCTATGTCACGCGCACAAGGCACCCTCCCCGCACGCCGCTTGGTAACGAGACGGTTCCATCCTAAACTCTCAGCTTCCCCTTCGAGTGCCCCGCCATGACCTTCGACCTTCTCATCCGCAACGGCCTTGTCATCGATGGTTCAGGAAGCGAGGGCGCGCGCCTCGATATCGGCATCCAAGGCGAACGCATCGCGCGCATCGCACCCGATTTGGGTAACACGGCGCATCAGATCATCGATGCAGCAGGCCTCACCGTCACACCCGGCTTCATCGACATCAAGACCCATTCCGATTTCACGCTGCCGATCAATCCAAAGGCCGAAAGCAAGGTGCGCCAAGGCGTCACCACCGAGATCATCGGTCACTGCGGTTACTCAACCGCGCCTTGTCTACCGGGCAAGGTAGCGCTCCTCAAGGATTATCTGAGCCCAAGTGCTCCCTGGCTGCCGTTTCGCGAGATGAGCTTTCCGCAGTATCTCGATACGTTTCCGGCGACATCGGTCAATGCCGGCATGCTGGTGGGCCACAACACCTTGCGGCTCATGGCAATGGGCATGGCACAGCGTGTGCCGACGTCAAACGAACTGGCGCATATGGTCGCGCTGCTCGAAGACGGCCTACAAGCCGGTGCACTGGGCATGTCGAGTGGCCTGTTCACATCGCCTGGCGCTTATGCCGCACGCGATGAAATGATTGCGCTCGGTCATGTACTGAAGCGCCACAACGCTCTCTATTTCACGCATTTGCGCGACGAATCGAATCAAGTGCTCGCCGCAGTCGAAGAGGCAATCGACTTTGGCAAGACCTGCGGCGTGCATGTCCAAATCGTCCACTTCAAATGCTCAGGCGTCGACAATTGGGGCAAGGTGACGGAAGCCTTGGCGATGATCGACGCCGCTCGCGCGCAAGGTGTGCGCATCGATTGCGACGCCTATCCCTATACCGCGGGCAGCAATCCGCTCAAGAACATCTTGCCGCAGTGGGTCCAGGCGGGCGGCGTGGACGCGATGATCGAACGCCTGCGATTGCCTGCCACCCGCGAGCGCATTCGCACAGAAGTTGTCGCACACGGACTCAACAACTGGGGGCGCATCGAATCCTGGGAGGCGGTGCGCATTTCGATCACGCCCCATCAACCCCAGCATGCCGGCAAAACGATTGCGCAGCTCGCACAGGAAAGGAATCTTGATCCGATCGACGCCTTATGCGATTACCTGATCGATGATCAAGGCGCCACGCGCGTGTTGGTCACCTCGATCTCGGAGGCGGATGTCGCAACACTCGTTCGCACGCCTCGCGTATTGATCGGCTCCGATGGCAATTGCGTCGCCACTTATGGCATCGTGAGCCAGGGCATGCCGCATCCTCGTTTCTATGGAACATTTCCTCGGGTCATCGGTCGCTACGTGCATGAGCAAGGGGTCGTTTCCCTTGCGGCGGCGATCCACAAGATGACCGGCGCGACGGCCGCCGCTTTGAATCTTCGCGATCGTGGGCTGTTGCGGGAAGGCTATCGAGCCGATATCGCGATCTTCGATTCGGCAAATTTCAAGGATCTCTCCACCTACGCGTCGCCGCATCAGTATCCATCGGGCGATCGGACCACCGTGATCGTCAATGGCACGCTCGTCGTCGACAATGCAAAGCACACCGGTGCCACCCCCGGCAAAGTGCTGCGTCGCAATGGTGAAGGCGCTGTGCAGTGATGACGGCGACTCCGCCGCTCAAATTCTTGCAGGCCGACGGCCATCGCCTTGAGTACCAATACTTTCCGGCCAAGCGCGCCGGTCTGCCTACGCTGGTTTTTCTCCATCAAGGTCTCGGTTCACTCGCGCTCTGGCGGGATTTTCCAGCGCAATTGGCCGATCAGACCGGCTGTGCAGCCCTCGTGTACTCGCGCTACGGATACGGACGATCGGATGTCATCCATACAGCGCGCAAGCCGGATTTTCTCGTGCATGAAGGCAGAATCGTGCTGCCGGAAATCCTAGCGACGCTTGGTCTCGATGACATCGTGCTGATCGGCCATAGTGATGGCGGCACGATCGCGTTGGCCTATGCAGGCAATGGCCATCCTGCGCGTGGCTTGGTGGTGATTGCGCCGCATGTGCGTGACGAGCCGGCCACGCAAGCAGCAATCGAGCGCCACCTCGACGCCTGGCCTTCCGGCGTCCTGCGCGAAAGAATGGCGCGTTACCACGATGATGTCGATCGCATGTTCCTTTCATGGGCTAAGGTTTGGCCAACCCCGGAAAACGCCGGCTGGACGATTGAACCTTTGCTCCGGAACATCACCTGCCCAATCCTCGCCATCCAAGGGATTGATGATGATCACGGCACCATGATGCAGATCGATCAGATCGCGGCGCTCGCCTGCGGCCCGGTCACACTGGAGAAATGGGCGCAGTGTGGGCACGATCCCTTTCGCGACCAACCGGAGCAGGCCCTTGCGGTAATCGCCGATTTCGTCACGAGACTCGCTGCGACATAGGGCAGGTGTCCACTCTCGTGTAAGCTCCAGCCGCTTTTATCACTCGTCAATCTGGAGCTTGTAATGAGAATCGGCGTCTTCGATCATCTTGATCGCAGCGACCTGCCGTTGCCCGAATACTTCGAAGCGCGCCTGCGCATCATCGAAGCTTACGAAAAGTACGGCTTTTATTCGTACCACCTCGCCGAACATCATGCGACGCCGCTTGGCATGGCGCCATCGCCAAGCGTGTTTCTCGCGGCGGTCGCACAGCGAACGAAGACGCTGCGCTTCGGGCCGATGGTCTATGCCCTGCCGCTTTATCATCCGCTTCGACTCGCCGAAGAAATCTGCATGCTCGATCAGATGAGCAACGGGCGGTTGGATATCGGCTTTGGCCGCGGTGCCTCACCGATCGAACTCGTCTGCTTTGGTCAGGAACCGGAACAGGCGCAGTCCACCTATGAAGAGGCCCTGGAAGTCATCATCAAATGCCTCACGCAAACCAATGTCGACCACGCGGGCAAACACTTCAATTTTCGTGATGTGCCGATCGTGATGGACACCGTGCAGAAACCTTACCCGCCCATCTGGTACGGTGCCCACGCTCCGGAAAGTTCTGAGCGCGCGGCACGGCGCGGTCTGCAGATCATCTCGCTCGATCCTTCGGAGTTGGCACGTACGATCATCCACCGGTATCGCGCGGTATGGCGCGAGCTGCATGGTGAGGCACGTCCGCTACCCAATATGGGGATCGGGCGTTTTATCGTCGTTGCCGATACCGACCAGCAAGCACTCGAATTGGCCCGCAGCGCGTATGTACGCTGGTACACGAGCTTCAATTGGCTCTTCAATCTACGCAAGCGCGAGATTCCGAAGCATGCGCGCCCGCCGACGTTCGATGCGCTGATGGAACGCGGTCAGGGCGTTGCCGGTTCGCCCGCCACCGTCGCACAATGGCTAAGCCGCGATCTCACTCACACCAGCGCGAATTATCTGGTCGGCCAATTCGCGTTCGGCAATATGCCGGTCGATGCGATTTTCCGGTCACTGGAACTCTTTACGCGTGAGGTCGTCCCGAAGCTGCCCGCGGGAACGTAATATGTCCGAATCCATTCAGCGCGATCTCACCCGTAACGTCCTCGCGATCCTCGTGATCGGCGGATTGTGCGGGTTTTCTTTCTGGATACTGCGTCCGTTTCTGCCCGCCATCATCTGGGCCACCATGATCGTGGTCGCCACCTGGCCATTGATGATCGCAATACAAGACCGGCTTTGGGGTAAGCGGTGGCTTGCAGTGAGCCTCATGACGGTCCTCTTGCTGTTGGTCTTCGTCGTGCCGTTCTCGCTCGCGATTGCGACCATTGTCGATAACACCGAGCGGATCGCGGGATGGGCGAAATCCATTGCTGCGTTTAAGGTGCCGCCTCCCCCAGAATTCCTGCACAAGATCCCGATGGTGGGCGAGCGCATCGTTGCGCTCTGGAATGATGTGCTCGCCGCCGGTCCCTCGGGGCTCGCGAGCAAAGCCACGCCCTACGCCGGACAAATCGCCACGTGGTTCGTTGCCGAGGTCGGCAGCTTCGGCCTTGTGGCGGCGCAATTTGTCCTCACCATCATCATTAGCGCCGTGCTGTATTCCAGCGGCGAATCCGCGGCGACCCTCATCCGGCAGTTTGCCAGACGCCTGGGCGGCGAGCGCGGGGACGACGCCGTCAAACTCGCCGGACAAGCCATTCGCGGCGTCGCACTCGGCGTGGTCGTCACGGCCCTCGCGCAGTCGCTGCTTGGCGGTATCGGGCTTGCGGTGGCAGGCATTCCATTTGCCACCGTCCTCACCGCCGTTATGTTCATGCTGGCATTGGCCCAGATCGGCGCAGCACCGGTCCTCTTCATCGCCGTCGTATGGCTCTACTGGTCCGGCGCATACGGATGGGCGACCGCACTCTTGGTCTGGGCCATCATCGTCGGTAGCCTGGACAACATTTTGCGGCCGATTCTCATCAAGAAAGGGGCCGACCTTCCGTTGCTCTTGATCTTCGCCGGGGTGATCGGCGGCTTGGTTGCATTCGGCCTAGTCGGTATCTTCGTAGGCCCGGTCGTACTCGCGGTGACCTATACGCTGTTTACCGCCTGGGCAGCGGAAGCCTCCGCGAAAGAATAAAAAACGGCGCATCCCCCGCGCTGAAATAGCGACTAAAGCCGCCCGGCCGCACGCCGATTCTCATACGCCTTCAGATGGGTATGGGCAATGCGAAAGAGCGTATCATCGATGCCAGACACCTTGGCCTTGTCGACCATGAAACCGACGATGTGATCGGCTTCGATCGGTCCGCCGC
>CAMDRJ010000206.1 GCA_945906755.1 Klebsiella pneumoniae | reverse complement strand
CGCTGCGCTCATGAATGTCGAAAAAACTCGGTTGAAGGCGTATGGACATTTTGCTCTCGCTTCGTGTCGGTGATTTAACCTTACAACGTACATACCCACTTAACGTTTACAATGTGCCTCGAAATTAAGCAATTTTTAGAGATGCCCTTCAATCGTTTCACGGTCGCGATGCGCGCGTCGTGATGGTCGCGCATTACACTGGTGAATGATGGCGTGCCAGCACATGTATGTTTGTGCCGCTCGGACTGGCCGTTCGTAACATGCAATGCGGCGCACGCCAGTGGAAATAATGCCGCGCTTGCGCTTACCGCTTCGCCGACAATTGATCTGTTCACCCAACTGGTCGAGAGGAGCAGTCATGCTGCTGACGAATATCGAGTTGGTGCCCGGGCGTCGCGTCCTGAAGCACCTCGGATTGGTTCGGTCGAACTACTGGCGTATGGAACGGCGCTGGCGTCCCCGAGCGCGACGGCCGCATCGCATTAGCAAGAGCCGTCTGATTGGCCCAATTCGAGAACCCGCGACTCCCGGAAGACGTGAATGTCTCGGCGGGGAGTCCGCTCAAGGATTTCTTGGGCCTTACATTTAGCATCGTCGTCATCGCGCTACTGGGTGCACTGGTGCTTTACGTCGGTGCGGGGTTGATTGCACGGCGCGTTTCGTTCGAGACTGAACTCGGATTAGCTGAGCGATTCATCAAGCCAAAGGCGTAGCAGCCGGCGATCGAGCTGTCGCTACAGGCGCTTGCCGATCGCCTCGCCGCGCATATGAATCTGCCGCCCGGCATGCGGATCCACGTTCACTATCAAGACACCCCGATGGTGAACGCCCTGGCAACGCTCGGTGGCAACGTGTTCATGTACCGTGGCCTGCTCGAGAAAATTCCGCACGAGAACGCGCTCGCGATGGTGATGGCGCATGAGATCGCGCATATCATCAATCGCGATCCGATAGTGGGTGCGGGACGCGGCGTGGCGATGACGCTCGCCCTCAGTGCGATCACCGGTGGCGCTACCGACAGGGCGGCTGGAACAATGCTATCGGGAACCGCGCTACTCACCGGCTTGACGTTCAACCGCGAGCAGGAAACGCGCGCGGATGAAATGGCGCTCGGTGCCGTCGTTAAAGAGTACGGATCGATCGCCGGCGCAAGCGACTTGTTTCATGTATTCGAGAAGCTGAGGGGCGGCAGGGGCGAGCCGCCCAAGATTCTTGCGACGCATCCGCTCACCGCTGATCGCATTGCGCGCATCGAGACGCTCGCCCGCGAGCGAGGCTGGGCGATCAAAGGTGAAACGAAACAGCTGCCCGCCTCGCTCCGTTTGCCGCCGGCGACAAAGGTTCCCGCAAACACTGCAAACTGAATCAACATCGATCGGTCCATCACACTGGTATTGAGCGGGTCGCAAAATGAACCGCTCGTTACCCGATCTCGAACGCTCGGCGGACTGACACGAATTGTCTTCGACGGGGCAAATTGGTCGTGCGAGTATTGCCTAACAAGTCGTTAATGGACATCCGCCGTGACGGGCACCAATCTCACAGCGAGCGAGATGAAGGACACGAGCAACACAGCCAGCGCCCTCGGTTCGGGCGACCCAGTCGGCTCTAGCGGGCCGCGCCATATCCGCCGCAGCACCAGCGGAACCAGTTGGTCTGTCATCGACCCGGCGGCCCCGCAAGCCGCGACTACCTTGGTCAAGCGATTCACTGTACGGTTCACGCGCTTTCTGATGCGCAATCCCACCGCGCTCAAGCGCTTGACGAGCTTCGAGGAGGCGTCGGTGTCCGGATTGCCGAAGCTGATTCGCATCGCCATGGAAGCCGGACAACTCACGATGCTCGCTGAAGGGATCAATGGCGAGCCGCTTGACGAGGCGATCGCGAAACGGCGCGTTGGCACCGATCCTGCGATTGCCATCAACATCATCCTGGATCTGGCAGAAGGATTGATCGCGATGCATGCGGGCGGGCTCGTGCATGGTGACATCCGCACTGCGACGATCACGGTTGATCCGGAGGCGGGGCATGCGCAATTCGCCGATTGGGGTCATGTAGTGCCATTCGGTGGCGACGATCGCGATGACGTCGGCCCCAAAGCGTTCGACGCGGAGAGCATTCCGATCGAGGAAGCGTCGCTACGGCCAGCCGATGATGTGTATGGACTGGCTTGTGTGGCCTATGAATTACTGAGCGGGCGTCATCCTTACTGGCATCGCACCGATGCGGAGGCGAAGGAATTCGGCCTGGGGCCGGTCCCGCTCGTCAATGTCGATGACGTCACCAACGATGCATTGATGCAAGCGCTGGTGCGATCGACCGACGCACGCTATATATCGATGCAAGGCTTCGCCGATGTACTCAAAGCAGATTCACGGCGACGCGATCACATGGCGCCAGCATCGCCGCGGCGTTCGAGACTAGGCAAGTCGCGTCCGCTCACCGCGATCACCGGGACTGTCATGGGTGTTGCGTCGGCCTTTGAGTGAAGGCGAGATCGCTGATTCCTTCCAGCGCCCAGAGTTTCGCCACGAATGCCTTCGCATTGACGCTCCCGATCACCGGTCCGGCAAGCTCAAGAAATTTATCGTCGACATCGCGGTCCGATAACGGCAACTCGGGATCGCCTTTGCGATTGGGCTGGTAGAAGGTTTCCTTGCGGCCATCATTGGTTTCGATCGTGACGCGCGCCGCGCGCTGATTCGGGAACGTGGCGTCGAGTTCGGGGTCGATTACCAAGTCAGTCTTTCGCATCAAGCCGCGCGTGGTCGGGTCGGCGAGGCGCTCGTCATCGAACGCATTCAATCGCACACTGCCGTGAACGAGCGCATTCGCCACGACATACGCCGTGCTGAATTTTGCTTCAGCGGCGGTGCGTGGCTCGCGAATATCAGCAACATCGAGCGCGGCTTTATAGGTAGCGACCCGCACATGCTTGATATCGGCGGGCTTCAATCGCAGTTTTTCCTTCAGGGCGAGCGCGGCATCGATCGATGCGAAGGTGTGGCCGCAGCAGCCGTGATTCTTGAAGGTCATCATGCAGATATGCCAGACGCTGCCAAGCGTCGATACCGCCTTGTTCCAATTGGGCCCATCGCCCATCGCCACGCCGAAACCGGCCTCCCCATCGATCACATCGAGTGAACCAATCACGCCTTCACGGGCTGCGAGGGCCGCTAGCACTCCCGCTTCGGCCGCGCGACCGGCATGGAGCGGCTTTGACATCGAATCCATGCGAAAGGCTTGTTGTAATGCGGCCGAGAATGTCGTGACCGTGGCCATTGCATGCGTCAGTTGATCGCGCTGCAATCCCAATAACAGACCGACTGCCGGTGTTGAGCCGAATACACCGATCGTGCCGGTGTTATGCCAGTACTTGTAATGCGCTCGGCCCATCGCGGCACCGATCCGCGTCGATATTTCATAGCCCGCAATCACCGCCCGGAGAAATGCTTCGCCGGTGGCATTTTGATGGTGCGCGGCGGCCAGCGCAGCGGAGATGGTCGGCGCACCAGGATGGTAGATGCCGAATTTGAAGATGTCGTCGAACTCAACCGCATGCGCGGCGGTGCCATTGATCAAGGCAGCGGTGCGCATTGTTGCGCGTCGCCCGAGCGCAAGATGTGCCCCGCCGCGATCGAGGTCTTCGGCGAGCGCTTTTTCCAGCAGAGTGGCCGGGGCAACCACGGCTCCAGGCATCAGCGCGGCATACCAATCGATCACCGCGCGTTTGGCATGGTGCATCACTTCTTTATCGAATCGTCGCGATCCGCAGCTTTGCGCGAACTCGGCCAGTGTGTCCAGCAGTTCCATGACGATTCCGATCTATTTTCTATACGAAGGGTCAATGCGATCGGCGAGTCTGCGCATCGCCGGCCATTCGAGCACGCCATACGGACGGCGCGTCGAGGGATGATACGCGTGGGTCGTCTTATCAATGACTGCTTGCGAGGGCAGAATCATCTTCGCATTGCAGGCCATCGCCATCAGCTGCGAGCGGCAGGAACGCTCCACCCGGTAAGTATTGTTGAACGCCTGGCCGACGGTGGCGCCGACCGCGAGCACGCCATGGTTGCGCAAAAACAAAATATCCCGATCGCCAAGATTAACGACGATGCGCTGCTGCTCATCCAACTCGATCGCCACGCCTTCATAGTCGTGGTAACCAACGCTCGCCCAGCGCATCGCGGTCTGCGTCATCGGCAGGAGACCGTCTGCCAATGACGAAACCGCCATCGTCGCGAGCGAATGAGTGTGGATCACGCAGCCGACTTCATGTCGAGCGCGATGTACCGCGCTATGGATGACAAAGCCGGCGAGATTCACCGAATAACGCAGCCCATGTGGAAACTCCGGCGCCCACAGGATATTGCCTTCGATATCGACTTTGAGCAGCGAGGAGGCGGTGATCTCGTCATACATCAAGCCATAGGCATTCAACAGAAAATGCTCGGTGCCGGGAATGCGCACCGAAACATGGTTGTAGATGAGATCGTGCATATCGAAGTGCTGCACCAATCGATACGCACAGGCGCAATCGACGCGCGCTTGCCATTCCGCGTCGCTGACTTTGCCTTTGAGCGACTTGAGCTTGATCGGCGGATAGTCCTGGTCCGGTTGCATGGCCGGATAGGCGGTCTTGAAATCCTTGAGATCGATCTTGCGTGTCGCGCGTGGCTGTGGCTTGCGAAGGCGGGCAGTGGGCATGTGCGGAAACTCTCCGGTAGCGGGCGGCGCGCGCGTTATCGCGTAGTCCGCCACGGGAGGCGACTTTAATCCAAACTGGGCCTATCCTGCGTGATGGCGCTCGGTCGTGAGAAACTGGCAAGCGTCACAGTCACCAATTACCACGAGGGCAGCATGTTCGAATACTTTCCGACCAACTATGTTTGGAATCTCGCCACGAATCTGGCGCTTGGGGGCGGCGGCCTGATGGGCGAGATGGACGACGTTTGCCGCGTGCTGCGGGATGCCGCGGTTCGCAATGACGATGCCGCGCAGGAACAGTGGTTCGAGGCCTGGAACAATCTCGGGCAACGGGTCGAAGCGCAGGGTCGCACCGATGCAGCGGCTGGTCATGAGATCAGCGCCGGTCGCAAGCTGCTCCGCGCATTCGTATATTTTCAGAATGCGGAGCGTATGGCGCATCCGAAAGATCCGCGCAAACCGGTCGCGTATCAACGTATGCTCGAGTGTTTTCGCACCGGCGCGCGCTTTCGTGGTGAGCCGATCGAATGGGTCGAGATTCCCTATGAAGGCCGCTCGATGCCGGCGCTGTTCATCCCGGCCGAAGGTGGGGGCAAAGCCCCTTGCATGATTCACTTCGATGGGCTCGATGTCATGAAGGAGTGGATCTACCTTTCGGGCGTGGCGCTCGAATTGCGCCGTCGTGGGGTGTCGACGCTGATCGTCGATCATCCGGGCGTAGGCGAAGCGTTGCGTCTGCGCGAAATGCATGGCATGCCGGAGATCGAGCGGCCGGCTGCCGCCTCGATCGATTATCTGGAAAAGCGCGCGGACATCGACGCCAAACGCATCGGCATCATGGCGTTGTCGCTCGGTGGCTACTATGCGCCGCGCGTTGCGGCGTTCGAGAGGCGCGTCAAGTGTTGTATCGCCTGGGGAGCGATGTGGAATTGGCATAACACGGTGGTGGCGCGCCTCAATCCGTCATCGACCACCAAGCCCTCGGTCTCGCATTTCGGCGAGCATTTGCAATGGGTCTTCGGCAAGCGAACGATCGAAGAAGTGCTGAGAATCACCCAGCATTTCACCAATGAGAAGACAGCGGCCAATATCACTTGCCCGCTGTTGCTCGTGCACGGCGAGAACGATCGCCAGATTCCGCTGATCGATGCCGAACGCATGTATAACGCCGCGATCAATAGCTCGCGCCGCGAGTTGAAAGTGTTTCGCGCTGCCGAAACCGGCGCCGAACATTGCCAGGCGGACAATGGTTCACTTGCCATCGACTACATGACCGATTGGGCCGCCGAAGTGCTCGGTGGCCGGGTCAAGCGATAGTCTTAATTCGGAGAGCATGCATGTTGAAATTCATTGTTGGTAGTCTCGTTGCATTGATGAGCACGGTTGCGTTGGCCCAGGCGCCTGCTTATCCGGTAAAGACGGTGCGTTTTGTCGTGGCGTTTCCACCGGGCGGGCCAACTGATCTCCTCGCACGTCTGATCGGGCAAAAGCTCGCTGAGAATCTTGCGCAGCCCTTTGTGATCGAGAACGTGGTTGGTGCAACCGGCACGATCGCGCATGGGCAAGTGGCGAAGGCGGCACCCGATGGCTACACGATCCTCATGGCCTCGACGAGCAGCCATGTCGCGGCGTATCTCTACAAGTCGATGCCCTACGATCCGCTTAAGGATTTCGCGCCGGTGATCAATGTCGCGACCCTGCCGATGGCGTTGTTCGTACACCCATCGGTGCCGGCGAATAATCTCCAAGAGTTCATTGCGTTGGTGAAAGCAAAACCTGATGCGCTCAACTTCGCATCACCTGGAAGCGGTAGCGCCGGGCATTTGGTGACCGAGCGATTTCTCCGGCAGGTCGATCTGAAAGTGACGCATGTGCCGTTCAAGGGAGCAGCACCCGCCAGTACCGCGACCATCGCCGGCCAGACGCAGCTGCTCTTCGATACGATCTCCACATCCTGGCCGCATGTGCGTGCGGGCAGGTTGCGCGCCTTGGCGGTGACAACGGCGAAGCGTTCGCCCGCGGCGCCAGAGATGCCGACCATGGCCGAAGCGGGCGTGAGCGGCTTCGAGGCGTCGCTCTGGTTCGCGGTGTTTGCGCCCGGCGCAACGCCTGCGCCGATCGTTGCGAAGTTGAATGCGGAAATCACCAAAGCACTGGCGAGCCCCGATATTCAGACGCGCATCGCTGCAACCGGCGGGGAATTCATTCCGAATACACCGCAGCAGTTTTCCGCAGCGCTTGGTCCGGATACTGAAACATGGGTGAAGGTGATTCGCGAAACCGGCGCACGGGTCGATTAGCGCCAAATTTCTTTCGTCACCCCGGACGACGATCCGGGGTCTAGGCGTCCTACTTCACGCGCGAAGCGCGGTTTCTGGATCCCGGTTCATTGACCGGGATGACGGCTTTACTACCCGCTACTTCAAGATGCGGTAGACATCGCTGAAGTTGTCGGTCCACAGTCCAACCGAACGTGTTGGGGCGAGTACCTCGGCCACTTCCTTTAGCTTTTCGTGATTGAAGATTTCTACCGAATCACCAATCAGCACCCAGGTAGCGCCATAGGTGCCAAGGGCCTCTTCGTCGTCGGTGTCGATGAGCCGCGCGGTTTTGTTGAGCGCCTTGGCCGCCTCGGCCACCACCGGTTGCAGATCGAGATGCCGATTCGAAATATGGACGGCCAGCAGTCCACCCGGTTTGATGTGCTTGAAGTAGGTTTTGAAGGCCTCAAGGGTGAGCAGATGCACCGGAATCGAGTCGCTCGAGAACGCATCAATGGCAAGCACATCGAAGTGTTGTGCGGCTTCGTTTGACATGGACAGTCGCGCATCACCGAGTGCAATTTCAATCTTCGCCTTGGAATCGCCAAGGTAGAAAAATTCTTTCCGCGCGAGATCAACGACCTGCGGATCGATTTCATAGATCCGCACGGTATCGCCGTCATTGCCGTAGGTCGCAAGGGTGCCGACCCCAAGGCCTACGACGCCGATCTTGATGCCACCCGCGGCGATACTTCGTTGCGTTTCAATGGCCAAACCAACCCCGGATTTGCGGCCGTAGTAAGTGGTGGGCCAGCTGCGCTTCTCGGCGCTTAAGTATTGTTTGCCGTGAGTGATGGTGCCATGCGTCAAGACTCGCATGGCATTGTCATCGGCGCCCGAATCATGCACGCGAAGCGCG
>CAMDRJ010000205.1 GCA_945906755.1 Klebsiella pneumoniae | reverse complement strand
GTCCATCCGCGATTCTCCTTTCGTGTGCTTGGCGGCTCACGATCGATAGTTTCGCCGGGTGGACTCCCGGATTCGTCAAACTTCTGCTGCCTCCCCGGCAGAGCCGGGGGAACTCCCTACTTATTAGCGCGATGACCATCCTCGAGGGCGGAATCATCGTGATCGACGGTATCAGCCCGAATCGGCACGCCGCCTCGATAAAGCCGATCGCGCCGACGATCACGAACAGTCGCAACCAACCGGCTTGCGTCATCCCGCCCCCAAGGTGGAATTCCCGTGCTGCCGTTTCGATCCACCGCTTGCATGACCCATGGCGCGCATCGACTCGGCTCTGAGATGCGTCCAGATGCGCGCAGTGAGGCGTCCGAAGCGCTCATCGGAAACCACCGTACTATCGCGCTCGCGTGGCCAGCCGGTCTCGACGATTTCCAGAAATCGCCCGGGCCGCGCCGACATCACACCGACCCGATCAGCCAGCATCGCGGCTTCATCGAGCGCATGGGTAATCAGCAGCACGGTCGCACCGGTCTCGCGCCATAGCCGGAGCAACTCGTCCCCCATCAGCAGACGTGTTTGCTGGTCCAGCGCTCCAAACGGTTCATCGAGCAGGATGAGTCGTGGACGCAGCACCAGCGTGCGTGCAATGCACACGCGTTGTCGCATGCCACCGGAAAGCTGCGCCGGATACGCGCCGGAGAAATCCTGCAGGCCCATGAATGCGATCGCATGCTGGACCTTCTCTTGCACCGCATGCTCAGAATCGCGAAGCTGTCTGAGACCAAATGCGATGTTGTCGAATACAGTGAGCCATGGAAAACAGGCATCTTCCTGGAATACCACGCCAACGCCTTCTGGCACCTCGCCGGACAGCCGCTTGCCTTCGAAGATGCCAACACCCGCCGTGGGAGCGGACAGTCCCGCCATGATGTCAAGCAAGGTTGACTTGCCACAGCCGGATGGCCCGACCACCGCGAAGAGTTCGCCCTGACGCAGCGTGAGATCAAGCGGACCGAGCGCGCTCACCGCCGGCTGCCCGCTGCGTGCCGGATAAACGCGCGTGATGCCCGTTAGGCGAACATGCGGTTCGCCCGCAGCCATTACCGTCATCGAGCAGGTTTGCTGCGCAAATCGACGGGCAGAAACGACTCGTCGATCAGCTTGGCCCAATCGACATCGCCTTGGAATGCACCGACGAGTTTTTGCGCGCGGATCATATTGTTCATCGTATCGATGCGAATATCGCCCGCGCCCCAATACGGCACGCCACCCTTCTTTTCCGAATCGAGCAGGTTACGGACGGTGGCCTCCGCGACCGCAGGGGTGAGGTCATACTCTTTTGCGATGATGGCCGAGGCTTCCTTGGTATTGGTGCGCATGAATTCAACCGCTTTGCGCCGCGCGAGGATAACGCCCCGAATGAACTCGCCCTTGGTGCGGATCGCCTCCGCGGTCGTTACACCCACCACATTCGATAGCGCCGGCAGGATATCGGGCGCAGCGGCAATCAGCTTGTACTTACCGATGTTCTTGGACCAAAGCGGTTCTGCAACAGGCACGGCGTCAACGCCACCCAATTCAAGAACCGTGAGCCCGGCGCCGAATCCACCGGTGCGAACGAGTTCGACTTCATTCGGTTTCAAATTGCTCGCTTCCATCAGCAGCACCGCCAGCGCCTGGCTCGTGGAACGCGGATTGGTGAAGCCAAGTTTCTTGCCCTTCAAATCTTTCAAGGTGTTGACCGGCGAATTGGGCATCGCGACCCAGACAAACTCGGCGACCGTGTGGACGTTGCCGCTGATGATCTTGAGATCCGCGCCGCCTTGCACCGCCGAGACAATCGCCGAGACCGCCGCTTCGCCATAAGCAAGCTTGCCGCCGAGCAGATTACGAATCGTGGTGCCGCCGCCATCCGATGACAGAATGCCGGTTACGTTGGCCTTGAATTCCTTGAAGTAGCCTTTTTCCGTAGCGATCGCAAACGGCATGCCATTGGTCGTCACCTTGTAGTTGGAGACGACAATTTCTTCGGCAAGTGCACCACGCGATGCCGGAAATGCGACGAGCGCGGCGCTGAGCGCGAGCGCGCTGGACAAACTTCGATGAGTCATGCCGTCTCCTCAAGGGGGTGTCGTTACCCGGATTTTTCGCATCCAGTTCGACCCCAGGTCTTTGCGAAAGCCGTAAGTTTAGCTGGCTCGTGCGAACGCACGCGCCGGGGACCCTAAAGTCGTTCGCCCCGTTGTAAAAAGCGCCATTGACCCACCGGCAGTTTGGCGAGCGGCACACTGCCGATTCGAATGCGACGAATCGCGAGCGTCTTCAGTCCGAGCGCGGTGCAGACGTTTTGCACCAGGCCTGAGCGTGAGCCCCGCAGCACCAAGCGAAGCTTCCCCTCGCTTTGCCATGAGGCATGACCGGGCGGCAGTTTGACGCCGTTTACCATGAGGCCGTGTTCGAGACGCTTGACCGCAGCGGCCGACATTTCGCCTTCCACTTGCACAATGAACTCTTCTTCGGCCTCGTTCGTCAACAAACGCCGTGCCACCTTGTCGTCTTGGGTGAACACCACCAAGCCGCTTGCCATCGAATCAAGCAACGCGGTGTGGACAATGCGATTGAGATGGCCACGCTGAAACGAGGTAGTCGATCCATCGTCTTCCCATTGCGTCTCGGCATTGACGACGGTCCGTGTAATGACGCGCCCACCCTTTTCGGTCAGCTCGATCTCCCCCGCCGGTTTATGCAGCAGGATCGTCACGCGTTCAGAAAGATGCTTGGACGCTTCCGGATTGATTTCGATGCGCGCATCGGCGGCCACGCGTGCACCAAGTACGGTCACCACCTTGCCGTTGACGCTCACCCAACCCGCTTCGATCCACTCATCCGCCTCGCGCCGCGAACACAGACCCTGTTCGCTCATGACTTTCGCGAGGCGCGGGAGATCCTCTGCAGGCTTGGCTTCCGGCAGCGGGCGCTCGGGCGGCTTACGCACCGCGCGACGCGGTGCAGGGGCTTCCTGCTTCGCGCGCCGCGGTGCAGGGGCTTCCTGCTTCGCGCGCCGCGCCGGCGTCGCAGGCGGTGGCGGTTCGACGCTCGGTTGCGGTGGGGGCGGCGTTTTCGTCGCGAGTTTGAGAGTGGCGCGAGCCATCGGGATAGAACAATCGAATGATTAACTAAGGGCCCGCCAATCAACGCAGCGGACGCCCAGTCTAACTGTTTATGCAAGTAACTCAGGCGCACGCAATAATGGCCAGGAATCCAAATTGACAAGGAACCCCCCATGACCCTGCGCATCGAATGCGTCCTGCAATGCAACAACCATCTTGGTGAAGGCCCGGTGTGGGATGTCGAGGAAGGCCGACTCTACTGGGTGGATGGCACCGGTAGACGCGTCGGCAAGCCATCGCTATGGCGCCTCGATCCGCGCACCGGCAAGGTGGAGAGCTGGTCGCTCGATCGGGATATCGGCGCCATGGCGCTGCGCAAGGGCGGTGGTGCGGTGCTGGCGCTGGATGACGGGTTTTATTTCTATGATTTCAACAAGAGCAAACTCGATCTGATTCAACTCGTTGATGCGGACCAACCGCGCACCCGCTTGAATGATGGCAAATGCGATCGGCGCGGCCGCTTTTATGCAGGTGGCATGGACGATAAAGAAGAACTCGCGATCTGCGGCTTATATCGATTGGATCCTGATCTGCGCGTCACCAAGGTGGATGGCGGCATCATTTGTTCGAACGGTCCGTGCTGGAGTCCGGACAATCGCACGTTCTATTTTGCCGATACGTTCCAGGGCGAATACTGGGCCTATGATTTCGATATCGAAACCGGCACGCTCTCGAACAAGCGGCTGTTCGCATCCTTCAAGAGCGATCCTGGCGTGGCGGATGGCTCCACGATCGATAGCGAAGGCTGCGTGTGGAATGCGCAACTCATCGCAGGCGAGTTGGTGCGCTATGCACCCGACGGTTCGGTCGAGCGACGCGTCGGCATGCCGGTGCGCAACATCACCAGCGCCATGTTCGGTGGCGAAAATTTGGACGAGCTGTATGTGACCTCGATGGCACGCGTCAAACATCCGGCGGTCCATGATCTGTTCGCCAAAGAAGCGAAGCCGCAGTACTTGGCGGGGAGCCTCTTCAAGGTCACGGGGCTCGGTGTGCGTGGCCTGCCGGAACCGCGATTTGGGGGTTGAGAATCCCCTGCTTGAATCCCCCGCTGCGCCGCCCCCTTTATCAAGGGGGAATGTTTGCGGCACGGCACGTTACGCGCGCCGTGCCATTTGCGTTTTTGCCGAAAGCTCAACAGTTTGCGTTACACAGCACCGCAACACTGGCACGGATACGCCTGATTTAGATCGATTATCAGCCCACTACATTCGCGTCAAGCAGGCGTTTTGAATTATTAAATATTTGTGTCAGCCGGAGGAAAATTTAGTAGCCTCGTCGCAGGGAGTGAGCGCTCGGGGGGGCGTGGGATGCGCTGCACGATTCGGCCACATCGCCGGCAAGCCGTACCGAAGGACATCGCAGCCCGGCCGGGCGCGACCCAATCATCAGCGCTCAACGATCGAGACCACTTGAATATCCGGATCGACAATCAAGCGACGCGCCGCAGTGTGCCTTGCACCGTTTGGCCGATCGGCATTCACGGTCCGGCGTCGCTTTCGTAGCACAAAGAAACCATGCAGACCATCGCGCTCGATCCACTACGACCCGCCTTTCTGCAGCAGCAAGTCGGCACCGTCCTCGTGGTCGATGAACAAGACGATACCCACGCACTGGTCGTACATGCGATGCGTTCGCTCAACATGCGGGTAGAGCGCGTATCAACCGGCGCCGACGCGTGTCAGCGCATCCAGGCGGGCGATATTGATCTTGTGATTCTCGACCACCGCCTACCCGATATCAGCGCCTTCGAAGTCTGCGAGCAATTACGCGGCGATCAGCGCACGGCGATGGTCCCGGTGATTATGTTGGCGCGGCTCAATGCGCGGGCCGATCGACTGGCGGCTCTGCGCGCGGGCGCCTCGGAATTTCTTGCCAAACCGATCGATCGCGAAGAATTGTTGATTCGCGCACGCATGCTGCTCGAACAGCGCAGCACGAGGAAGGCCCTCGAAGAAGCACGCACACGAGATTGGCGGCAAGAAAGCGATGCGCTGCGCTCCACCTTCAAGCGTTACATGTCGCCCGCCGTCGCCGATCGCGTGTTGCTGTCCGGTGACTCAACAAGTGAGCGCTGCGCCGATGCGATCGTGCTGTTTGCCGATCTGCGTGGATTTACGCGACTGTCCGAGCTGCTTGATCCGGCCGATCTCGTCAAGCTGCTGAACGAATTCTTCGAGCGCATGACCCGCATCGTGCATCGATCCGGCGGCAACGTCTATCACTTTGCAGGCGACGCGTTGATGGCCGGTTTCGGTGTGCCCACCGCCCAACCCGATGCCGCGGCGCGCGCGGTCACCTGCGGCCTTGGCATGATTTCCGAATCACAACCGATGTTTGAGCGCTGGCCAGTCACCGTTGGCTTGGGCGTTGGCATCAATCGCGGCGAGGTCATCGCAGGGAATGTCGGCTCGGCCGACTACATGAGCTACACCTTGATTGGTGACGCGGTAAACGTCGCCTCTCGCCTGACCACGCGGGCCCGCGCAGGCGAAGTCCTGATGAGCCAGGGCGTACTTGACTCGGTGCATGCATCCGGCAATACCGTCGATGCGGTGTCGCTGCCGCCGCTCATCATTCGCGGCAAGGAACAGCCGTTGCAAGCCTACTGCCTCACGGTATTCAAGCGACCGCGCGGCGCGGTCGAAAAGTAGCAGCGAACCGCTCCGGCAGGTCGCGCCGAAGTCGGTCGGCGCGGCGATCAGCGCATCGATTGTGGTAGCCTTCGAGCGCTGCAACGCGCACGAAAATTCCTGAGTAGCAGCCAATCCCTCGGGAGCAATGATTGCCTAGGCAATCCAAAATCAAGATCAAGAAATTGCCCAATACGACCGCTCTAACCAGCCTTCGCATGCGGTTTGTTACGCGACTGACCGGAACCGCCATCTCGCATCGGCCCCTGATTGCGGGGTTCGTGATTGCAATCGCACTGCTCCTTGGCGACGCCTGGCTGCAGTGGCGGCATTTCGCGTTCACCCGACTGACCGCCGAATGGGTGGCACAAACCCATGACGTGGAGGCCGAACTCAACCAGTTGCTCTTGCTTGCGCAAGACGTCGAGACAGGCGAACGCGGTTATCTGCTCACCGGCGATGCCGAATTTCTCGCACCCTACGAAGCCGGCCTCAAGAACATCGAGGACCAGCAAACAAAAGTGTTGTCACTGATTCGCGATGACGAACAGCGGCGCAACTTCGCTACGCTTGTCGAGCTGATTGCGCAACGCATCACGGTCTCACAGCGCAATATCGAGCTGCGCCGGGGCGAGGGCTTCGAAGCAGCACGGCGTGTCGTGGCATCGGGCGAAGGCAGGATGGCGATGGACCGCGTGCGAGTCGCATTTGCCAAGATTCAAAATCGACAAGCCACCTTGCTTGAACAACGCACCGCCGCCGCCGATCGCGACGAGCTGGTGGTGCAACGCGCCATCTTTGCCGGCACAGCCTTGAGCGTTCTATTGCTGACTGCCGTGTTTGCCTTGCTATTGCGTGAATCACGCATGCGTGCGAAGGCCAATCGAGCACTCGCCATCCATGAAGCGGACTTGATGCGAGCCAATCAGGATTTGACCGATTTCGCCTACATCGTGTCGCACGACCTGAAGGCGCCGCTACGTGGGGTCGGGTCGCTCGCGGGCTGGATTGCCGACGATTACGCCGATCGACTTGATGATGCCGGCCGCCACCAGATCGATCTGTTGCAAGGGCGAGTGCGTCGACTGAATATGATGATCGACGCCATCCTTGCGTACTCGCGCGCCGGCCGCGCGATGGATGAGCCGGTCGCTGTCGATCTCAGCATCGTGTTGCAGAGTGTCATTGATCTGCTTGCGCCGCCCGCCCACATCAAGGTAACGATTGACACGCCCCTGCCCACGCTCATGATCGACCCGACCAAGGCCGCGCAGGTATTCCAGAATTTACTGTCTAACGCCATCAAATATATGGATAAGCCCGCCGGCGAAGTGCGCGTTCGCTGCGAGGAAGAGCAGGAGAACTGGCATTTCAGCATCACCGACAATGGCCCAGGCATCGAGGCAAAATACTTCGATCGAATTTTTCGGTTGTTCGAGACCTTGGCGCCCCGCGACCGGGTCGAAGGCACGGGTGTGGGCCTTGCTCTGGTAAAGAAAATCGTTGAGCTGGAAGGCGGTCGAATCTGGGTAGGATCAACCCTTGGGGTGGGCGCAACGTTTCATTTCACGCTCCCCCGACACATCCCTACGCAAGATTCGCTTCGACCAGCCAATCCGACTCCTCTTCGCTAACCCCCTCACGACTCCGAGTGAAAGAACCCGATGGGTCCTAAGCAGCCGTTTTTGCTGGTCGATGACGACGACGTTGATGTCATGACGGTGCAGCGCGCCTTTCGGCAGTTGCAATTGCCCAACGCGCTCCATCGCGTCGCCAATGGCGAGGAGGCGCTAATGTTCCTGCGTGATCCGGCCAATCCGCGCCCCGGCGTGATCCTCCTTGATCTGAAAATGCCGCGCATGAGCGGCATCGAATTTCTCAAGGAACGCGAGCAGGATGCCGTACTGAAAAGCATTCCGGTGGTGGTACTCACAACATCGGAAGCACCAGTGGACCGGAATGCCTGCTTCAGCAAGTGCATCGCGGGCTACATGGTGAAACCGGTCGACTATCCGCAGTTCGTGAAGATGATGACCGTCATCCGCGAATACTGGGATATCAGCGCTTCACCCGAGAATTAAGCTTGGACACCGCGGCCCGAGATTGTCCCGCTCACAGTTGAAGGTTTAAGTCGGTGGCGGAAGTGATTATGCGACCTTTTTCAGTTGCGCAGGAACAAGGCGCATAGCACG
>CAMDRJ010000204.1 GCA_945906755.1 Klebsiella pneumoniae | reverse complement strand
CCTGGTTTCAAGACAACCTCGATCGAAACGCACAACCGGTCGGCGCGCTGCTACAACGAGCCAGAGACGAAGGCGTTCGCATCGCCGTACTCGGCCAATTCGGCATTCCGCCGGGCAACAAGTTGAACGCCACCTTCGCGGTCGATAGCCGGTCGGTGCCGACGCCCGCGATGGTTCAGTTCGGACGCCGCGATGGGCTTGGTTATGAATTCGATCCGATCGCCGACCATCGCTCGTTCTTTGCGCTCACCACGGCAGGCGCCGATGCGCCGGTGCGTTTGCTAAGTGACCGGGGCGACACGATGGATGCAATCGCCTACACCGCCTGGGGCGGCTACGCGCTCGACCCCTATGTGATCACCGAATTGTCGGTGGCAAACCGCGCGCGCTGGGCCTTGGAGCCATTTGAATTCTTCAGACGAGCGCTTGATCTTCGTCCGCTGCCGATGCCAGATGTCACCACAGAAAATGGCCGCCGTCTGTTGCTTACGCACATCGACGGCGATGGGTTTGCGAGCCGCGCGGAATTTACGCCGGACTGGGCACCACGCAGTGCCTCGCTGCCCGGCCGCCAAGGAACGTTCGCTGCCGAGGTCCTGCTGCGTGAAGTATTGGAGCGTTACCGCATACCCACCACCATGTCGGTGATCCAAGGCGAAGTCGCGCTAAACGGACTCTTTCCGTCGCTATCGGGTCCGCTCGAGAACATCGCGCGCAACATGTTTCGCCTGCCGCATGTCGAGATCGGCAGCCACTCGTATTCGCATCCGTTTCGCTGGGGTGCGGCAGCCGCCGGGAATCGTAACGAAGCCATCCTGCCGATTAGAAACTATCGGTTCGATCTCGCCACCGAAGTTGACGGCTCGATTCGCTATATCGAAGAGCGGCTCGCACCACCTGGAAAGAAAGTACGCCTGTTCCAATGGACCGGCGATTGCAATCCCGGCGCCGATGCACTCCAGCGCGTGCAAAGCCTTGGCATCGGCAATATGAACGGCGGCAACACGTTGATATCACGCGCCGAGCCTTCGGTGACACTGGTGTCGCCACTTGGGCTACCGAAGGGCAGTCAGTTCCAAGTGTTTGCGCCGAATCAAAATGAGAATCGCTATACCAATGGTTTTCGTGGCCCGTTCGCAGGCTACCAGCGGGTGATCGAAACCTTCGAGATGACCGACTCGCCGCGGCGCTTGAAGCCGATCAATATCTACTACCACACATTTTCGGCATCCAAACGTGCTTCGCTTGCTGCCTTGCAGCGCGTCTACGACTGGTCGCTCGCCCAGCAGCCGCATCCGATTCACGCGTCTGAGTATGTTGCCAAAGTGCAGGACTTCAATCGCATGGTGATTGCCCGCAGCGGCAACGGCTACCTCGTACGTAGCGCAGGCGATCTACGTACCTTGCGCATCCCGGTGGCGACCGATTACCCGGATCTTGCAGCCAGCAAAGGCGTCGCGGGCTTCGCCGATCATGAGGGCGCGCGCTATCTGCATCTTGCGGGCGACGAAGCCTACGTCGCGTTCACGAGCACGCCACCGAAAACAGCGATGCTCACATTCGCCAATGGTCGCATCGAAAAAATGGTCCGCACCAACGCTATTCGCGCGCAATGCGAACTTCACAAGGAACTGCAGCGTAAGGATTCGCCGATGCGCTCGACGATGCAGCCGAGCCGGGGATGGCGTGGCGCGTGCGCCGCTATGCCTGGCACACGATTCGCGCGAAGCATGACAAGGATCGAACTTTGCTTTCGCTGCCCGAGGAACTGCTTGCCTATGCACGGCTCGCCTTGCGTATGGCGCCAGGCGACCATGACATGGCGGTCATTCGCCAGATTCTCAAACAGAGCATCAGCGATGCACCGAACGCAAGCGTCGATGCCGGCGCGCGCGAACTGGTACTCGCTTGGTCACTGTCGTCGGAGCAACCGGGCAACGCCCGAGCCTGGTTGTGGACGCAATATGGCCGGCGCCTCGCACGTCCGCCCTATGCGGAGATCGCAGTTGCGCTCGCCGAGGGCGATCTCGATGCAATCGCCCATCTCCTCGATGGGAATCCAGCAGCGCTGCCGCGTTATGACAGGCTGGAGGCCGCCCGTGAAGCAGGCATGTTCCATCTTGGGCAAACGCTTGGCTGGGACTCGCAGCATACGTATCCGGCCGATGACGCGGTCCATGCTCATCTCGAAGCCGATCTGCGACGCACCGCAACCAGCGTGATCGCCCAAACAAACTTTGGACGTTTCGGCCCGCTTCAATATCGTGACGATGGCGTAGCGTTAAGTTATTGGCTCAATCCGGCGCTCAGATTGGAGCCTGGCTTCAGGCTTTCTCATCAGCACACAGCGAACAACGCCGATCTTGTCAATGTCCCAGGGCGCGATCAGACCCTCCAACTCAACGCTGAGGTACACACTCGCCACACCATGACAACAGTGGGCTTGGCCAAACGCGAGGCGCTCACTGACTTCAGCGCAGTACGGCTTGCCCATATGCGCCGCTTTGAATCGCGTCTGGCGACTACGGTGGAATACGGCCGCAATCAATATGCGCCTGAGACGGCCGCATTGCGAGTCGGCGGCCTGAAAGACGAGCTTCGGGTCAACGCAACCTACGATATTTCCAAGCGTGAGTACCTGTCGATCAGCATGGCCAGTCAACGCTATATGACTCAGGCGCGCACGCACGCGGGCGATGGCACGCGAATTGAGGCGGAGATCGGTTATCGCATTCGCACCGACTATCCCAATTTCACGGCGCGGCTCTCAGGCGTTCATCACGCATTGTCGAGCACTGCGAGCACCGATGGTCGCGTCATACCGGAATCGCGCGAGCGGCCAAGCGATTGGCGGGGGCCGCGGGCGTGGCTGATGCCACAACCAAAGCCGGCTGCGGCATGGCTGGAGATCGTCGTCATCATGCTGATTGCCGTGGCGATCGCATGGTTTGCCGATCACCAGGATCCGCTACATATCAGCTCGCCGTTTCCGTGGCCGTGGTTTGCACCGGTGGTGATCGCCTTGCGTTATGGCGCGGTACGCGGGGTTGTCGCGTCGTTGATATTGCTCGTTGCCTGGTATGTCCTCACGCCCGGCAGCGGGAGCGCAGCATTGCCGAAATTCCACTTCCTGGGCGGTCTCTTGCTGGTGCTGGTCAGCGCCGAATTCAGTAGCGCATGGCGCTTGCGCCTGCGCCGGATGTTCGAACTCAATCGTTATCTGGAAGACCGCGTCGAACGCGTCACCCGGCGTCTTTATTTGCTGCGCCTGTCGCACGATCGCCTGGAACAGGAACTGTTATCGCAACCCACCACGATGCGCGATGCGATCGTCCAACTTCGTGAGCGTCTGGCTAATGCGCGCGGACCCGGGCCATTACCCGGCGCGCAATTGATGTTGCAATTTCTCGCCCAACATTGCCAATTGGAAGCGGCGGCGCTCTACACCGTTTCGCAAGACAACAATCGGCGCGTCGAGCGGGTCGCGCGACTTGGTCCGGCCGCCGATCTCACCGCCGGCGACCCGCTTCTCATCTACGTCCTCGAACGCGGTGAACTCGCGCATGTGCAAGCGGAGGGCGTCATCGAGAACGCCGCGACGCCGCAACTGCTGGTGGCGCCGATCACGACCAGCGATGCGCGCTTGCTGGGTGTTCTATCGGTGAGCCGCATGCCGTTTTTCGCGTTGAATCAAGACACGTTGCAGTTGATTGATGTGCTCCTTGGCGCCTACGCCGATGCGCTTGCGATCAGTCCCGATCGCGCCGCGATCCGCAGCGTGCTGCCCGAAATGGGCGATGAGTTCGGCGAAGAACTGGCGCGCCTCATGCGCATCCAACGCGATTTCAACATCGATAGCCGCATGGTGGTCTTCACCTTCGGCGAACACCGCTATGCACACGATGCGCAAAGCCTGCTCATGCGCAGTCGACGCGCGCCCGATGTGGCATGGTCGCCGGTTCGCGCCCACCTGAATTCAGCGCTCGTCATCCTCTTGCCGATAACGGGCGCTGCAGCCATCGAAGGATACCTGCTTCGCACCGAAGCAGGACTACGTGAGACGTTCGGTGCCGGCTTTCTCGAATTGCGCATTCGCCCGGTGACGATCGCGCTGTCCGATGCCAATCCGGTGGCGCTGTTGGCGCACGCGTTAGAGGCGCCGGCACCACCGCCGATCGATGTCAAATCGCCCCCGCCATCGTCCCCCCACACTGCATGATTGCGCTCGTCATCGCCGTCCTTGTTCTGCTTGCGATCGGCTGCGAGGTCACCGCGCTACGCTACCTCGTCGATGCCTCGCAAGGCAACGAGTCAGTCATTGCGTTCCTCGTCCTGCATGCCATTGCCAGTGCCTTGTTCGCGGTGGTCGCCCGCGTAGCGCTGGTACCCCGCGCGATGCACCGGCCGGCCTGGAGCGTTCTTGGATATGCCGCAAGCTTGAGCTTTTTCATCCCGTTGTTCGGCATGCTAGCCATGGTCGCGATCATGCTTGCCGTGCTGATTTCGCCGCGCGCACTGATCACGCGCCCGTTCGTCGCGGTGCGCCATCCTGAATTCACCGCGCCGCGTCGGGATGCCGCCGCACGCATGCGCGTGACGGGCCTGCGCACGGTGCTGCTCGATGAAACACTGGCCCCCGAATTGCGGCTGCGCTCACTCATGCTGTTGCAGAATTTCCCGATCCGTCGCGCCGGTCCGTTTCTTAGGCGATTACTGAGTGATCCGGCCGACGATATTCGCCTCACCGCCTACAGCCTGCTCGAACGGGAAACCCGACGCATCTCGGAAATCATCGAGCAAGACGCGCTTGCGCTTGCAATGACCACCGAGCCCGCGATGCGGCTGATCATCCATCGACGCCTCGCCGAACAACATTGGGAACTCGTCTACACCGGATTGGCGCAGACCGATCTCGCCGACTATTCGTTGGCCGAAGCGCTGCGCCATCTCGATCAAGCGCTCGCGATTGCCCCGCGGGAGCCTGGGCTGTGGTTATTGCGCGGCCGCCTCCTCAGTACCCGGGGCGATGGTGAAACGGCCGGGCTTGCCTATCGCGAAGCGATTCGCTGCGGCTTGCCCACCGAGCGTGCGGCACCGTGGCTTGCCGAGCTTGCCTATCATCAACGCAATCATGATGAAGTCCGTGCGCAGATGCAAAAGGTCGATGTCGCAACAGTTGGGCCCACCGTGAGCCCGGTGGCGCTCTTCTGGCGTGCCCGTACCAAATCCACTCGCTTTCGAGATCAACAGTAATGCCGAAGCAGACAGAAACCGTCGACATCGCGCTCCTTCTCGAAGGAACTTACGCGTTCGTCGCAGGCGGCGTTTCGGGTTGGGTCGATCAGATGATCCGCGGATTTCCGGAACTCACCTTCGCGGTGATCTTCATCGGCAGCCGACAGAGCGATTACGGGCCGCAAAAATACGAATTGCCCCCGAATGTGCGCGTGCTGCAGACCCACTACCTGTATGAGCGCGAGGATCTGCCGAAGGTGAAGCCCTCGAAGGGCAACGCCGCCACCTTTGATCGCGTCGAGAAGATGCATGAATTTTTCCGCGCGCCGATCGCGTTCCACGATTCGGCGCATCTGGTGGGCGAGCTCACCGATGAACTCGATACCAAGCTCTCGTTTGAAGACTTCCTCTATAGCGAGCGATCGTTTGACTACATCAGGCGTCAATTCAATCGGCATTCGAGTGATCCTTCGTTTGTCGATTACTTCTGGACCATCCGGATCATGCATGCGCCGATCTGGCGCCTCGCCAAGATTCGCGACGGCCTGCCCGCGGCGCGCGTCTATCACACCATCTCGACCGGATTCGCCGGGTTGCTCGGTGTGCTGGCCAAGCGAAGATTTCGCCGCCCGCTGCTCGTGTCCGAGCATGGCATCTACACCAAGGAGCGGCGCATAGATCTCTTTGCCGCGCACTGGATCGCCGACAACCGCTCGCTCTTCGAACGCGACACCGCCGAGATCGCCTATTTCCGTCAGCTATGGATCCGCTTCTTCGAGGCGATCGGGCGCGCCGCCTATGACGCCGCCGACCAGATCGTCGCCTTGTTCGATGCCAACCGTGAGCGCCAGATCGCCGATGGGGCCGCTGCCGAACGTACCCAGAACATTCGAAATGGCATCGATATCGACCGCTTCGCGCCGCTACGCGAATTGCGGCCTATGACGCCACCCAAGGTGCTGTGCCTGGTGGGTCGCGTCGTGCCGATTAAAGACGTCAAGACCTTCATCCGCGCGATGCGCGTGTTGGTCAATCGAATGCCCGATGTCGAGGGATGGATCGCCGGCCCGCTCGATGAGGATGCGGCGTATGCGAAAGAGTGTCAGAGCCTGATCGAAGCGCTCGGGCTGCAGGCACAAGTGAAGATGCTTGGCTTTCAATCGATGACCGAGATCCTCCCCAAAGTCGGACTGGTGGTGCTGTCATCGATCAGTGAAGCATTGCCGCTTTCGGTGTTGGAGGCCTTTGCCGCCGGCATTCCGGTCGTCACAACCGATGTCGGATCCTGCGCGGAGCTGATTTACGGCGGGACGCCCGAAGATCGCGCGCTTGGCGCGGCCGGCGAAGTGGTTGGCATCGCCAATCCCCAGGCGCTCGCCGAAGCAGCCGTGTCACTGCTCGCCGACCCGACGCGTTGGGAGCGTGCCGCCCGCACCGCCATCCTGCGGGTTGAGCGCTATTACTCCGATCAACACATGTTCGATCACTATCGTGTCCTTTATCAGGGCGCCTTGGAGCAGCCCGACCGTCCAGTGACACCGGCGCATGCGACAACGAGCGAGCGGAGGCCGTAGTGGCAGGCATTGGCTTTGAGCTAAGAAAGCTGCTTTCAAAGGGCACCTTCGCCGGAGCGTTCCAGGCGTATGCCTACGCGGGCATCATCAGCGCGGGCCCCTGGGTGCTGTCGATCCAGGCGATCCTCGTGATCGGATTGCTATCGTACGCAGTGGTAAGCCCCGATTTCCTGATCAACCAATTCCAGGTATCGGTCACCTACATCATGGTGGGATCGCTCGTCCTCACCGGGCTCGTGCAACTCGCGTTTACGCGTTTCATCGCGGATCGATTATTTGAAGCGAAGTTCGATTGGGTGCTGCCCAATTTCAATGGCGTCATGCTGCTGGTCGCAACCGTGAGCGGTGTCGTGGGCCTTGCGGTGATCCTCACGCTCTTTCCCGAGCAGTCAGACGCTTACCGCGTGTTGATGATGGCCGCTTTCGTGATCATGTGCTGCATCTGGACGGCGACCATTCTGCTTACCGGACTCAAGCGCTATCTCGAAATTTTCGGGCTCTATTTGATCGGCTATGCGGTCACCGTGGCCGCCGCGTTGGCGCTCAGGCCCTATGGCCTCGAGGGATTGTTGCTTGGCTTCGTGATCGGCCATTTTCTGCTGCTGACCGGCATGGTGATCCTTATTCTTCGTGAGTATCCGTCCACGCGGTTCATATCGTTCGACTTCACCGTTCGGAGCGCGTTCTATCCGTCCCTCATCGGCTGCGGCGTTATTTATCACAGCGCAGTATGGATCGATAAAATCATGTTCTGGTATTACCCGGATACGAGCGTGCAGATCATCGGACCGCTCCGTGCTTCGATCATTTATGATCTGCCGATTTTCCTGGCGTACCTAGCGATCATTCCCGGCATGGCGGTGTTCCTGATCGAGATCGAAACCGAATTTTCAGAAGCCTTCCAGAAATTCTTCGACGCGGTGCGGGAGGGTGCCACGCTTGACCGCATCGAGGAGCTGCGCGATGAACTCGTGTTCACCGTGCGCAGTGGCTTGTTCGAGATCGTCAAGATCCAATCCATCACCGTGCTGTCGATTTTTGTCGTCGGGCCGTGGTTGCTCGCCAAACTCGGCATTTCAAGCCTTTACCTGATTAGCAATGAAACTCCGCCACCGTCCGCAGGCGCGAATCGGTCCAGGCGCCGGTGGTAGCGGCGGCTTTAATCAGTCGCCGAAGGATGGCCTTGAGTTGAAAGCGCCGGTTGAATCGATACTGGGCCTCAGCGAGATAGCG
>CAMDRJ010000203.1 GCA_945906755.1 Klebsiella pneumoniae | reverse complement strand
TTACGATCTGCCGCGCTATCGCTTTGAAGCATGCCGGACGTTCACCAACAAGCCACCCTGCGGTCCGAAACGTGGGCATGGCACACCGCAACCCCGTTTCGGTCAGGAAGTGCAACTCGACAAGATCGCGGAAAAACTCGGCATCGATCCGGCCGAATTGCGTTTGAACATGGTGGCGAAGCCCGATTCGCTCACGGCGAACTGGTTGAAGATCGGCACCATCGGGCTTGCCGAATGCATCCGGCAAGTGGTTGAACGTTCCGACTGGAAAGCCCGGCACAAAAAGCTGCCCTATGGTCGCGGTGTGGGCATTGCTTGTGGCTCGTATCTCTGCGGCGCCGGTCTGCCGATCTACTGGAACAAGATGCCGCATGCGGGCGTGCAATTGCTCGTCGATCGCAGCGGACGGGTGACCGTATTTTGCGGCGCGACCGAGATCGGCCAGGGTTCGGATGATGTGCTGGTCGCGATCGTGGCCGAGGTGCTTGGCATCGAACCCTTCGATGTGCGCTGCGTGACGGGCGACACCGGGATCACGCCGGTTGATCTTGGCTCCTATTAGAGTCGCGTGACCGTGATGATGGGCAATGCCGCGATTCAGGCCGCTGAGCGTATTCGCGATCAGATTGCGGAAGCCGCCTCGGCGCAACTGGGTGTCCGGCCCGATCTGTTGGTGTTCTCGCAAGGCCGCGTGTTCTTCGCGGAAGATCCGTCGCGAAGCCTCACGTTTCGCGAGGCCATCGGCTTTGCCGAAGAAAAATTCGGCACGTTGGGGTCGGTGGGTTCCTATGTGCCACCGCGCGCGCCGGGTCGCTATAAAGGGGCCGGGGTGGGGCCATCGCCTGCGTATTCCTATACCGCGTGCGTGGTCGAAGTGGAAGTCGATCCGGCCACCGGTTGGATCACGGTTCCCAAGATCTGGATCGCGCATGACATCGGCCAAGCGATCAATCCGGTGCTGGTGCGTGGACAAGTCGAAGGCAGCGTGTACATGGGCTTGGGTGAAGCGCTCATGGAAGAGCAGAGCTTTCGCCGCTTGCCAGCGAATCTATCGAATGCGCTGGTGCACAAGATCCCGTCGCTCCTCGAATATAAGAGCCCGACCACGCTCGACATGCCCGACATCGACACGGTGCTGGTGGAAGATCCGGATCCGAATTGTCCGTTCGGGGCGAAGGAAGTCGGGCAGGGGCCGCTCCTTCCCGTGATGCCCGCGCTTGCCAATGCGATTTTCGATGCGATCGGTGTCCGGATCGACGAGGTGCCGATCACCCCCGATAAGATTCTTCGTGCGCTTGAGCGCAAAGCGAAAGGACTGACACCACGCGTCGGGCCCGAGCACTTCCCCGATGTGCCGTATCCCGAACCGATCTTCGTGCCGACGCCAGGTGAGGGCGGCGATGGCAATGCAGCCAAGGAAGGGCCGGTGCGTGTACCGGGTCGCAAGCGTGAGGTCGCTGCGCCATGATGCGCCTGCCGTGGTTCAGCTATAGATCGCCCACGACGATCGCGGAGGCCGCATCGATCGTGGCCGGTGAAGGTCCAAGCGCGATGATCGTCGCCGGTGGCACCGACTTGTTGCCCAACATGAAGCGCAAGCAACAGGTGCCGAAGACGCTCGTCTCGTTGCGCAAGGTGGCAGGCTTGAAGCGCATCGCTAATGGCACGGGGCTCGCGCTTGGCAGCGGGCTCACGCTCACCGAAGTCGTCGCCACCGAACCAGTACGCGCCAGCTATCGCGCCCTATGGCAAGCCGCCGCACAAGTCGCCACGCCGCATCTTCGCAACATGGGCACGCTTGGCGGCAACCTGTGTCTCGATACGCGTTGCACCTATTACAACCAGAACTTTGAATGGCGGCAGGCCATCGATTTCTGCATGAAAAAGGACGGCAAGATCTGCTGGGTGGCGACCAAGAGCCGCTTGTGTCTTGCTGTCTCGTCAACCGATACTGCGCCCGCATTGATCGCGCTCGGCGCAAAGGTGCGCCTCGTATCGTCGCACGGCGAACGCGAGGTGGCGCTCGCCGATCTCTATCGCAACGATGGCATGGACTATCTCACCAGAAAGTCCGATGAGATCCTCACCGACGTAATGCTGCCCAATGCCGCCGGGTGGCAAAGCAGCTATTGGAAGTTGCGTCGGCGTGGATCATTTGATTTCCCGGTGCTGGGTGTCGCAGCGGCAGTGCGGTGCAATGCGGAGGGCGTTGTTGAAGACGCGCGAATCGTGTTGGGCGCCTGTGCGCCACGACCGATCGTGACCAAAGCGAGCGAGTTGCTGATCGGCAAGCGCCTCACCGATGAAGTCATCGCGGAAATCGGCGCGAAAGCCGCCTCACAAGCCAAGCCGATGGATAACACCGATCTCGATCTTTACTGGCGTAAGGATGTGGTTTCTAACTTCGTGGGCTATGCGCTTCGCGAAGTACGCGGTGATGACATGCGTGCGGAGCGGATGCGGATCGCCAGACAGTCGCTACAGGCGGTGGGTTAGGCCCTCTACATCGAATGACTCTATCCGAGGGCCGTCATACCTGCGTAGGCAGGTATCCAGAGCGTTCGACGCGGGCCTGGATTCCCGTCGACACGGGAATGACGAATCCAATGCAACTCACACCAACGCAAACACATCCGCATAGCGGGTAGGGTGGAATAGCAGCGCGCATTCCACCGAGGTGGAAGCAGGAGTTAGCGAAGTCTGAATCTTTGGTGGAATGCGCTACGCTTTTCCACCCTACCGGTTTGCGTGATTGGTAGACCGGATGTGGATGCGAATCGCCAGGCAGTCGTTGCAGGCGGTGGTTTAAGCCTTTCTCCGGTACAGTGATCGTTCCATAGGCAACGCGCCGGACGGTCCCATGTTTCGATTCCTCCCGTGTTTCGCCCTTGCGTTGGGATGCGCCGCGGCGTTCGCACAAACTTACCCCGTCAAGACAGTTCGCCTCATCGTCCCCGCCGCAGTCGGCGGTACTGTCGATCTGCTCGCGCGCTCGATCGCAGGCCGGCTGGGTGAGCATCTTGGTCAAGCGGTCATCGTCGAAAACCGCGCCGGTGCTTCAACCAGCATTGCAGAGGAGTATGTGGTTCGCCAGCCTGCCGACGGCTACACCCTGCTCATGTCCGGCATTACGCTCGCGACACAGCCGTACATGCGCGCAAACCTGCCCTACGATCCGCAGCGCGATTTTGCGATGATTTCGCTGTTGGCGACCTCAGGCAATGTGATTGTTGTGAATCCGAGCGTGCCCGCGAAATCCGTGCGCGAGCTGATCGAGCTTGCGAAGACGAGCCCGACGCCGCTGCATTACGGCACGCCCGCGTTCGGCGCCACCGGCCATCTTGCCGCGGAAATGTTCAATTTGATGGCGGGCACCAAGCTCGTACAGGTGCCCTACAAAGGTGCTGCACCGGCGCTCCAGGATTTGATGGCGGGGCAGATCCAGATGACCTTCGACAATATTCCCGCCGCGATCTCGCATATTCGCTCAGGAAAAATTCGCGCTATCGCGGTCACCTCAGCAAAACGTGATCGGCAGCTTCCTGAGGTGCCGACGATCGCCGAATCAGGACTACCGGGCTATGAGATTGTCGCGTGGTTCGGTTTGGTTGCACCCGCCGGCACGCCTGCTGCAATCGTCGCGCGGCTGCATGGGGATGTGGTGCGTACCCTCAAGGATCCAGGCGTGGTTGAGCGCTTGGAGCGGATCGGCTTTGAGGCGGTCGGTAGTACGCCCGCCGAATTTGCCGCCTTCGTCAATACGCAGGCGGGCACGCTTGGCAATGTCATTCGTGCGGCGGGCATCAAGCCACAGTGAAGCGACGGGCTTGAATTCGCGCTTGGGTTTGCGGCTGCGGTGGAATGCGCTGCGCTTTTCCACCCTACCAGTTGCGCGCATCAAACCATCGCAAACACATCCGCCCAGTCTTCCAGCATCTGCGGCTGTCCATGCCGGATGTGGACGGCGAGATGGTTGTAACCCGCATCGCGCAACGCGCGGATGCGATCGCGTAGCTCGGCTTTTGTTCCGCTCATCGTGGTGGCGCGGATGAGATCCGGCGTGCAAAGCGCCTTCTCTTCTGGCCTGAGGAACATGAGATGTCCGCGGTGGTTGGACAGATAGCGCGCGTCGGCGGGCGTGTATTGCAGATAGATCTTCCGGTACTGCTCAAGCAGCGGTGCAAGATGATCCGGCAGTCCACGCCCGAAGTTGCCGAACTGTTCCGCCTCGACCATATTGTGGAGTGCGATCGTCGCATGTGGGCCCGCTTGTAGTTGCACACGTGGGCTCTCATACGATTCACCCTCCGCAAGCACGCAACCGCCTACTTGCGCGGTTGCAATGTAATGCACCGGATCGCGCCCGGCGCCGCGCCTGGCAGCGGACATCGCTTCAATCGCCGCGACTGATGCGACTTGATTGCCGGCGGTGTACATCCAATGCGCATCGAGTTCCACCGTCAATGCGCGGGCCTTGGGCCCCACTGCCGAGATATGCAACGGGATCGGATCATCGATCTTGATCGTGCCGATCTCCGGATTCAAGAAACGGATTTTGCGTTGCGCGCCCTCGAAGTGCCATTCGGTCATCTCGCCTGCTAGAAGCCTTTGCACGATCCGGATGTATTCCTTCATATCGGCAAGCTTGACGGGACCAAGCCCCAATGATCGACGCGCGGTGAAGCCGGTCGAGATGCCGAAATCGATGCGCCCGGGTGCGAGCGCATTCAGCGATGCGAGCGCATTGGCCGCGACCGGTGCAATCCGGTTCGACGGGATCAGCACGCCGGTGGCCAGCCGAATCTTCGTGGTCTTAACCGCGGCCGCGCCCATCGCGACCAGCACGTCCGCATTGAGCATCTGCGTGTCATAGAACCAAGCGCGCGTATAGCCAAGGGCTTCGGCGCGCTGCACGATTTTCCAGGAATCGGCCGCGGTCGCCACCGAAAGACCAAGATCGATCGCGCCCGTCATGAGAATTTTGGCTTTCGCTTCTCGGTAAAGGCGTGCAGGCCTTCCTGCCCATCCGCATGGGCGGCGCATGTCGCCAAGCCATTGCGTTCGCGTTCAAGCTGCGTTTCGAGCGATGTATCCCATGAATCGATGAGCAGGCGCTTGGCGACGCCGTATGAATGCAAGGAGCCCTTCGCAATGTTGCCGGCCATTTCATTCGCGGCGGCGAGCAGTTGATCGGGGGCCGCGACCTTGGTTGCCAAGCCCCATGCGAGTGCCTGATCGGCGGGAATCGGCGCATCGAATGCGATGATTTCCATCGCACGCGCGAGACCGACCAGACGTGGCAGGGCGAACGTGCCGCCACCATCCAGGCTGAGTCCGACCGATGTATACGCCTGCTTGAGCGTGGCATTGCTCGCAAGGACGCGGAAGTCGCAAGCGAGCGCGAGAGAAAATCCGCCACCTGCCGCGACGCCATTGACCGCTGCGATTACCGGCTTTGCCATGCGCCGAATCTCGGTGATCGCCAGATGAAATTGTCCCGCGAGGCCATGCAATGCGGCGGGGGCGCCTTCCGGCGCCGACATCGACCACTTCAAATCGCCGCCACCGCAAAACGCTTTGCCGGCGCCGGTGATGATGATGGCGCGCACGTTCGGGTCGATGGAACAGCGACCAATGCTTGCGGTGAACGCACCCATGAGCCCGGCATCGAGTGCGTTGAACGCTTCCGGACGATTCATCGTGAGGGTCGCGATACCCCCTGCAAGATGGGTGACTACGAGTTCGCTCATTGACGGCTCCAGGGATCGATCGTGCCATTAGTGTACGTGTTCGGCGCCTTGGTCCTCTGAACGAAGCGAATCGGGTTTCGCGCTAGAGTCGGGTTTGACGAACGCCAAGGAGGACTGCAATGAGACGTCTGCTTGCAATGATGGTGCTGGCCGTGGCGGCGCCATTGGGTGCATTCGCCCAGCAATATCCGGAGCGACCCGTTCGCATCATAAATCCCTGGGCGCCAGGCGGCACCGCCGACATCTTCGCGCGCGCGCTCGCTGAAAAATTCACGCAAAGCTTCGGGCAACCGTTTCTCGTCGACAACCGTCCCGGCGCGAGCGGCAACATCGGCTCCGATATGGTGGCCAAGGCGAAACCCGATGGCTACACGCTACTCGTTGGCACCATGAGCACGCACGCAATGAATCAGGCACTGTTCAAGTCAATGCCTTTTCATGGTGTCGATGATTTCACCGTGATCGCCATTCCGGGTCTCGCAACAAATTCTCTGGTCGTGCATCCTGCGGTCCCCGCCAATAATGTGAAAGAGCTGGTGGCGTATCTGAAGGCGAACCCTGGCAAGGTGGCCTATGCGTCGGCTGGAATGGGTTCGAACAATCATGTCTCGGCGGCGCTGTTCGCGCGAATGGCGGGCGTCGATATGATTCACGTTCCGTACAAGGGCGGGGCGCCGGCGGTGGCCGATACGGTGGCGGGGCAGACGCAGTTGTTCTTCACCGCGCTTACGCAATCGCTGCCACATGTGCGGGCGGGGCGCCTGAAATTGTTGGGCGTCACCGAAGGCAAGCGCGCTGAGGTCGTGCCGGATACGCCCACCGTCAATGAAGCGGTGCCTGGCTACATCGTCGAGGTGTGGTACGGACTGTTTGGTCCGGCGGGTATGCCCGATGCATTGATAACGCGACTCAATGCCGAAGCCAATCGCATCATGGTGTTGCCCGATGTCAAGGATCGCATGGACAAGATGGGCATCGTCCATACGCGTGCCTCATCGGCTGAAGCCACGCAGACGCTGCGCCGCGACGCCGACAAGTGGGGCAAGATCATTCGTGACATGGGCATCATCGCCGAGCCTTGACCGCAGGGAGGCGCCAAGTGATCGCAGGGAGGCGCCAAGTGATCGCTGGGAGGAGAGACGTGACCGCGACAGACATCATTGCCAACGTAAGACGCTGGATCGACGAGGCAGAACGCGTCGTGGTACTCACCGGCGCAGGCATCTCAACCGATTCGGGTATTCCTGATTTCCGCGGACCGCAGGGTGTGTGGACCAAGAACCCGGTGGCCGAAAAGCAATCGACGATTCAGAACTATCTCGCCGAACCGGAAGTACGCAAGGCTTCATGGCAAGCGCGCTTGGAACACACCGCATGGACGGCCAAACCAAATCGTGGACATCTCGCATTGGTTGAGCTGGAGCGGCGCGGCAAGCTGCATGCGCTCATCACGCAAAACATCGACGAGTTGCATCAGATCGCCGGCAACTCGCGCGAACGGGTGATCGAAGTCCACGGCACGATGCGTCGTGTGATGTGCTGGCAATGCGGTGAACGCGCACCAATGGAAAAGGCGCTGGCGCGCGTCAGGGCTGGGGAGCACGATCCGCCTTGTCGTTCATGCGGCGGTATTTTGAAGAGCGACACGATTTCATTTGGGCAGGCACTCGTTCCCGAGGTGATCCAACGTGCGATGCAGGTGTCGCAAGAGGCGGATTGCTTTCTTGCGATCGGCTCGACGCTTCAGGTGTATCCGGTGGCAGGCGCGGTGCCAATGGCCAAGGATGCCGGTGCGCGCGTGGTCATCATGAACGCGCAGCCGACGCCTTTCGATGCGATCGCCGATGCGGTGATGCCGGGATCGATCAGCGATCTATTGCCGGCGATTTGTGGCTTTAACGCCTAGATCCGCGATTCCCTAAGGGAATCACGACGCGGGATGATGGTCGGCGCGCATTGCGCAAGCGTACGCAGCGGGTGCCCAAGCAGTTTACGTGCCGTATCGCACGGTGTGGTGCTGACCACGCCAGAAACGATGTAGTCCCAATATTCGACTAAAGCGCGCGCGTTTTCGCTGCTGATGCCTGCCCCCTCGAGGACTCCTTGGGCCTGCGGTGCGGAGAGATCATTGAACGCGCAATCACACTTGGCGCAATCGCACAGAATGGCCGCAATCGCATCGAAATTAAGCGGCTCGGGCCCGCACAGTTGCTTTACCGTGTTGTCGAGCGGGCCCTGGAGGAGCGACGCGACGATATCGCCGACATCGCGCGCATCGATCCAGTGAAAGTACGCATCGCGAAAGGGGCCGGAAAGGGCGAGCGACCATTCCTCAACCTGCATGAAGAATCGCAGGCTCTGCATGAATGGGGCACAACGGAGAATGACGTGAGCCACGCCGCTCTCACGCACGGCGCGCTCGACTTGACCCAATCGACGCAAAATTTCCACCGGCGAATTCGCATCGGCGCCGATGAGGGTGACGAGCACCAGTTTTTCAATTCCGGCTGTGCGTGCCGCGCTGGCCAGCGCT
>CAMDRJ010000202.1 GCA_945906755.1 Klebsiella pneumoniae | reverse complement strand
GTACACCACCGCGATCAGCGACAGCGTAATCATGAATCCCGCCAACTCCCGGCTCGCATCAGGCAGGATCGGCAGTGAAAAGCGGATAAAGCCGTAGGCGCCCAGCTTCAACATGATCGCCGCCAGCACCGCCGAGCCACCAGTGGGTGCTTCCACATGCGCATCGGGCAGCCAGGTATGGACCGGCCACATCGGCACCTTCACCGAGAATGCCGCAAAGAAAGCGAAGAACAGCCAGATTTGTGCAGCGCCTGAGATCGGCAGCGTATGAAAGTCGAGAATCGAAAAACTCCCACCCGCTTCGGTGTAGAGATAAATCAGCGCGATCAGAAACAGCAGCGATCCCAACAATGTGAAGAGGAAAAACTTGAAGGCGGCATAGACGCGATTGGGGCCACCCCATATGCCGATCACCAGATACATCGGAATCAGCGTGGCCTCGAAGAACACATAGAACAAGGCCGCATCGAGTGAGCTGAATACGCCATTCATGAGCCCAGACATCATGAGGAATGCCGCCATGTACTGCGACACGCGCGATTCAATGACTTCCCAGCCGGCGATCACCACCAGCACCGTCACGAACGCATTGAGCAAGATGAAGATCAGCGATATGCCGTCGACACCGAGGTGGTAGTTGATTTGGAAGCGCTCGATCCACGGCATGAATTCGACAAACTGCATCTCCACCGAGGCCGAAGAGAAGCCTGCATAGAGCGGAATCGTCACCAGCCAACCGGCAACCGCACCGATCAAGGCAATCTGGCGTGCGAGCACCCGATTCTTGTCATCGCCAATGGACATGACGATCACGCCGGCAAGGATAGGCACCCAGATGGACAAACTCAGCCAGGTAGGTCCGCCGGCTTTTGCGCCGGTCGTTGCCACGCAGAATAAGAGCGAGAGAATGATGAGCGCGGCGCCCAATAGGAACCAGCTTTGCCCGCCCTTTAGGCTGGATACGATGGGTGCGCCGGGTGTGGCGTGCGAGGGAGCGTGAACGGACATGTTGAGTTCCTACCCGCGAGCGAAATGCGGCAGCACATACCGCCAGACCGACACGAGAACGAGTGCACCGATGATCATGCTGAAGGCATAGTGATAGATCCGGCCGGTCTGCAGTTCACGCACCACCGTCGCGAGCCAGCCGATGAAGCGGGCCGAGCCATTGACGACGATGCCATCGATGATCTTCACATCACCACGCTGCCAGAGGCTGTTGCCAAGCGATCGGGCGCCGCCGGCAAAGAACCAGTCATTGAAGCGATCGAGCCCGTACTTGTCTTCCAGCACCCGGACGAACCCGCCGAGACGTTCGCGGATTGCACCTGGTAGGTCTGGCCGCACAATATAGAGGTACCAGGTGAGCGCCACGCCTGCGATGGCAAGCCACAACGGCAAGGTTCCAAAGCCATGCAGCATCATGCCGACGACACCATGGAAGTCTTTTGCGAGCGCGGCGACCCATGGATGATCAGCCCCGACATAAATCGCGCTGCCGAAGTAATCGCCATGCACGACGGTACCGACCAGCCAACCTGCGCAGATCGACATTGCCGCCAGCGTCAACAGTGGGAAGGTCACCACCCACGGCGACTCATGCAAATGCTCGCGGGTGTGGGCGTCCATCCGCTCCTTGCCATGGAAGGCAAAGAACACTAGACGGAAGGAATAAATCGCGCCGATGAAGACCCCGGCAACCGCGGCTGCATAGGCGATGCCGGCACCGGGGGTGGTTGAGTGGTGCAGCACTTCCACGATGGATTCCTTGGAGAAGAATCCCGCAAACGGCGGCAAACCCGCATTCGCCCAGGCACCGATGAGGACAGTGAGATAGGTGAGCGGCATGTATTTTCTGAGGCCACCCATCTTGCGCATGTCCTGCTCATGATGCATCGCGATGATCACCGAACCTGCGCCGAGGAACAGCGCAGCCTTGAAGAACGCATGCGTGAACAGATGAAAGATCGCGGCGGAATAGCCCGAAGCGCCTAGGGCCATCGTCATATAGCCAAGCTGCGAAAGCGTCGAATAGGCGACCACGCGCTTGATGTCGTAGACCACGACCGCAATGAGCGCCATGAAGAACGCGGTAATCGCACCAACGATCATCACCACCGACAACGCGGTGGTGGACAGCTCGAAGATCGGCGACATGCGCGCGACCATGAAGATACCGGCGGTCACCATCGTCGCCGCATGAATCAACGCGGAGATCGGTGTCGGCCCTTCCATCGAATCGGGCAGCCACACATGCAACGGAAACTGCGCGGATTTGCCCATGGCGCCGATGAAAAGGCAGATGCAAATGACGGTCAGCACCAGCCAGGGCGCGCCGGGAAACAATTCGATGGTCGAGTCCTTGAGAGAATCGGCCTGCGCAAACACCTCGGCGTAATCGAGCGTGCCGAAATGCGCGAGCACGAGCCCAATCCCGAGCAGGAAACCGAAGTCGCCAACACGATTGACGAGGAACGCCTTCAGGTTGGCGTAGATCGCGGTTTCGCGCGTGTACCAGAAGCCGATCAATAGATACGAGACCAGCCCGACCGCTTCCCAACCGAAGAAAAGCTGCAGGAAGTTGTTACTCATCACGAGCATCAACATCGAGAAGGTGAAAAGCGAGATGTACGAGAAGAACCGGTTGTAGCCCGGATCGCCATCCATGTAACCGATGGTGTAGATGTGCACCAAGAGCGACACCGAGGTCACCACAACCAGCATGATCGCGGTGAGCCGGTCGATCAGGAAGCCGACCTCAAGTCTTACTTCGCCGATTAGCGACCAGGTGTAAAGCGACTCGTTGAAGGTGCTGCCGGTTGCGAAGACATCCCAGGCCACCATGAGGGACAGCACGGCGGACACCGCAACCCCGAGAATGGTGACGCGATGCGCGGCTTTGTTGCCAAGCACTCGACAGAACAGTCCCGCAATGATCGCGCCCAACAGTGGCGCGAGCGGAATGATCAGCAAGAGGAGTTTGTTGCTTGCCATCTCAGCCCTTCAACTCGTTCAGATCATCCACATTGATGGTGCGCAGATTACGAAACAGCACCACCAGAATGGCAAGCCCTATTGCTGATTCCGCCGCCGCCACGGTCAGTATGAAAAACACGAAGACTTGGCCTGCGATGTCACCCATAAAATGGGAGAACGCCACAAAGTTCATGTTCACCGCGAGCAGCATCAATTCGATTGCCATGAGCAAAATGATCACGTTCTTCCGATTAAGGAAGATGCCAACGATGCTGATCGCAAACAGCACCGCACCCAGCACGAGGAAATGAGAGAGGGAGAGCATGCGGTTATGGATGATTCGTCGTGTTGGTCAGGCGGGTCGTCATGATTCGCCCTTTTTCTCGGCGGGCATCGAGACGATCCGGATGCGATCTTCTCGACGCACCGCAACCTGCTCGGCGGGATCTTGAAATTTCGAGTCCTTGCGCTTTCGCATCGTGAGCGCGATGGCGGCAATGATGGCCACCAATAGCAGCACGGCGGCCAATTCAAACGGGTAGACGTAGTCGGTGTAGAGGACGCGACCGAGTTCCTTGGTATTGCTGTAACCGCGACCGGGATCAGGTGGCGCGGGGAGTCGTTCGGCGCTGAAAAACTTCGCATTCACGAACACCGCGACCATTTCGGCGACCATCAATCCACCGACCAAGAGGCCGGCCGCGAGAAATTTCATGAACCCTTCGCGCAGCCGATCGACATTGACATCGAGCATCATCACGACGAACAGGAACAACACCATCACCGCGCCGACATAGACCAGGACAAGCGTAATCGCCAGAAACTCGGCCCGCAGCAACATCCAGTGGGCGGCCGCGGTGACGAACGCGAGGACTAACGCGAGTGCGGCATGGACCGGATTGCGCAGCAGAATCACCGCCAGCGCCGCTGCCACCAGCACAACGGAAAACGCCCAGAAGAGGATGGTTTCGAAGCCCATTGGCTAACGCGCGAAGGGAGAAGGGGGAAGGGAGAAGGGAAACACGTCCATCATTCTTATCGGTACTGCGCGTCGTCGGCGCGGTCTTTCGCGATTTGCTGTTCGTAGCGATCGCCGACCGCCAACAGCATTTCTTTCGTGTAGTACAAGTCGCCCCGCTTCTCGCCGTGATATTCGAAGATACGTGTTTCGACGATCGAGTCGACCGGGCACGATTCTTCGCAGAAGCCGCAAAAGATGCACTTGGTGAGATCGATGTCGTAGCGGGTCGTGCGCCGGGTACCATCGGCGCGCTGCTCCGATTCGATGGTGATGGCCAGCGCCGGGCACACTGCTTCGCACAATTTACAAGCGATGCAACGCTCCTCGCCATTCGGATAGCGACGCAGTGCATGCAGACCGCGAAAGCGCGGACTTTGCGGCGTCTTCTCTTCCGGATACTGCACGGTGATCTTGCGCTTGAACAGATGCCGGCCGGTCAGCCATAGCCCCTTGGCCAGCTCAAGCAGCAGGAAGGTCTTAAGGAAATCGACGATCTTTACGAACATGTTAGCTGCGCCAAATGTTGTACGGCGTTTGGATCCAGGCGGCGACCACAACCAGCCATATGATCGTCAACGGAATGAAGACCTTCCAGCCAAGACGCATGATCTGGTCATAGCGATAGCGCGGAAACGTCGCGCGGAACCAAAGGAACAGGAACAACAGGAAACCCACCTTCAGCGCAAGCCAGATGATCGGCGGCACCGCATGCGTGAACGCTGAATCGAACGGCGGCAACCAGCCGCCTAGGAACATGAGTGCGGCCAAGGTGGAAACGAGAATCATATTCGCGTATTCCGCGAGGAAAAACACCGCGAACGTCATGCCCGAATATTCGACATGAAAGCCCGCCACGATCTCAGATTCGCCTTCGGCCACATCGAACGGTGCGCGATTGGTCTCGGCCACCGCCGCGATGAAATAGACAAGAAACATCGGGAACAGCGGAATCCAGTTCCACGACAGGATCGACACGCCCTTGTCGGCAAACTGCCCCCTGCCCTGCCCGTTCACGATGTCAGAAAGGTTCAGGCTTTGCGCGACCAAGAGCACACAGACCAACGCAAAGCCCATCGCGATTTCATAGGCCACGATCTGTGCGGCCGAACGCATCGCACCTAGGAATGCATATTTTGAATTGGACGCCCATCCGGCAATGATGACGCCGTACACCCCCATCGAGGTGATGGCCATGACATACAGGAGCCCCGCATTGACATCGGCGAGCACGAGTTCGGGTGAGAACGGAATCACCGCCCAAGCGGCGAACGCCGGCATCAATGACAGCACCGGCGCAAGGATGAAGAGCGTTTTGTTGGCGCCGGTCGGGATGACGATTTCTTTCGTCAGCAGCTTGACCATATCGGCGAGCGGCTGAATCAGACCCCAAGGGCCGACGCGATTCGGGCCAACCCGAATCTGCATCCAGCCGATGACTTTGCGCTCGGCAAGCGTGAGATAGGCCACGCAGATCAACAGAGGCAAAACGATGAGCGCAATAAAAAAGAGCGTTTTCCCGGCGGTGAATGCCCAGGGGAAGGATTGCGCAAGCAGGTCGAGCGTTTCGATCATCCGACGTGCTCCACCGTAACCGTCCCGCTCATTGCGCCCAACCCCGCAGTCAGCGAATGTCCCGCGGCCACCCGCACGCAATTTAGCGCGAGATCCTCTTCAATCGCGACATCGAGCGTTGCTTCGCCACCTTCTTGTTTGACGCGGACTTTGGCACCAGCACTGAGCCCGAGCTTTTGCAGCGTGGCGGTCGACATCAACGCACGTGGCGCGCGCGCATCGGCGGTCTCTTGCAACGAGGGTGCACGTCGGACCAAGCCATCGGCGCAGTAGATCGGCACATCGGTCACGCGTTCGAGCGAACCATTCTGTAGCACCGCGCCGCGCGCCTGCTTTAGCGGAACGCCTGCGATCGCATTCGACAGGCGCGCAGCCAGAGCATCGGCTTGACCAACTTCGTCGCGGACCGCTTCGCTCGCGTCCTGGTCGAAGCCGCGCAGGTCGAGGGCATTGCCCAGCACGCGAAGTACTTTCCAAGCCGGTCGCGCGTCACCAAGCGGGCGCACCACGGCGTTGAAACTTTGCATGCGGCCTTCGGTGTTCACAAAGGTTCCGGAGGTCTCGCTAAACGGCGTGATCGGCAAGATTACGTGGGCGTATTCGGTGGCCGACGTTTGGAACGGCGTCAGCGCGACAACGAACTGCGCCTTGCGCATCGCCGCCGCGGCCTGCCGGCCATTGTGCGAATCGAGTTCCGGTTCGCAGTTCAATAGCAGGTAAGCGCTACGGGGTTGCGCCAGCATGTCATGCGCGTTCAACCCACCCGCGCCGGGCACACAACCGGCAAGATAACCGCCCACACTATTGGCGGCTTCACCGAAAAATCCCAACCGACCCTCACACGCACCGGCAATCATCTGCGCCAGAACATGTAGTTGCGTTGCGCTGTCGTGTTGTTGCGCGGTGTTGCCAAGGAACACGCCAATCTTCTTGCCGCGCGCGAGGCTCTTGGCGATCGTGCGTGCCGCTTCGCTGACGACGACTTCGCGCAAAACGTCGGGAACAGCCTGCTCTTTCACCTCGAACACCGCCCGCGCGATGGATGCGAGCGTATAGGGCAACTCACTTGGCGCCACCACGACGCGATTGACGCGATCGATCAGCGGATTGTCGGCGGCGATGTGCAGCAGGTGCAATTGCTGTCCACGCTTGGCGGCTTGCCGGAAACGACTCGCGAGCAGCGGATGATCCTTACGCAGGAACGAACCGATCACCAGCACGGCATCCAGGTCGGCAATCTCGCTTACCTTCATGCCAAGCCACGGCGCACCGCTTGTCTTGCCGGCTGCGCTGAAATCGCGCTGACGCAAACGGAAATCGATGTTCTCGCTGCCAAGCCCGCGCATCACCTTGCCAAGCAGATGCATTTCTTCAAGCGTCGCGCTCGGACTCGCCAATGCGCCGATCGCGGTGGCGCCTTGTTCGTCGACGATCTTGCGCAGGCGCTCGGCTACCAGAACAAGCGCAACCTGCCAGTCCACTTCACGCCATCCGGTGCCTTCCCGCACCATTGGCTTGGCTAAGCGCTGATCGGAGTTGAGTGCCTCGTAGGAAAAGCGATCGCGATCGGAAATCCAGCATTCGTTGACATCATCGTTTTCCAGCGGCAGCACCCGCATCACGCGATTCTGCTTCACCTGCACCACGAGGTTGGAGCCAAGACTATCGTGCGGCGCGATGGTCTTGCGGCGTGACAGTTCCCAGGTGCGGGCGGAATAACGAAAGGGTTTGGAGGTGAGCGCGCCTACCGGACAGATGTCAATCATGTTGCCCGACAATTCGGAGTCGACACTACGCCCGACAAACGAAACGATTTCTGCGTGTTCGCCGCGCCCGATCATGCCAAGTTCCATGACGCCGGCGATTTCCTGCCCGAAGCGCACACAGCGCGTGCATTGGATGCAACGGGACATCTCTTCAGCGGCCACCAAGGGCCCGAGCTCCTTACGCGGCACGACGCGCTTGTCTTCATCGAAGCGTGAACCGCTACCGCCGTAACCCACCGCAAGATCCTGCAGTTGGCATTCGCCGCCTTGATCGCAGATCGGGCAATCGAGCGGATGGTTGATGAGGAGCAACTCCATCACGCCGTTCTGCGCTTGCTTTGCCTTGGCAGATTGCGTGTGGACTTTCATGCCATCGGTCACCGGCGTGGCGCAGGCCGGCATCGGCTTGGGCGCCTTTTCGATTTCGACGAGGCACATGCGGCAATTCGCCGCGATGGTCAGCTTGCTGTGATAGCAGAAATGCGGGACATAGAGACCGAGCTTATTGGCGGCCTCCATGACCATGCTACCCACGGGCACCTCAACGAGCTTACCGTCGATCTCGACTTTTGCGAGAGGAGCGCTCATCGGATCACCTTCTCATGCAAGCTCCGGTGCTCGGCCGCGCACCGCCGGTCGCATCCCCGCTGGGGCCCCTGCTCCGCGGCTCGCACGGCCACCTCGACTTGCTTGCCGTCGATTTCTATTTTTGCGAGAGGCGCGCTCATTGGGTCACCATTCCATGCGATGCCCGGTGCCCGGCCGCGCACCGCCGGTCGCATCCCCGCTGGGGCCCCTGCTCCGCGGCTCGCACGGCCACCTCGACTTGCTTGCCGTCGATCTCGACTTTTGCGAGAGGAGCGCTCATCGGATCACCTTCTCATGCAAGCTCCGGTGCTCGGCCGCGCACCGCCGGTCGCATCCCCGCTGGGGCCCCTGCTCCGCGGC
>CAMDRJ010000201.1 GCA_945906755.1 Klebsiella pneumoniae | reverse complement strand
GTCGAATCGATCGCTGCCGCACCATAGCCGATGGCGGCATGCGCCATGCGGATGCGGCCATCAAGCCACGGGCCACCGCCAAAACCGCCTACCACCGGAATGCTGACCGCGGCCGCCACCGCGGCCCCAACTATTGGCCCGGAGTTGGTGAAGTCAAGCAACGAGGCACCGGCTGCTTCCAGTAGCTTCGCTTCGGCCACGAACTTCGCTGTCATCGCCGCCGGAATCTGCGCGGCACTGGAAGATTGGGCGCTGTATTGAATGCCGTACTGCAGTGCGGTTTGCGGCGTGACACCAAATTGACCAAAGACCGGAATGCCGGCGCGGATCAAAGCGCGCACCGCATCCGGATAGTCGGGCGCCCCATCCAGCTTGATCATATCGACGCCTGCTTCTTTCACCAGCCGAATCGCCGCGCGCAATGCCGAATCGGTGCCTTCCTGTAACGGGCCGAACGGAAAATCGCAGCTCACAAGTGCGCGCGTCACGCCGCGTCGGACCGCTTTGGCGACGATCAGCATCTCCTCGAAGGTAACCTCCAAAGGATGCGAATGACCCCATAGATTGACACCGACCGAGTCGCCGACCGAGACAATATCAACGCCCGCGCGATCGACGATCCTGGCCATCTGGTAGTCCCAGGCCACCACGCCGACGATCTTGCGCCCGTCGCGCTTCAATTGCTGAAGCGCGGGGATAGTCATCTTGTCAGCCATAGGCTACCGATCACGCCAATTGGGCGTGCGCTTGGCGAGGAACGCATCAATCCCCTCGCCTGCGTCTTCCAGCATCATGTTGCAGGCCATGCCATCGGCCGCCAAATCATAGGCGCCTGCCAAGCCCATTTCGATTTGCTTGTAGAAGTACGACTTACCCATGCCGACCACTGCGCCGCTATGGGCGGTGATTTTCTTTGCGAGACGATCGATCGCGGCATCGAGTTCGGCGAGCGGTACGACATGATTGATCAGCGCAAAACGCTCGGCGGTCTTGGCATCGATCACATCGCCGGTGAGCAGCATTTCCATCGCATGTTTGCGTGCAACATTGCGCGCCACACCAACCCCAGGGGTGGTGCAGAAGATGCCGCTCTTGATGCCAGGTAGCGCGAATTGGGCATTTTCCGAGGCGACCGCCAGATCGCACATCGACACCAATTGGCAACCGGCCGCCACCGCCACACCTTGAATGCGCGCGATGACAGGCTGCGGCATGCGGGTGATGGTCAGCATCATCTTGCTGCAACGGCTGAAAAGCTCGGCCTGCCATGCTTTGGTCGGATTGGTGCGCATTTCGCGCAAGTCGTGTCCGGCACAGAAATGCTTGCCGCCGCCGGCGAGCACCACCACCTTGACAGTCGAGTCCTGCGCGATTTTGTCTAAGGTCTGTTGTATCCCGTCCAACATCGCCATCGACAGCGGATTAAGTCGGTCACCGCGATTCAGCGTGACGGTCGCGATGCCGTCATGATCGGAACGGAGCACATAGGGTTGATCGACTGCGGCCTGCATAGTGGCATTCATCGCGCGACTCCTCGAGGCAATTCAGGCATGGCGGATCGTTGGGGATGCGAGCTCATACATCGATCGCCGATGTTGATTTGGCACGTTCCCGCAATGGGAATTTTTGGATTTTGCCGGTGGACGTTTTCGGCACTTCGCCAAACACCACGGCGCGCGGCACTTTAAAGCGGGCGAGATGTTGCCGGCAAAACTCAATGATTTCCACTTCGGTGAGCGTTGCGCCGGCCTTTAACTCGACGAAGGCGCAAGGCGTTTCACCCCACTTGGGATCAGGTTTGGCCACCACGGCGCATGCGAGCACCGCCGGATGTCGATACAGCACATCTTCCACTTCGATCGATGAGATGTTCTCGCCGCCGGAGATGATGATGTCCTTGGAGCGATCCTTGATCTTCACATAGCCATCGGCATGCAGCACCGCCAGATCGCCCGAATGGAACCAGCCGCCCGCGAACGCTTCGTCGGTGGCTTTGGGATTCTTGAGGTAGCCCTTCATCGAGATGTTGCCGCGAAACATGATCTCGCCCATGGTTTCGCCATCGCGCGGTACTTCTTTCATAGTGGCTGGATCCATCACCGTCATGCCGTCTTCGACGACATAGCGCACGCCCTGCCTGCCATTGCGCTCGGCGCGCTTGGAGACATCGAGTGCTGCCCAGGCATCCTGCTTGGCGCACACGGCGGCGGGCCCCACCACTTCGGTGAGACCGTAGACATGGGTGAGATCAAACCCCATCTCTTCCATGCTTTCGATCATCGAAGCGGGTGGCGCCGCACCGGCCACAAATGCTGCGACCTTGTGATTGATGCCTTTGCGTAGTTCAACCGGCGCATTGACCAGGGTCGAGTGGACAATCGGTGCGCCGCAGTAGTGCGTCACCTGGTGTTCGCGTATCAACTTGAAAATCAAGCCGGCATCGACTTTGCGAAGACAAATGTTGGTTCCGGCATGCGCGGCGATCGACCAGGTAAAGCACCAGCCATTGCAGTGAAACATCGGCAGCGTCCAGAGGTACACCGGATGATGCGGCATGCCCCAGGTGACGATGTTGCCAAGCGAATTCAGATACGTTCCGCGATGGGAGTACACCACCCCTTTCGGGTTGCCGGTGGTGCCCGAGGTGTAATTGAGCGCAATCGCGTCCCATTCGTCGGCTGGACCGCGCCAATCAAAGCTCGGTTCGGCGTTGGCCAGAAACTGCTCGTAGGTGGTGGACCCAATCCGTTCGCCAGGGCCCGCATACTCCGGATCATCGACATCGATCACCAGCATCGAGCGGCCTGACTGTGCGATTGCCGCCTTCACCACGCCTGAAAACTCGCGATCGACGAGCACGACTTGCGCCTCGCCGTGATTGAGCATGAAGGCGATCGCCTCGGCATCGAGGCGGGTGTTGATGGCGTTTAACACCGCACCGGTCATCGGCACACCGAAGTGTGCTTCGTACATCTCGGGCGTATTGGCGAGCACAGCCGCAACCGTGTCGCCCGTTCCAATGCCTGCTTTCGCTAGCGCATTGGCCAGTCGCAGACTGCGCGCATGCGTCTCAGCCCAGGTAAATCGCCGCGCACCATGAATGACCGCGATGCGATCGGGATAAACGTCAGCGGTACGCGCGAGAAAATTGACCGGCGACAGCGCCGCAAAATTGGCCGGGTTTTTGTCGAGATGGACGTCATACGGATTGAGACCTTGCGTAGCCATAGTGAGCGGGCGACAAATAAATGAACAAGGTTCCTAGTATAAGGGGCGAAACCCTCGCCAATTTTTCGCGCGAAAGCGCGCGCCAAGCGCTAGCTCGGCGTGACGGGCGCAGCCAGCCAGACGCAACGCCCGCGGCTTTCTTTTTGAATGACTTCCAGCATCTTCACATGCTCCGCATGCTCGCTATCGCTCGCCGTTCGCACCATCAATGGCCCATTCGGCCGGGCCGCTCGCCGAATCGCCTCACCCGCGTTGGTGGCACCACCCATCTCAATGGCCAATGAATCCTGGCCGCGGGTCATCGCCAAATACACCTCGGCCAGCAACTCCGCATCGAGCAAGGCGCCATGCAGTTTGCGATGCGCGTTGCTGATCGCATAGCGCTCGCAGAGCGCATCGAGCGAGTTCTTGCGCCCAGGATGCAACTCGCGGGCGTGCACCAGCGTATCGAACACCCCGGCGCAATGATCCGCCACGACACCTTTTTTCATCCGTGCGAGTTCGGCATTCAGAAACTCGACGTCAAACGGTGCATTGTGGATCACCAGCTCACCGCCACGAATGAAATCCAGTAGCGCGGCGGCAACCTCAGCGAATTTTGGTTTGTCGCTGAGGAAATCGTCGGTGAGTCCATGGACGCGCAGCGCCCCCGCTTCGACCTTGCGTTCGGGATTGACGTAACGATGAAAGTGATTCCCAGTCAGGCGGCGGTTGACCATCTCAACCGCGCCGATTTCGACGATGCGATCGCCAAGGCTCGCACTCAAGCCTGTGGTTTCGGTGTCCAACACGATCTGCCGCAAGCACTGCTCCTTCTACGTTTATCCGCCGCGACCGGCGCGGAGTTGGTCAACACCCTGATTCGCCAGCGCATCAGCCCGCTCGTTGCCGACATGTCCGTCGTGACCCCGCACCCAATGCCAATGGACTGCATGGGCGTTCACCGCGGCGTCGAGGCGCTCCCAAAGATCGACGTTCTTAACGGGCTTATTCGCCGAGGTCTTCCAGCCGCGTCGCTTCCAATTTGGCAGCCACTCTTGGATGCCGTTCATCACGTATTGCGAGTCGGTGTAGAGCTCGACGCGACAGCGCCGCTTGAGCGCGCCGAGCGCCTCGATCACCGCGGTCAGCTCCATGCGGTTGTTGGTCGTCTCGGGCTCGCCGCCGAACAGCTCGCGCTCATTGTCACCAAACGCGAGCAACGCACCCCAGCCGCCCGGTCCGGGATTCCCTTTGCACGCACCATCGGTGTAGATTTGGACTGTGTCAACGACCGCCGCGTCCGTCGCCGATTGACCTTTATGTGGCTTCTGTGTCATCACTTCGCGCGGTGCTGGCAATGCCGGACGGGACGGTCGCACCAACCCGCGGCATCGTCGTACCCGGCACGAGGCGCAATGCCGGCGTCCGGTGGCGCTTCGGCTGGAAATCGGTTCCCCAGCCGGTTCGCCGGGTCACTGCGGCAAGTGCGCTCGGTTGACTGCGGCGCGACCACCATGCCGGCGTGACTAGGCGCATACCGACCGTGCGCTTCACCGCGCGCACGACGTATACGCCGCCGACGATCGGCCACCACCGATCGCCCGCTCGTTCGAGAAAGCGAAACCGCCGCAACCACTTTTCCGTCTTGAAAGGTGGCGCGTAACAGCCAAATTTACCGCCGTTTAGCTCAAAGCCAAGCAGCTTCAACCAGTCGCGCAAGCGCAGCAGCCCGATGAATTCGCCCCGCCACGGCCACTCATGGCGCCGGCCGGCGAGCAGCCTCGACATGCCCCAAAGACTGATCGGATTGAATCCGGTGATGACGATCTGGCCTTCTGGCGTCAGCACCCGCTCGACTTCGCGGAGCACCTGATGGGGATCCTCGCAGAATTCCAAGACGTGTGGCAGCACCAGGAGATCAACGCTATGCGAGGCGATCGGTAAGTGCGTAAACGACGATCGGATGGTGCATCCAGGTCCGGGACCAATCGAAAATCGGGAGGGCATCCGATTCGCCCGTAAGAAATCCACCGACGGGGCGCCTAGTTGTACAGCGTTAAAGCCGAAGACATCTTCCACCGCGAGGTCGATCTGCGTGCGCTCCCAGGCGAGCGTATAGCGACCGGTATCGCTCTCAAACCAATCGGCGATGGTCGACTTTTGCAAAGGCTCAAGGACGATTCGGGGCATTCGGCGCAATGGTTATTGGAGCTGGACAGTACGTCTTATCAATCTGCTTGGTGATGCGATGTCGCAACGCGCATTTTGGCACGCTCAACGCGGCAACTGAAACACTTTCGACGCAATCCGCGGATCAACGGCTATTCCAAACGGCCGAACGCACCGACATTGCATGAGTCGGCTTGGGGTGATGGTAGCCGCTGCCGTGCAGACCGGTCCCGACACGGCAACGTAATATGACAGTCAGTTCGATGCTAGCAAGATATCGTACTGCTCAGTAGTTTGATGGCCGCAGGGGCTCGGCCGGGCGACACAAGCGAGGTTGGAGCCGGACGCAGGGCTGAACGGCAATAAACTGCGTATAAACGTAGGTTGTTGCAGCATCGTGGATTGCATTTGCCACTGACGCCAGCTGACAATTACAATCGATTGATTATGCAGGGATCGGAATACTGATGACGACGCCAAGACTGCACCAACAGCCGCGAGAAGCCCGCATCATCGAGCGGGCCCTTGGGCTGGCGATCGCAAGTATGCTGGCGATCCCCGCGCTGGCGCAGACTGCTACTGTGCTCGAGCGAGGTGCAGAGACCGCCGCCACCACCATCGCGTCACAGCCGGCGGATGCGCTGGTGCGCGATCAGCTGGCTTCCACCGCCACCGATCGGCTCCTGCCGCTGGCCGTTCCAGCGGGCGACCTGCACGCCCTACCGGAAAGCGCCGGCGATTCTGCGCAACCGGCCCTGGGGACTAGCGAGGCAGCAGGCAGCCCTCATCAAGCAGGCAAAGTTGCCGCCCAGCATGCCGACCTCTGGCAGCGAATCCGGGTCGGGTTTGCCATGCCAGATCTCGATTCGAAGCTCGTCAAGTTGCGGCAGCAGGAATATATGGCGCGTCCGCAGATGGTGAAGCTCCTGGTCGAGCGCAGCCGCAAATACATGTTTCATATCGTCGAGGAAATTGAGCGACGCGGCATGCCGACCGAACTTGCGCTGCTGCCAATGGTGGAAAGCGCGTTCAATCCGATGGCCTACTCGCGCGCCCACGCATCCGGACTGTGGCAGTTCATCCCCTCGACCGGTCGCGAATACAACCTTGAGCAGGACTGGTGGTATGACGCACGGCGCGATGTCGTCGCCTCCACCGGCGCGGCGCTCGATTACCTGCAAAAAATCTATGAGATGCATGGCGACTGGCATCTCGCGTTGGCGTCCTACAATTTCGGGGAATGGGGTGTTGCGCGCATGGTCGAATACAACCGGCGCCTAGGTAAGCCGATGGATTTTTCCAATCTGCGCCTGCCGCTGGAAACCAAGCACTACGTGCCGCGTCTGCAGGCGCTGAAAAATATCATCGCCAATCCTGAAAAGTTCGGCATCCTGCTCGACCCAATTCCAAACGAACCCTATTTCGCCACCGTCACCCTCAGCGAAGACATCGATCTCGTGCTGGCCGCGCGCTTGGCGGAGATGTCGGTCGAAGACTTGATCGCATTGAATCCAGGCCACAATCGTCCGGTGGCCTCCTCGTCCAAGGCAATGGTTCTAGTGCTGCCCGCGGACCGTCTAACCACCTACGCTACGAACCTGGCTGGGCATGACAAGCCGCTTTCCGCATGGCGCATTTACCACGCACAAAAAGGCGAGCGCCTCGAAGAGATTGCCGCGAATCATAAGATCAGCCTTGACCAGCTCAAACAGGTCAATGGCGTGCGCGGCACGGGTCGTCTGCAAATGGATGCGCGCTTGCTGGTGCCTTCCGGCGCCAGTGCACCCGCGCCGCTTGCAACGCTGTTCAAAGCGCCGGCAACGATTTCGGCCGAGTTCGCACCACGCATGGTGAAGCATGTCGTACAAGCGGGCGAAACGTGGCAAGCCATCGCGACCCGCTATCGTGTCCGCATCATGGATCTGCAAAGCTGGAATGGTGGTGCTGCCTTGGTCGCCGGTCAAGCCGTGATCGTTCAACAAGCCGCCGCCCCGGCGCGCGCGCCAGCGCCCAAGAGTGCCAATACCCAGCGTTCGACGGCCAGTCCGGTCGGCCCGGTTCGCAAGCCCGCCAGCGCGGTCAACGTCGCGAATCGATAAGGCCGCACGCTGACCGCCTCGATGGCGTTCGGCGAGTCAACGCAATACCGCTAGTACCCGAAACACGCAGCCTGGTGCGTCGCGTCGCCGTCGACCGCTATGGCCGGTGGATAGCTGCCGCGGCAGATTTCCCGCGCATGGATGCAGCGTGGATGAAAATGACAGCCGGGCGGCGGTGCAATCGGTGAAGGGGATTCGCCGATGATTTCGCCGCGGCGGGTCAGACCATCCAATCGCGGCACGGCCGACAACAGCAGCTGGGTATAAGGATGCTTGGGCTTCCTTAGCACGCTGCTCGCTTCGCCCTCTTCCACGATTCGCCCGAGATACATCACCGCGACACGATAGGCCAGATATTCGACGACGGCCAGATTGTGGGTAATAAACAGGTACGCGACGCCCAGTTCCCGCTGTAGCTCCGCAAAGACATTGAGAATCTGCGCCTGCACCGATACATCGAGCGCGCTGGTCGGCTCATCGCAGATGATGAGCTTTGGATTTACCGCGAGTGCTCGGGCGATCGCGATCCGTTGCCGCTGGCCACCCGAAAATTCATGCGGATAGCGCCCGCGTGCCGCCTTCGGCAATCCCACCTGGTCAAGCAGTTGATCGATCCGAGCACTCCGCGCCGCTTGATCCGCCTGGACGCCAAGGGTCAGCATGCCTTCCATCAGCAGATCCTCGATCCGCATACGCGGATTCAACGAGGCGAAGGGATCCTGAAAAATTATCTGGAAGTCCGCCCGACGCTCCCGCAATGCGCTGCCGCCAAGGTGAGTAAGATCAACGCCATTGATCGCGATACTGCCGGCGGTGGGCGCAATGAGCCGCACGATCGATTTGCCGACGGTCGTCTTGCCACAGCCTGATTCTCCGACCAATGCCAAGGTCTG
>CAMDRJ010000200.1 GCA_945906755.1 Klebsiella pneumoniae | reverse complement strand
CATGTGATCGAGCATGCAGATCTCTTCGGCCAGACGCAGCGGATGGTACAAATTCAGCGTGTATACAAGCGGGCCAAACCGGATGCGCTTGGTGCGCTGCGCGATCGCTGCATGCAACAGGCTTGGTGATGGGGCCATGCCAAGTGGCGTCGCATGATGCTCGGCGGTGTGATAGGCGAGGAAGCCGAGTCGCTCATAGGTTTCGATCAGCCGCAGCCGGTGCTCGAAAAATTCATGCAAGGGACGGCCGCTATGGTCGAGATGATCGAAGACGCCGAATTTCATGGGCTGCTTGGCAATTAGGTGGGAGAGGAGCGCGATCTTAGTGCAGATTGCGGGATTGGATGCCGCATGCGCCCCTTCGCCCTTCCTGTTGCAGAATGCAAGCCGTGTTTGACGCGTGAGGTGGCGCTTCCCCTCGCTACAAGACGGGTATGCGATGCGACGACTCGATGGAAAAGTGGCACTGGTGACCGGTGGTGCGGGCGGGATCGGCTCGGCGATCTGCAAGACGCTCGCTGCCTGCGGGGCGAATGTAGTGGTTGGCTACAACGCCTCTGCCAGCGCGGCGAATCAGCTCGCTCAATCGCTGCCGTGTACCAATCAAAGGCACGAAGCGTTGCGCGCGCCCGTCACGCAAAGCGTGGGCTTGCAAGAACTCGCCGAGGCGATCGATCGCATCTATGGCCGCTGCGACATCCTGGTGAATTCGCATGGTGCGACCAAGTTCGTGGCGCATCATGATCTCGATGCGTTAGACGATGCGCTGATCGATACGATCCTCACGACCAATGTGCGCGGGTCTTTTGCGACGGTGCGGGCTCTGCGCGGCCTGCTGGCGCGGCATGATGATGGGCTGGTCGTGAACATCTCCTCGATTTCCGCTCAGCTCGCGCTCGGAAGTAACGTCATGTACTGTGCATCGAAGGCGGCGCTCGATAATATGACGAGGTCGCTGGCGCGCGCGTTGGCGCCGAAAATCCGGGTGGTGTCGTTGTCGCCCGGACTGGTAAAGACCGAATTCACCAACACGTTTGATCCGGCTTGGCTGGAACGATATGTTGCGGCGACTCCGCTGCAACGGGCCATCCATCCGGAAGAGATCGGGCAGGCGGTTGTCGCCATCGCAACCATGCTCAAGGCGGCAACGGGAATCGTTATCCCTGTCGATGGCGGCAGAACGCTAACTTGAAGGCGGCAGCATGATCGGCAGCCTTCCTGCGTGATGTTCGCTGAATCTCAATGAGCGAACCGAAGGAAAGCATTGTTCATGGCGTCACCGCGCGATTCACTGCTCGATAAATTCAGGGATGCCGTATGGGGGCCGCGGCTCGCCGCACTGCCCACTTGGCGGGCGCGCATGCTTGGGTTGATTCGGCTTGTTCTCACGCTGATCCGCGATCTGTGGGCCGGTGACCTCAATGCGCGCGCGATGAGTCTTGCGTATGTCACGCTGGTATCGGTGGTGCCGATGCTTGCTCTTAGTTTCTCGGTGCTCAAGGCCTTTGGCGTGCATCACCAGCTTGAGCCGATCCTGTCGAAGCTGCTTGCACCGCTTGGCGCAGACGGCGCGGAGGTGACCCACAAGATCGTCGGGTTCATCAGTGCAACCGATGCCGGCATGCTTGGCACCGTAGGCTTTGGCTTTCTTCTCTATACCGCGGTCGCCCTCGTTCAACAGATCGAAGAGTCCTTCAATGTGATCTGGCGGATCAAGTATGCGCGCGGTATCGCCGAGCAATTCGTGCGCTATATCAGCGTGGTGCTGGTCGGTCCGATTTTGCTCTTCCTCGCGCTGGCGACCGCCACGGTCGTCATGAATCAGGACCTCGTGAAACATCTGATCGGGATGGGTTCGTACGGTGAAATCGAATTCTGGATTGGTCGGTTGACCCCACCTTTGGTCGTCATCATCGCGCTTACCTTCATCTATTCGTTTATTCCCAACGCGCGGGTGCGTTTTGGCGCGGCACTACTGGGTGGTGTGATTGCCGGTGCCATGTGGGACTTTGCGGGCCTGGTATTTTCGATCGTCGTGACCGGATCGAAATCGTATGCAGCGATCTATTCCGGCTTTGCCGTCTTGATCTTGTTCATGCTATGGGTCTACGTCAGTTGGTTCATCGTGCTGCTTGGCGCGAGCATTGCCTTCTATTCACAGCATCCTGGACATATCTCGACGCAGAGCGCCGATTGGCGGGTTAGCAATCGGATGGGCGAGCGGTTGGCGCTGGTGGTGACCGGCCTCATCGCGATGCATCATCTCAATGGCTGGCGGCCGTGGTCGGTGGCCGCGCTCAGCGAAGCGCTCGATATCCCGCCCTCCGCGATCAACGATGTGGTGCGTGGCCTGGAGAACGCTGAGCTGCTCGCGCAGACCAATGATGATCCACCTTTGTATCTGCCCGCACGTGACGTCAGCTCCACCTTGGTTGCCGATGTCATCGAGGTCGTGCGCGACTTAGGCGAAGGCCGCTATGTGAATCCGGACAATCTTCCGGTCAACACCGTGGTCGACAAGATCGCGGCGGCGTTGGAAGCAGGCATCAGCAAATCATTGAACGGACTTACCGTCCGCGATCTCGTTGATCCGGAAGATCTCGTGAAGAACGGGCCCGCGGCGGCGAAGTGATACCGGGCGAAGGGTACCGCGCACGGCAACTACCGACCTAGTTTTTTCTTGATGTCGAGCCCCACGCCCTTGTTAACGAATTGGTCGGTCGCGACCTTCGTTACATTGACCTCGCCTTGCTTGTAGAGACCCGCCTTCACCATGCTGTCGTGAAAGCTCCGTACGCGCGCCAGGTCGATCGCGCCGATGCCTTTGGTGAGTGCATCGCCCGAATCGACGATACGAAGATCCAGCATGCGCTTTACTTCGCCCTCGATGACTTCTTCGGAAAGGTCTGGATTGATTCTGCGGATCGCGGCGTTGGTGGCCTTCCGGTCGCCGTATAAGTAGTTCACCCAGCCCGCAATCGAGCCCTCGACGAAGCGTCGCACGACCTCCGGTTTGGTGCGGACGAACTCGGTGCGCGCTTCGACTGTGGTGCTGTAGGTGTTCCAACCGTGATCGGCCAGCATAAACACGAGAGGCTTGGCGCCTTGTGCGCTTGCCGAAATCGGTTCGGCGGTCGCGTAACCCTGTTGCACCATCGCCTTGTCGTTGAGCCAGGGCCCAAGATTGAAGGTGTAGGGACGCAATTGCTCATCACGAAAGCCGTGTTCCGATTTGAGCCATTGCCAAAAGCTGAATTGACCATCTTTGGCGATGAGGATGTTTTTGGCGCTCTTCAAGGCGCCGAAGTTCGGGTACGCACCGTCATGCACCATCAAAATCTGCGGATCGCGCTGGAAGAAGGCGGCCACCACGATGGTCGGGATGCCGTTCTTCACATTGTCGAACGAATGTAGGAGGTTGCCCGCCATCAGCAGATCGAGTTTGCCGGCCGCAAGGAGTGGGCGATTGTTGACTTGCGGGCCGCCTTGCACGATGTCGACATCGAGCCCTAGTCGCTTGTAGGTGCCATCGGTCAGGGCTTGATAGAAGCCGCCATGCGCGCCTTGCGCACGCCAATTGGTGCCGAAGCTCACCTTGTCTTGCGCCATCACGCCGCCCGCGATGCAAAGGGCCGCTGCGACCACCACACTGCGAACGCCTGGCTTCATCACGCTCCCTCCTTCCGTCTCAGGTATGGGGCAAATGCTACCGCGCCGCCCTACGCCAGCATAGACCCGGCCATCTGTTGCCGTTCGACAACTTTCGTCAACTATCGATCACCTTTCAGTTCGCTCTCATGCCAGCGGCCCAGCAGCAAACGGGAGAGCCCGTTGAACAAGAGATAGATCAGCACCCCGCACAGACAAATCAATACCAAGGCGGCGAACATGCGTGGAATTTCGGTTCGGAAACTCGCTTCCAGCACGCGGGAGGCGAGTCCGGTGTTCTTGCCGGCCGCACCGGCGACAAATTCGGCAACCACCGCGCCGATCAATGCCAAACCCCCAGCAATTTTGAGGCCACCAAGAAAATACGGCAGGCTGCTCGGTATGAGGAGCCATCGCATGCGCTGCAACGGACTCGCTCGATAAAGCTGAAACAGATCGCGCAGATTGTGGTCGGCACTTCGTAAGCCGATGATCGTGTTCGACAGGATAGGGAAGAACGCGACAATCCACGCGCAAATGAGTAACGCGCCGAAGGTGCTATCCACGTAAATCATGATGAGTGGTGCAATCGCAACGATAGGCGTCACCTGCAGGATCACGGCGAACGGCAAGAAGGCGAGTTCCGCCCAACGTGACATCGACAACACGATTGCGAGCAGCACGCCGCCCAGCGTCGCCAAGGCGAGGGCCGCAAAAGTGAGTTCCAGCGTGAACCAAAGCGAGGGTGCAAGAGAGTGCCATTCCTTGATCAGCGTTTGCGCGACCAGGCTCGGTGCGGGAATAATGTAATGCGGTATCTGATTGATCCGCACGATGGCCTCCCATGCCAGTAGCGCCGCGAGCAAGACGATCATCGGCACCACCATCTGCAAGGCACGATCGATCCGTGCGCGCCGACCCTGTGCCAGATTGAGTGCGGGCGGGTCGGACTCAGACATGGACTGCGCCCGCATGGTGAAGTTGTTGGCTGATGGCTCGGCAATAGCTGCCATACGCAGTCGAGGTGCGGTAGGCCTCGCCGCGTGGATAGGTGGCATCCAGCGCGAGATCGGCAATCACACGTCCAGGGCGTGGCGCCATCACGACTACGCGGCTCGATAAATACGCGGACTCATAGACGCTGTGCGTAACGAAGATGACGGTCCATCGATTGCGTTCCCATAGCGCAAGCAGGTCGTCGTTCAGTTTGAAGCGCGTCATCTCATCCAACGCCGCGAAGGGTTCATCCATCAGCAGTAGCTTGGGTTGGGTAACGAGCGCTCGTGCAATCGAGACCCGCATCTTCATCCCGCCCGATAACTCGCGCGGATAAGCGTCGCGGAAGGCGCCAAGTCCGACCATGTCGAGCACTTCATCAATTGCAGGCTTTGCTTGACGACGCTTAATTCCTTGCACGCGTAACGGCAAGTAGATGTTGTCGGTGACTGTCGTCCATGGCATGAGGGTGGGCTCTTGAAAGACAAAGCCGATCGAATTGTCGTGGGTTAGGCTCGCGTGCCGAATGATTTGTCCGGCTGACGGTTCAGTCAGCCCCGCAATCAGCCGCAGGGCGGTGCTCTTGCCGCAACCGGACGGTCCGACAAAGCTCACGAAGGCATGCTCGCCAATCGTGATCGACATGCCGCGTAGCGCCAGCGTTCCGTTGGCGAATTGCTTATGCACGTTGTCCAGTTGTATCAGCGGGGCGGCAGCGGCGGGCGTCGTTGTCATGAATGCATTCGAGTCAGTGAGCCCGGACGGGCCGGACGATTACATCCGCGGAGTGTGCCATCAGTTGTTCGATCGGTGCTTGGTTCGTCTGAAATGCATGCGGTTCGCGAGCCTAATCGGCGCTTTTCTGACGCCGTTCCGCGATTACGATGGAAGACGAAGTCCATCCAATTGATGAATGCTCCCATGACCCAAACCACGCAAGCCGATCCGGCCACTATCGCGCGTTCCGCGTTCAAGCAACTTGCGCTGCGTAAAGCCGCACCGACGCCAGACAATTACGCAAGGTTCTATGCCGAAGCGGCCCAGGTCAAGCTGGGTGAGGTGCTGCCGGTGTGGGCTGTGCTCGAAGCGATCGCGCGCGATATCCGCGATGATCCGCTGCGATCGAGTGCTGCCAAAGCGATTACCGAGGCGCTCGGGAAAGCCGATTGGGAAGCGGTGCGGCGCGGTTTCAAAGTGCTGCTGCAAGACACGGCAGCACCGCCTAAGCCGCAGACGCCACCGCCATCGGCGATCGTGCCGGCGGCGCCCGAGAAGGGCACGGTGGCGCATGAAACGATTCTCGCGCTCAAAGACCTATTCCGGAAAACCATCGACTATCTGATCGATGAGCGCTCCGGTTTCCCCAATGACAACGTGGAGCAATGGAAAGCGCTGGTCGCGCTGACCGAAATGGCCGACGCGCCTGCCAAGGTAAACGACGTAGCAGCGAAGCTGAAGAACCTGTGGTTGAAGCTCGAACTGCGTGGCGAAGGACCGGAAGCAACGATCCGCAACTTGCATGAGTTGCTGATGCTCCTGCTCGACAACGTAGGCGATCTGGTACCCGGTGACCAATGGGTGCAAAAAGAAGTTGACCGTATTCAAGGCGCGCTTGGTGCGAAACTTTCATCGAAGTCCCTCAGCGAGGCCGAACGCGCTTTGAAGGAGTTCGGTTATCGGCAAACCTCGATTCGCACGCGAATTGAGGAAACCAACACGGCGATTCGCAACATGATGGCGGTCTTCATCGAGCGCCTCGGTACGGTGACGGTCTCGACGGGGGAATTTTCGACACGGCTTGCACATTATTCGGAAAGCATTCGCAGCGGCAAGAATCTGACCGATCTCGCCGAGGTGCTCGCTGATCTGGTCAAGGATACCAGAGGCCGACGCCGCGGCCGGCGCCGTCGCGATCAACCGCGTTCTAAGTGATCTCGCCGCGCGTCCCTTGCAATGGGATGGCAGCGAGACGTCCATCACCTTCTCTGCCGGGATCGTGACGAAGGGCGAGGATGAGTCACTGGAAAGCGTCATCGCACGGGCTGATGGTGCGATGTACGAGGCGAAGCGTGCCGGCAAGAACCGGGTGGTGAGCGTCGTTTAGGCCACCTTATAAGCGCCAAACACCTTGTTGGAATTGAAGATGTGCGTCTCGGTCATGCTGCTCCAGTCGAGCTTCGCGCCGAGCGCTTCCATCGCGCCGGCCAGCACGAACCAGTTCAACACTTCCTGTTGTCCGGCATCTTCGATCTCGGCGAGCGGCCGCGCGCGCCAGTAGGCAAAGTCGTTTTCCTGCAGCGCTTGATAAAGGCGCCGATCGGTCGCGGTATCGGGTTGCAGGCGCCATGTCTTGTCGACCAGAAACGCATGCGACCAGCTGGACGATGCAATCATCGCCACACGCCAGGGGCTTTTGCGCAGCACGCGCGCGGTCGCCGCACCGACTTCCATAAAGCGCTTCGGTGAGGGCGATGGCGGATCGAAATCGATCGGATCGTTGATCTTGGTGAGAAAGCCTTTCGCGGAAATGACACGCCGGCCATAGCAATTGACCGGAAAGCAGATAGTCGGATGCTCGTAGCCTTGGCGGTGATAGTCGAGATAGAGAATCGCATTGGTGAAGGCATGCGCGACGCTCGAATGATGGAGGGGTTTGTACGCATAGGCGATATCGATGCCTTCATCCATCAGCCCGGCGACGAGATGCTTGGCGATGTCGGGCCGCCCCTTTAGGCGGTAGTGCAGCGATTCATCTTCGCCCCAGGCATTGGCCTTGCCTTTCATCATCGATGAGGCTTCTGCATGCCTCCACGGCCTGAGATCGAGATCGCCATAGGCACAGACGGCGAAGGGCGGGATGATGTCTTCGCGGAAATTTTCATATTGATCGTCGCCCCAGATCAACACGACGTCGGGCTTGAACGCATCGAGCGCGGCGCGTACGCGATCGAAACCGGCGACCATGTCTTTACGATGTTGTGTAGCGGCCCGCGTACCGAAATCATCACTCCATTCGGTGCGCATGGCGGTGGGCCAGTTCGCCGGATCTTTCTTAGCTTCCGGAATGCCGGGATCTTTCAGCGTCCAGCGCAAGATCCCCGACATGTCGGTATCGGGTAGGCAAAGGGGAGGATAGTGCGAAAGGCCAAGACCGAGAATTTCCGCCATCGTTTGCTCCTTGAACGCGGGGTGCCGGGTTGCCTGCCACGTGGGCGAGCAGTGCCGGAAGCCGTCGTGCCGAAATGATTGTTTGTTCCGCTCGCCATGGTGCCTGTCACGGCAATGGCTGCAACCTCGGCCGTAGCGGCCGCACCGGATTATGATTCAATCCGGTCCCGGCGCAAAATCGCCCCGCCATTGAGCGTGGTCGAAAGGCGATGACGCCATCGGTACACGCCGATGGCGCTTTGCATTAGGCCGACACGATGATCCGCAATCATTCGCATTGACCAGGCGCACCGGTGCGGCAAGTTCGCGGACGACGCAGCGTCGGCTATGGAAACGCTGATTAAGCTATCTCGCGCAATCAGCGTGTCCATATTTTCTGGGAGTTACGAGGGGGCGAGCCCCCTTGTTCAGGGATTCCCTAACGCACCGTGAATGGCGTTGCAGAGAAAGCCGCGTACCCCGAGTTGAAAAAGCCGATAGCGCCGGTAGTTGTCCCGGCCGACCGAATATTGACCACCTATGCCGATTGAATATTGACCAGGGAAGGGAGGCCGCGGTCGGCGCGGCCAATTGTGGATAAGTATAGGACGAGTCGGTGGTGGTTGATCTCCTTTTCGGTCGATGTACTTGCGCGTGGGAAGCTGCGAAGGGCGTAGCCCGAAGCGGCTTCCCACGCGCGCGATCGCTCAGACCGCATCGTGCGGCGGGGTTTGTGGAGGGCTCTTGCGCGTCTGCTCGCGCGCCTTGATGCGTGTCTTTGCCGCGGCACTGCTACGGCGGAACCGGTGCGACTC
>CAMDRJ010000199.1 GCA_945906755.1 Klebsiella pneumoniae | reverse complement strand
ATGCCAGGCGCATCGTGCGCTCGACCTGCATCCGATCGTTTCGCACTTCTTTCGACTATGGATGTGGTTGACCACCGGCCAAGTCACCAAGGAGTGGGCCGCGGTGCATCGCAAGCATCATGCCCGTGTTGAGACGCCCGAAGATCCGCATAGTCCGCAGGTACATGGACTCAACCGCGTGCTGTTTGGCGGCGTCGTGCTGTACCACAAGGCCTCGCGCGATCGCGACATTATCGAGCGATTCGGCCATGGCACACCCGATGACTGGCTCGAGCGCAATGTCTACGCGAAACACTCGTTCGCAGGCGTTGTGATCATGGCGATCATTGATTTGATGCTGTTTGGACTCATTCCTGGGGCGCTGATTTTCATTACGCAGATTCTTTGGATTCCGTTATGGGCCGCAGGCGTCATCAACGGCGTCGGTCATTTCTGGGGATATCGCAACTTCGGCACGGCCGACGCCAGTCGTAACATCGTGCCCTGGGGCATCCTGATCGGTGGCGAAGAACTCCACAACAATCACCACGCCCATGCCACCTCGGCCAAGTTGTCGAGCCAGTGGTACGAGTTCGATATCGGTTGGCTCTATATTTCGGTGATGCAGTTCTTCGGTTTGGCGCAGGTCAAGAAGGTCGCCTCGACGCCGCGTTTTGTCGCCCCGAAATCGGCCATCGATTTTGAGACCCTGCAATCGGTCATCACCCATCGATACGATGTGCTGTCGAACTATGCGCTATCGCTCAAGAAAACCTATCAGCAGGAGATCGAGCGGCTCCGCGCCATGGCGCCGCATGATGCGAAGTTGCTGCACGGCCTGAAGCATTGGTTAGGTCGCGATGATCGAGACGTGCCGGAGGGAGTCCGCCCGCGCTTGGCCGAACTCATGAACAAATCGAGTGCGCTGCAGACCGTGCGTTCCATGCGTCATGAGCTTGGCGACATCTGGGCCCGCTCGACCGCCACCCGGGAGCAGTTGCTGCGACAGCTCCAGGAGTGGTGCCATCGCGCCGAGGCAAGCGGCGTGACGCCGCTGGTTGAATTCGCTGGACGGCTGCGCTGCTACGCTTGAGATAAGGGCCGCAAGCCCGCCATTCGCGGGTTAGCAGCTTTGGAAATGCAAAGAGCCCTGCAATCGCAGGGCTCTTTTGCTTGGGTGGTACCGCGACCGAACTACTTCAGCTTGGTTTCCCGATAGATCACATGCTTTCTTGCCTTCGGATCGTATTTCTTGACTTCGATCTTGTCGGGCGTCGTTCGCTTGTTCTTATTGGTCGTGTAGAAATGGCCGGTGCCGGCGGTCGACTCGAGTTTGATTTTTTCGCGCATGGTTTGCCTCGCTCAGTGTTTTCCTAGGGAAACGCTGATTAAGTTATCTCGCGCAATCAGCGTGACCATATTTCTCGGGGAGTTACGAGGGGGTGAGCCCCCTTGTTCAACGAATCATTACGGCTTGCCGGTGGCTTGCAGGTTCGCCAGCACAACTTCGATGCCCTTCTTGTCGATCGTGCGCAGGGCGGCCATTGAAATCCGCATACGGATCCAACGCTTTTCGCTCTCCAGCCAAAACCGACGATATTGCAGGTTCGGGAGAAAACGACGCTTGGTCTTGTTGTTCGCGTGCGACACGTTATGGCCGACGATGGGTTTCTTACCGGTGATTTGGCAAACGCGTGCCATGTTCGGATGCTCCGCCAGAGGAAGGGCGCAATGCTAGTGAAAAAGCACTTAGAAATCAAGCGTCCTCGATCGATTGCCGACCGCAGGCGAGGCGATTATTGGCGACCCACGCCAAGCCGCTGATTCGTCAGTGGTTCATGGTCCGGCGACGGACGAGCGCCTCACAGCAGACCACGCTCGGCGAACGATAGTACCTCGGGTCCGGCGACGATCAAATGGTCCAGCACCCGGACATCGACCAATTCGAGGGCTCGACGCAGTGCGGTGGTGAGCAGGCGATCGGCCTGGCTCGGTTCGGCGACACCGGATGGATGGTTGTGGGCGACGATCACCGCGGCCGCGTTGTGCTTGAGGGCCGCACGCACGATCTCGCGTGGATAGACGCTGGTTTGCGTCAAGGTGCCCCGAAACAGCTCTTCGGCGACGATCACGCGATTTTGGGCGTCGAGAAACAGCACGACAAACGCTTCGTACGGCCGATGCCCGAGCCCAAGGCGCAGATAATCGCGGACCGATTGCGGCGAATCGAGCACATCACGCGTTCGGACCGACTCGCCAAGCGCCCGTCTGGCGAGCTCGATCGCGGCCTGAAATTGCGCATATTTGGCTGGACCAAGTCCCGGAATCGAGCTGAATTCTGCCAAGCTCGCTGCAAACGCCCCGTTGATTCCGCCAAATTTCGTCAGCAGTTCCTGCCCAAGCTCAACCGCGCTTTTGCCGGGGACGCCGGTACGCAGAAAAATCGCCAGCAACTCGGCATCCGACAGAACGCCTGCGCCGTGCGTGCGGAGGCGCTCGCGCGGGCGCTCACCGAGTGGCCACTTACTAATCCCCATATCCTGTGATCCCGTCTGCCGCCAACAGCTTGGATGCGCGCATGATTCGCGTAGAATCCGCGCCTCTCCATCGATTGAACCACAGCTCTCCATGACGGGCTATCCGGGCAAGAAGATCCTGTTGATCGTCACTGGCGGGATTGCCGCCTACAAGTCGGCGATCCTGGTACGGCTATTGAAGAAGGCGGGCGCTGACGTTCGGGTCGTCATGACCGTGGCCGCCGAGCGCTTTATCACCGCGGTGACGATGCAGGCGCTCTCGGGCAATCCGGTCTACACCGACATGTGGGATGCGCGCGTGCCGGACAACATGGGCCACATCGAGCTGTCGCGCGATCGCGATCTCATCGTCGTCGCACCGGCCACCGCCGATTTCATGGCGAAGATTGCCACTGGGCTTGCGGATGATCTCGCGTCCACGATTTGCCTGGCCCGTGAGTGTCCGTTGTATGTGGTTCCGGCGATGAATCGCCAGATGTGGGAGAACGCCGCCACGCAGCGCAATGCCGCCACGCTGCGAACGGACGGCGTATTTGTGCTGGGGCCGGATGCGGGCGATCAGGCGTGCGGTGAGATCGGCATGGGCCGCATGCTGGAGCCTGAGGAAATCGTCGAGGACGTGGAGCGATCCTTCTATCCGAAGGTACTCAGTGGCAAGCGCGTCATCATTACCGCGGGCCCAACCTTCGAAGCGATCGACACGGTGCGCGGCATTACCAATCTGAGTTCCGGCAAGATGGGCCACGCGGTCGCGCAGGCGGCGATCGAAGCGGGAGCGGCAGTCACCATCGTCTCCGGCGTCACGGCCGTGCCGGTTCCACGTGGGGTCAACCGGGTGCCGGTGGTCTCGGCGCAAGAGATGTTCGATGCGGTGATGGAGCGGGTGGATGCCTGCGATGTCTTCATCGCGGTGGCTGCGGTGGCCGATTATCACGTCGCCAACAAGGTCACCCATAAGCTGAAGAAGGACGGTTCGCAGCCGACTATCGAACTCGCGTTGAATCCCGATATTCTGGGGACGGTCGCTGCGCGCAAGGATGCACCGTTCTGTGTCGGGTTCGCCGCCGAAAGCGAACATCTCGTCACCTACGCCCAGGAAAAGCGTCAGAAAAAGAAGATCCCGCTATTGGCCGCCAATCTTGCCCAAGAGGCCTTTGGGCGCGATGACAATGCGCTCACGCTGTTTGATGACAGCGGACAGCATGTGCTGCCGCGCGCGCCGAAAATCGAGCTTGCGCGCCAACTCATTGCGCATATGGCGCGCATGCTGCCGTCCTGATCGGTGACCAGGACGGTCAGCTACACGGCCGCCTCTACCCGAGCATGTCGTTCCAGATATTCTGCGCCCAGGCATGCGCATAGTCGCCTTCCAGCGCAGTTGGTCCGGTCGATACGCCGCCCGAGCCTGGCACGGTCGAGAGCGTTTTCTTTTCGGCATCCCAGCGGTGCACTGATGCGACATGGATCACGTCAGTGTCGCTAACAAAGCTGTAGCAGGTATTCATCACCACCGGTTCCGGATTGGGCGGCAAACCAGTGAGCGAATTGATGATCGCGGCCGCAGCAACCTTGGCATGCTGGTTGGCCATATGCCCTGACTTCGGCATGGCGGGCGCACTCATCGTCGCATCGCCCAGGATGTAGATATTGGGATCGACGTCTGATTGCGTCGTCTGCCAATTGACGCCGCACCAGCGATTGTTGGCGGTGATGAGCCCGGATGTTCGGGCGATGTCGGCCGCGCGCATCGGTGGAATCACGTTCAGCACGTCGCCCTTGATCTTGTCGAAGTCGGTGACGATGAGCCGTCCTGCGACATCGACGTCTTTTGCCTCGGCGTTGTTCCGGTATTCGATAATCCCTTTGTAGAGATTGTTCCAGGCGCCTTTGAAGAGCGCGGCCTTCGATACCACATCTTCATTGGCATCGAGAATGAGCACCTTGGAGCGCGGCTTGGCTTTCTTGAAGTAACTGGCGACCTGGCAGGCACGCTCATAAGGTCCGGGTGGGCAGCGATACGGCGCGCGCGGGATCGACATCACAAACACGCCGCCATCTGGCATGGCTTCGAGTTGTGCACGAAGCGCCAAGGTTTCGGGGCCTGCCTTCCAGGCATGCAGAATCTGCTTCTGCGCCTCGGCATTGTTGAGGCCCGGAATTTGGTCGTACATGAAATCAACGCCCGGCGAAACCACCAGACGATCGTATTGGAGGTCCTGGATCTTGGTGAGCTGGACGGTTTTCTTGGCGCGATCGATACCGGTCACCTGGTCCTGCAGGACTTGGATGCCGTCTTCCCGCAACTTGGCGCGGCTGCGCGTGATGTAGTCCATGTTCCGGCTGCCGCCCAAAACAAGATTGGACAGCGGGCAGGACACGAAGGTCGGATCACGATCGATCAGGAAGACCTGCACCGCGCCGTTGCTCCATTTGCGAAGATATCGGGCCGCGGTGGCGCCGCCATAGCCGCCGCCAATCACAATGACCCGTCCTATCGGCTTTGCGGGCACTGCGGGTTCGGTCGCACACGCAGCCAATGCGCCGGTGGTTGCGGTGGCGCCAACGAGGCGCAGGAATTCTCGTCTTCTCATCAGTGATTGCATGCCGCCCTCTATTTCTTCTGCGCGGCAAAGAAGCCCGCCATCAGTTCGATTTGTGGATCCGAATAGCCCTTTGCGATCTGATGCATGATGGTGGCGGGACGCTTGCCGTCCTTGAACTCTTTCATGCGCTCAACAATTTGGGCTCGCGGCACACCTGCCAAGGAGGCGATGCCGCCCGCGCTACGGCCATCGGTGCCATGGCAGTTCGCGCACGTTGCGGCGAGGTTGCGGGCTAGATTTGGATCGGAGACCTGCGCAACACTGCTAAGTGGAAGCAGCGCGAGCGCGCATAGAGCAAGCAGTTTCATGGAGAGCGTCTCCTGATTTTTTGGATTTGATTGAATCGTATGAATCACGAACATTTACGCCGCGCTGCATCGAAATCAGTCGACACGGCACGGGACGCATTGCATGCGCATATTATCGCGTTTGCATGAAGGCTTGCGAAGTCCGGCTTGCAAATGCGACGCGGCAGGACACTGTCCTGCCGGAGACCGCGCTAGGCTTCCGTTTCGGCAACCGAGGAAGAAGGCTGCTCTTCGCTGAAGCTAAGGATGACTTTGTCCTCGGCATCCAGATCGACCGTGACCTTGCCGCCGTTGGCCAGGCGTCCGAACAACAGTTCGTCTGCCAAGGCGCGCCGGATGGTGTCTTGGATCAGCCGCGACATCGGGCGCGCGCCCATCAACGGATCGAACCCCTTGAGTGCCAGGAACGCGCGCAATTTCTCGGTGAAGGCCACATCGACTTTCTTCTCATGGAGTTGTTCTTCCAACTGCATGAGAAACTTGTCGACGACGCGCAGAATGATCTCGTGTGTAAGCGATTGGAATGAAATCGTTGCATCGAGGCGGTTACGAAACTCAGGCGTAAAGAGCCGCTTGATTTCCACCATCTCGTCGCCGACTTCTTTTTTCGCGGTAAAGCCCATGATGTTCCGATTGAGGCTTTCGGCGCCGGCATTGGTCGTCATGACGATAATGACGTTTCTGAAATCCGCCTTCCGACCATTGTTGTCGGTGAGCGTGCCATGGTCCATCACCTGCAACAGGATGTTGAAGATGTCCGAATGCGCTTTCTCGATCTCATCGAGCAGCAAGACCGCATAGGGCTTCTTCGTGATCGCTTCGGTGAGTAGACCGCCTTGATCAAAGCCGACGTAGCCAGGTGGCGCACCGATCAAGCGCGACACGGCGTGCCGTTCCATGTACTCGGACATATCGAAGCGAATCAACTCGATGCCAAGGCAATACGCAAGCTGTTTCGCCACCTCGGTTTTGCCAACGCCGGTCGGGCCGGAGAAAAGGAAGGACCCAATCGGTTTCTGCGGATTGCCAAGACCGGCGCGGGCGGTCCGGATCGCGGCCACCAGCGCATCGATCGCGCGATCTTGCCCATATACGACGGCGCGAAGATCTCGATCGAGGCTCTTCAATGCGGTGCGATCATCGGTCGACACGGTCTGCGGCGGAATGCGCGCGATTTTGGCGATGACCTCTTCGACCTCTTGCTTGCCGATGATTCGTTTCTGCTTGGACTTTGGCAGGATTCGCTGCGAGGCGCCGGCCTCGTCGATCACATCGATCGCCTTGTCCGGCAGATGGCGGTCGGTAATGTAACGGGCGGCAAGTTCGGCCGCTGAGGTCAGCGCGCCGGCGCTGTACTTGACGCCATGATGTGCCTCGAAGCGCGACTTGAGCCCGCGGAGAATTTCGATCGTCTCACTCACCGAGGGCTCGTTGACCTCGACCTTTTGGAAGCGCCGTGACAGCGCGTGATCTTTTTCGAACACGCCGCGGTACTCGTTGTAGGTGGTCGCGCCGATGCATTTCAGCTGGCCGGTACTTAAGGCCGGCTTTAGCAAATTGGACGCATCCAAGGTGCCACCGGACGCTGCGCCGGCGCCAATGAGGGTGTGGATTTCATCGATGAAGAGGATCGCGTTCGGGTTATCGAGCAACTGCTTGAGAACGGCCTTGAGTCTTTGCTCGAAATCGCCGCGGTATTTCGTACCGGCGAGCAAGGCGCCCATGTCGAGCGAGTAGACGACTGATTTGGCGAGAATGTCCGGGATTTCGTTCTCAACGATCCGACGCGCCAACCCTTCCGCAATCGCGGTCTTGCCGACACCGGCTTCGCCCACGAGCAGCGGATTGTTCTTGCGACGCCGGCACAGCGTTTGAATGACGCGCTCAAGTTCACGATCGCGGCCAATCAGCGGATCAATTTTGCCGGCCAGGGCCTGGGCATTCAAATTGACCGTATAGGATTCGAGTGCGCCGCCTGAGTTCTGGGCTTCCTGCTGTTCTTCGGGTTCCTGATCGGTCTTCGGCTGATTCTGCGGTTGCGGCGATTTGGTGATGCCGTGTGAAATGTAGTTGACCACATCGAGGCGGGTGACGCCTTGTTGGTGCAGGAAGTACACCGCGTGCGAATCCTTTTCGCCGAATATTGCGACCAGCACGTTGGCGCCGGTTACTTCCTTCTTGCCGGAAGACTGCACATGCAGGATGGCACGCTGGATGACCCGTTGGAAGCCGAGCGTGGGCTGCGTATCGATTTCTTCGGAACCCGCGACGGTCGGCGTGTGCGCGTTGATAAATTCAGTCAGCTCTTTTCGCAAGTCGTCCACATTGGCCGCACAGGCACGGAGCACTTCCGCGGCTGTGGGATTGTCGAGCAGCGCGAGCAGCAGATGCTCCACGGTGATGAATTCGTGGCGCTTCTGGCGCGCTTCGACAAACGCCATATGCAGACTTACTTCGAGTTCCTGGGCGATCATGTTTCCTCCATCACGCACTGCAACGGATGCTGGTGTTTCCGCGCATATGCAGCAACTTGCTCAACCTTCGTTGTGGCGATGTCCTTTGGGTAGACACCACACACGCCCATGCCTTCCCGGTGCACTTTCAACATCACTTGCGTGGCCTGCTCTCGAGTCAGGCCAAAGAACGTTTGCAGCACCACGACGACAAATTCCATCGGCGTGTAGTCATCATTTAACAGGATCACCTTGAACAGCGGCGGCGGTTTGACCTTGGCCTTTTTAGTTTCAAGAACCGTGCCGTCGCGTAATCGGGTCGCCATGTGTTTTTACTCCATCGCGATCCGCATTAGTAATCTGCCAGTAGTCAATTTGCGACCATTACTCTTGTCTTGTTGCTTTGCCAGGATCCCTCAGGGCATCACCTGTTGGACGTGGCGCTCGCTCGTTTGATTCGACACCGCTATCGTAGCCAGAGTTTTCGTGGGGTGCAATGATCTTTTCGGCGTGTAAGACACTCAGTGACAATGCAATCGCATGTGCGGTTGATACATGAGTGCGAGGTCCTTATCGATTCTTGCGAAGGGATAATGACGCGTTTGGCTCCTGAATGGGTTCTAAATGTCCGACGAGCTTCTCGGCGTCGCAGCATAAGAGTGACCGATATGCGCGGCTGTGACGAGTCGATACAGGGCGGGTGGCGATTTTCTTGGCCCGGTCACTGAACAGAATCGATCTGCAGGGGGTGAACCGGATGGTAGGCCTTCGTTTGCGGTCTGCATTGGGTTGCGAGGTGTGGTGCTCCTACGTGCTTAGCAGGGTTTCTTCTTCGTTTGATTAAAGGGGACCTCTAATAATTGGTTTGCAGAAGCAGGACTGCCAAATT
>CAMDRJ010000198.1 GCA_945906755.1 Klebsiella pneumoniae | reverse complement strand
GACGAGCTCGTGGCGCGCGCACTGGTTGCCGCCGAAGATCAAGGTATCGCGTGCCTCATCGTCCTCAACAAGATCGATTTGCCGACCACCGATACCGCTCGACAACAACTTGCGCCCTTCAAGGCGGCCGGCTACCCGATCATCGAAATGTCCGCCAAGAAAGATGTATCCCTCTTGCGTGCTGCCCTGCTTGGTCATCTCACCGCATTTCTCGGGCAATCGGGCATGGGCAAGTCCACCGTCGTCAATGCGCTGATTCCCGACGCGGCCGCGGTTACCAGGGAGATCTCGCACTTTCTCGATAGCGGCCGGCATGCCACCACGGCCAGTCGGCTCTATCGACTCGATGAGCGCTCCAGCATTATCGATTGCCCCGGCATTCAGGAATTCGGGCTGGCCCATCTTGACGCACTGCACATTGCGCGCGGATTTCCGGAGATCCGCAGCCTCGAGGCACGCTGCCGCTTCAATGATTGCGGCCACGTCTCGGAACCCGAGTGCGCGATCAAACTCGCAGTCACCAATGGGCACATTCACGCCCGGCGTTACGCGCAACTGCTGCGGCTCCTGGCCGGACCACACGGCGCGTGAAGCAGACGGCTGCACGCCTGCGTCCGAACCCTACCTACGAAAGCACGCGAATAATCGTGACGATGAGAATCGCCGCGAGCCATAGCACGAGTGCCCGCCACAGCAAGCCAACGGTTGAATCGAGGGCGGGCGCGTCGGGGTCGTCGCCAGTGCCAAGCTCGGGCCGGTCGATGACACTACCATCCTCGGCGGGCAAGGGATTGCCAAGCCTGACACCGATCGCACCGGCACCGCTCGCCAGTACCACGCCCAACAAGCGATCTTCCCAACGCTCCGCCTGGGCGCGCCAACAATAAATAGCGTCCTCGAAATTGCCGACGATCGCAAACGCAATCGCCGCCAATCGGGCCGGAATCCAATCGATCAGGTAGAACGCTTCGCGCGCGAACCAGCCAAATCGCCCGAACTCAGGTTCCTCCACCCCACCCCACCGACCGTGGAGATAGGCGGCGATGCGATAGAGGATTGCACCGGTCGGCCCCGGCAACACGACGTACCAAAAAATAACGCCGAACAGATGCCGGTGCGACCCGGCCAATGCCTGCTCGATGGTCAACCGAATAACATTCTCGCGACTCAGCGACACCGACGAGCGAGCGCGCCATTGGGCAAGTACCTCGCGCGCGCGGTCGAGTTCGCCTTCCTTGATACATTTCTGAATATCGGTGAAATAGTGGCTCGCCTGCCGAAACCCCATGGTTGCATAGAGCACCGCCACATTAAAAGCTAACCCGAGGATGGGGTGGATTCCGGCGAGCAACCAAAACACAAACCACGCCAGCACCAGCGCCGGTACTACGCCCAATATCCAGGCGATCACGCCATGCTGCGATTCACCCGCATTGAAATGTTTCTGCAGGAACCGTGCATAGCGCGCGAGCGATCCGGTCATGGCGCGACGGTCCGCGAGCGGTCGCCATTGCTCGAGCAGCAGGACCAGGATAAGCGAGACAAGCGTCATAGCGGGTGTGGCACCGGCGCAGCTAGCGCCTGGCGCCTTGTTCCTGCGCGAGAACGAAGCGATATAGATTCATCAGCATGCCGGCAGTGGCGCCCCAAATGTAGTATTGACGATACGGCATCGCATAGTACTGTCGATGACGCCCCTGGTTCACGACCGTGGTGCGCTGATGATTGCGGCCATCGAGCAGAAATGCAAGCGGCACTTCAAAAGCCTCAGCCACCTCGAATGCGTCCAGGCGCAGCTCAAACGGTGGTTTGATGATCCCCACCACCGGCGTCACATCGTATCCGGTCACGGTGGTATACCGATTGATCGATCCGATTACCTCCACCCGATGCGCGGCCAGTCCGATTTCTTCCTCGGTTTCGCGCAACGCGGTGTGATGGGCCGATGCATCCTCTGGTTCGGCGCGACCACCGGGAAAACTGATCTGTCCCGCATGGTCATGGAGATGCGCCGTGCGCCGCGTAAACAGCACGGTGAGTCCGTCCGCTCGCTCCACCACCGGCACCAGCACCGAAGCCGCGCGCAACGGTTCGCCCGGCCGCAACAGATTGCCGTCGCCCATCGTGTGCGGCTCGTAGGGCTGCGGACTGGCGAATCGCTTGCGTAGCCAGTCCGATGTGTAGCGCTCTTCAGTCACGCTCAATCACTCATGGAATCAGAATCGTGGAACCGGTGGTCTTGCGCCCTTCGAGATCACGATGCGACTGCCCGGCATCCTTTAACGCATAGCGCTGATTGATCTCGATCTTCACCTTGCCGGAGGTCACCACATCAAACAGGTCTTTGGCGGTGGCGAGCAGATCTTCGCGCTTGGCAACGTATGTATTCAGCGTCGGGCGCGTAAAAAACAGCGAGCCGCGATTGGAAAGATCGAGCGCATTGATCGGCGGCAGCGGACCGGACGCATTGCCGAACGTGACGAACATGCCAAGCGGTTGCAGGCAATCAAGTGAGGCGGGCCAGGTGTCTTTGCCGATCGAGTCATAGACGACCGGCACGCCCTTGCCACCGGTGATTTCCTTGACGCGCTCCACGAAGTTCTCGCGCGTATAGACGATCGGGTAGTCGCAGCCGTGCGCTTTCGCGAGCGCCGCTTTCTCATCGGAACCCACCGTGCCAATAACCGTCACGCCAAGCGCCTTCAGCCACTGGCATGCGATCAGACCAACGCCGCCCGCCGCCGCATGAAAGAGCACGGTCTGTCCGGCTTGCACCTTGAACGTACGGCGAATCAGGTATTGGGCGGTCATGCCTTGCAGCATCATCGCAGCGCCCTGGTCAAACGATAGCGCGGCGGGCAGTGGAACGAGACGCTGTGCAGGCATATTGCGGACATCGGCGTACGAGCCGATTGGGCCACCGGCATAAGCGACGCGATCGCCCGGCTTGACTTCGGTCACCCCGGCGCCGACCGCTTCGACGATGCCGGCGCCCTCCATGCCAAGCGTGCCTGGCATCGGTTGCGGATAGAGGCCGGTGCGGAAATAGACGTCGATGTAATTCAGTCCTATGGCACTTTGCTTGATGCGCGCTTCACCTGGCCCTGGAGCACCGACGTTCACCTCATCCAGTTGCATGACTTCCGGACCACCGGTCTTATGAATTCGAATTGCCTTGGGCATTGCCGTCTCCTTGAATGCGAAATTGAGAATTAGGTATAGAGCAACTCAGGTAAAGAGCGTGAGGACGCCCGTGTAGCCATACAGTCTGTCATGCGAAATCTCGCCATTGGCGAAGAAGCCAACAATCGGCACATCCCCAAGGCGCTTTTGAATTAATGCAAGTTCCGCGGAGCGCTTGCCAAACATATGTTCCCCGCGACCGACGCAAGCAACATAGACGCCACCTTTTGCCGGCCCAGGTAGCGAGTCAGACAACTCCCCCAACATCCGTTCTAGATCGACCCGCGCAGCATCGCCACCGCGCGCGCAAAACAACAGCGGCTGGCCGGCTTCGACCTCCGCACCGATCGCGAGCAATTTGTTCTTAGGGTCGATCCCGACCACATTGCGAACCAGATAATCACCGGTATCCAACTCAGCCACCGGCAATCCCACCAACACGGTAAAGGCTGCGCGGCGCAAGTCGCGCGCAAGCTCCGGACCCGCCACATCGCGAAACACATCGAGCGCGGGCCGGCCATCAATCGTTACGATGACATTGCCGTTGACCTCGGTAATGACGTGCCGCCCGGGTAGCGGGGAACAGCCTTGCGTGTGACGCGTATGGACGGCAATGGCCGACGACAGCAGCACGCCCGACAAGCCACCGCGCAGCACCTCATTCGCAATTTGAAACGTTTCGGCGCGACTGCTTGACAAGCCGCCGACCACAAATCCGCTGGCCGTCTTTCGCGACATGTCGTCGATAAGCTCGGGCATGTCGGCGGTGTTCGGATCGGCATGGATGATTGCAAAATGCGCAGCCTCCGCACCGCTTGGGGTCGCATCACCCAATGCCGGTGCACGGGCACGCCCGGAAAACACTGAGAATTCGCTGCGCGGCCAGTCGGTGATCATCGCAGCGATGGCAGGCTCATCCATGTATTCAACGCCGGTCGCGATGACGCCAATCCCAACGGTGCCGACCCACTCGGTGACGCCGGTCCTCTCGCGCAGACGACGCAAGACCGCATCGGCATGCGGACCCAACTGATCGGCGATATAAACAAAACCAAGCCCTTCGCTGCCGCGATCACCACCGAGCTGCGCAACGATCGAATCGACTGCCGTACTCCAATCTCGATTCACTGCATGCCCATAGCGGAATGTCATCGCAGGCCGCTCTCGTCAAGGCGCTTTTTTCGGCCGCTTGGCGCGGGGCGGCGTTGGATCAGGTGCGCCAGCCTCGGATGCCTTCGCGGCGCCGGCCGTGGCACTCGGTGCATTACCGGCCGCAGCGGCTTGCGCGCTTTGCTGCTGCATCGAGGCGAACGCCTGCAAGGTTGCGCGTTGCGCCTCGAGCGCCTTGATCGTGGTGCGCACGATTTCGATATTCAGTGCCAGCCAGGTTTCCACCGAACGCAATTCATTCATGCGCCGTTCGATCTCGGCGACATCGACGGTTGGAAAAACCATGCCGGGCATGCCCATGCCGGATATTGGCAGCCCCATGGGTGCCCAGAGCTTTTTCAGAAATTCAAAGGGATCGCTTGGATTGGCACTCATGGGCAGCGGGATTTAATTGCCGTTTCTTTCCGCATGCGGTCATCCTTGGCAGACGCCCGCACCCAATCGCAAAACGGAAGGTTGCGATTCGCTCTTAGACGCCGCGGATTTTATCAGCGCACCGGCTTTCCCGTTGGGCGCGAAGGCCGCTGGCAACCGTCGGCGACTAGCCACATCGATGAATGGAACAACGCAGTTCAGACCGCCGGCTTGAAGAATTCGGCGATGCTCTCCTTGCGCGCCATCGCGTCGCGATGACCCAGGTCGATCAAAGCGCTGCAAAATCCGGATTCAAAGAGCAGGTAGCTCGACAAATTGGAGCCGGCTTTTCTGGTACCACCGAGCGCACCGAGCAAAAAGCGGATGGAACGCGGCAACTCGCGGACATAGCGTGCGGCAATTCGCTCGATCGATTCCGATGGCGCAATCACTATGACTTCGATGCGCCGGAACGGCAGCGAATGGCGATGCTCGGGCGGGAAGATCCCGATGATCCGATTGATCCGCTCCAACCAATCAATATCGTGCGCAAGCGTATCGAGAAAGATGCTGTTTAGCGCATGCCCGGCAATCTGCGCGAGAGACGGATAAATGCCGGAGCGGACCGGATGGGGCGTTGCCCCGGTCATTTGGCGTCCAGTGCCGATCACGAAAATCCGGTCCGCCCCAAGATGCAAAGCGGGACTGATCGGAGCGGTCTGGCGCATCGACCCATCGCCAAAAAATTCGCGCTGCAGCCGCACCGCCGGAAACATGAACGGCAATGCACTGGAGGCCATCAGATGGTCAAGCGTGATGTTCGTTGGCACCCCAACGCGTTGGATGCGCTCCCAGGGCTCAACCCCGCTTCGCGTCTGAAAGAACGACACGCTATGCCCGGAGGTATAGCCCGATGCCGTCACCGCCAGTGCATCGAGACTGCCATTGTGCAGATTGCGCTCGATGCGGCCAAAGTCGATGCGCTCCCGCAGAAATCGCCGCAGCGGACTGTTATCGAGAAGGGAGACAGGATTGCGTCGATACACCTGCATCAAAGTCGCCAGCCAGCGCCCACCAGTGCGAAGAATTGCCGGCGCGTCGCTGCGATAAACCCGATCGACCTCAAACGTCCGCCAAACCTCCTCGAGTTCGCCGACCGCGCTGCCAAAGTGGCTCGCATAGGCGCTGAGTGCGGCCGCATTGATAGCCCCGGCCGAGGTACCGCAGATGATCGGGAATGGATTATGTCGACCAGCGCCCTGGATCTCACTGACCGCCTTAAGGACACCTATCTGATAGGCGGCGCGTGCGCCGCCTCCAGTAAGAATCAGACCAACTTTCTCGCGTACGCGGGCCATCAAACAGGTATTTCTTCAGTTCCGAAAAATTGTAGATTTCGCGAATCCGCAGCCGGCAATCGATCAAAGGGCCAAGCGATATTGCGAGCGCGTGGCATTGACATCAACCACGGTGAGCGCAGTCATGTTAACGAGCCGCCGCACCGTCGCTGAAGACGTGGTGATGTGGACCGGCTTGGCCGACCCAAGCAGAATCGGCCCAATGGTGATGCCATCGCCCGCCGCGGTCTTGAGGAGGTTGAAAGAAATATTGGCGGCATCAAGGGTTGGCATCACCAGCAGATTGGCTTCGCCGCGCAGCTTTGAATCGGCGAACACTTCCCCTCTAACAATTGACGATAGCGCCGCATCGCCATGCATTTCACCTTCGACTTCCAGCTCCGGCGCCTGCGCTTGGATCATCGCCAGCGCCGCGCGCATCTTGCGTGCCGAGGGCGTGTCGCTCGACCCGAAATTCGAATGCGAAAGAAGCGCCGCTTTCGGTGTGATCCCGAAACGGCGAACCTCCTCGGCCGCGAGCAAGGTCATCTCGGCGATCTGCTCGGCGTTAGGATCGAAATTGACATAGGTATCGCAGATAAATACCGTGCGCTTTGGCAGCAATAGGACGTTCATTGCGTAGAAGTTTCCGACCCCCGGGCGCAGACCGATCACCTGATCAACATACCGAAGATGATCGGCATAGCTGCCGCCATACGGGCCACAAATCATCGCATCGGCCTCGCCACGATGAACCATGACCGTGCCGATGAAGGTGTGGCTACGGCGCACTTCCAAGCGCGCATCGTGTTCGGTGACACCGCGACGCTTGGTGAGTCCATAGTAGGTCTGCCAGTAGTCACGAAAGCGCCGATCGGATTCGGGATTGACGAGTTCAAAATCGGCGCCTGGTTTCATGCGAAGACCGTAACGCTCGATGCGTGTTGCGACCACGTTTGGACGCCCAATGAGAATCGGAATCGCCAATCCCTCATCGACCACAACCTGCACCGCTCGCAGCACGCGCTCTTCCTCGCCCTCGGTGTAGACAACGCGTCGCGGGGCCGCCTTGGCCGAGGAAAACAGCGGCTTCATGATGAGACCGGAGTGATAGACGAATTGCTGTAGCTGCTCGCGATACAAATCGAAATCGGCGATTGGGCGCAGCGCGACGCCACTGTCCATGGCGGCCTTCGCAACCGCCGGCGCAATCATCACGATGAGACGCGGATCGAACGGCTTCGGAATCAAGTAGTCGGCGCCAAAGCGTACGTTTTGTTCGCCATAAGCAGCAGTGACCAATTCGGACTGTTCGGCAGTGGCCAAGTCCGCGATCGCACGAACCGCCGCAAGCTTCATCGCCTCATTGATCTGGGTTGCGCCGACATCGAGCGCGCCGCGAAAAATGAATGGAAAGCACAGAACATTATTAACCTGATTCGGATAGTCCGATCGTCCGGTCGCGATCACGGCGTCCGGGCGGGCCTTACGCGCCAAGTCGGGGTCAATCTCCGGCGTGGGATTGGCCAGCGCAAGGATCAATGGCCGCGGCGCCATCGTGGCGAGCATTGCAGGTTCCAGAACCCCACCTGCGGATAGCCCAAGAAAAATATCGGCGCCATCGATGATTTCAGCGAGCTTACGGGCCTTGGTGTTGCGGGCATAGCGAGCCTTGTTGGGATCCATCAGCTCGACCCGGCCACTATAGACAACGCCTGCGATATCGCTCACCCAAATGTTTTCCGGCCGCATGCCAAGGCTCACGAGCAAATCGAGGCACGCGAGGGCCGCCGCACCCGCGCCCGAGCAAGCTAATTTGACCTCCTCGATCGATTTGCCGACCACACGCAAGCCATTGAAGATCGCCGCCCCGACGATGATCGCGGTGCCATGCTGGTCATCATGAAAAACCGGAATCTTCAGCCGCTCGCGCAGCTTTCGCTCGACATAAAAGCATTCTGGGGCCTTGATATCTTCCAGATTGAGGCCGCCAAATGTTGGTTCGAGCGAGGCGATGATGTCGACCAGCTTGTCGGGATCCTGTTCGTTGATTTCGATGTCAAACACGTCGATGCCGGCGAATTTCTTGAAGAGGACCGCTTTACCTTCCATGACCGGCTTGGCAGCCAAGGGCCCGATAGCGCCCAACCCAAGCACGGCCGTCCCATTGGTCACAACACCGATGAGGTTGGCTCGTGAGGTCAGCTCACCCGCTTGTGCCGGATCGCGAACGATCTCTTCACAGGCCGCAGCGACGCCGGGCGTATAGGCGAGCGCGAGATCGCGCTGATTGACGAGCCCTTTGGTCGCCTCGATGGCGATCTTGCCGGGTCGTGGCTTGCGGTGGTATTCGAGCGCTGCCTCGCGCAGGGAATTCGTCATTGTGATGAAGTCTTCTGTGAACCTTAGGAATCCAATTATTGATTGAATCGCCGCTCTGCGCTCATTGCGAGCGCAGCGATTGCCATGCTGCTGACAAACCGCCGAAAAGTCATTTCTGCGCGTGCGAAGGCCGCATCGATCCCGCATCGATCATTAGAATGGGCATCACCGCAACGAGGCGCATCGCATGGCAAACCTATCGACTGAGTCCGCGGGCGCGAATATTGCGGCCCGCATGAATGCGATCGCGCCGTTCTACGTCATGGAAATCCAACGACGCGCCCTGGAGCTTGAGACGGCGGGTCGGAACATTATCCATATGGAGATCGGCCAACCCGATTTCGGTGC
>CAMDRJ010000197.1 GCA_945906755.1 Klebsiella pneumoniae | reverse complement strand
GGCGTACGACGCGCATCAAATCGCCATGGCAAATGATGACGATGACACCGAACCCGGAAATCAGAAACCCGCCCAACGCCTTGCGAGTCGGCCGCGCGCCATCAAGCAACCAAACGGCGCCCATGACCGCCAGTGGAATGATCGAATTGAAGATCTGCACATGGAGTGCAACCGTGTACTGAAGACTCCAAAATGTCAGTGCACTTTGCAGACTGGTGCCGAGCAACGCACACCAGATGATCGTTTTCGCCGAGCGGCGAATGGCGGGCCACTCGCGACGAATCTCAGTCCACACAAACGGCAGTAGCACGGCAACCGCCAGGAACCAGCGCCAGAACGACAAGGTGACCGGCGACACGTCGTCGCGCATGGCACGCACAATCGTGGAATTCCCAGCCCAGAACACCGACGCAAGCGTTAGCAGCAGGTAGGCGACGAGTACGCGCGACGATGGATTGCTCAATGTATTCGACATGGATCGGCGGCTATGCGAGCCGTCGCTTAAGCGCGTCGTCGATCGCCGTCATGAAGGCTTCGGTCGATAGATACGGCTGTGGTGCGCCGATGAGGTTGGCAAGATCGTGGGTCATCCTACCCGACTCAACGACCTCCACGCAGACGGATTCGAGCGTCTGCGCAAAGCGCACGACAGCGGGCGTGTTGTCCAAGCGGCCGCGATGCTGCAGGCCACGTGTCCACGCATAGATCGATGCAATCGGATTGGTCGAGGTCGGCTTGCCTTGTTGATGCAATCGGTAGTGGCGCGTCACGGTGCCATGCGCGGCCTCCGATTCGATGGTCTTGCCATCCGGTGACATCAACAGCGAAGTCATGAGCCCAAGTGACCCATAGCCCTGCGCGACCGCATCGGATTGCACATCGCCGTCATAGTTCTTGCAGGCCCAGAGATAGCCGCCCGACCATTTGAGATTCGCTGCAACCATGTCATCGATCAGCCGATGCTCATAGGTAAGCTGCCTGGCAGCAAATTTCGCTCGGAACTCCGCATCGAACACTTCCGCAAATATCTCGACAAAGCGACCGTCATACACCTTGAGAATCGTGTTCTTGGTCGAGAGATACACCGGGAACTTTCGCTCATGCGCGAAGTTGAAGCAAGCCCTCGCGAAGCCGCGAATCGATGCATCGAGGTTGTACATGCCCAAGACCACACCAGGACCGCCGGTAAGGCCGAGGTCACGTTCGATCGGCGGCCCACCGGCTGCGGGTGTCCAGCTCAGCTTGAGCGATCCCGCGCCTGGGAAAGTGAAGTCTTGCGAGCGATGCTGATCGCCAAAGCCGTGGCGCGCGACTACCACCGGCTTATCCCAATGCGGCACCAGACGCGGCACGTTCCTGCAGAGGATCGGCTCACGAAAAATCGTGCCATCCAGAATATTGCGGATAGTGCCATTGGGACTGCGCCACATCCGCTTCAGTTTGAATTCACTGACGCGTTCATCATCGGGTGTGATGGTCGCGCACTTCACCGCCACGCCATACTGGCGGGTGGCATTGGCGGCATCGACCGTAATTTGGTCGCTCGTGGCATCGCGATGCTCGAGCGACAGGTCGTAGTATTTGAGATCGATATCGAGGTATGGAAGGATCAGCCGCGCACGAATCCATCCCCATATGACGCGCGTCATTTCATCGCCGTCCATTTCGACAACCGGGCTCTTGACTGTTATTTTTGCCATGACAGATGTCGAGGGAACAAGGGAGCGTGCGGCCGGCATTATCGCAAAAGGTGCGAGATCGGGATGCGCACCGCGAATCGGGCAAAGAATTCGCTATGATCGGGCGTCCCCACTCTCAGAAATCAGCGCGCCCATGTCAAAGCCAACGATTACCTTTGCAAGCGGCCTGTATGACCGCATGGTTCCGCTTTATACCGGCGAGGTGAAGGCCGCTGACATCGATCTCAAGTTCGTCGCGATCGATAATCCACGCATCATTTTCGATCGCATGGCGGGCGAACAGGCATTCGATGCATGCGAGATGTCGACCTCCGAATACGTGTCGCGCGTCAGCGCCGGCAAGTGCCCATTCGTGGCGATTCCGGTGTTTCCGTCGCGCGTGTTCCGGCACAGCTTCATCACCATCAACAAACGTTCCGGCATCAAGACGCCCAAAGACCTGGCCGGCAAGCGTATTGGGGTACCGCTTTACACGATGACCGCGGCCGTCTGGATTCGTGGCCACTTGCAGCACGACTTCGGCGTGGATCTTTCGAATGTCACCTGGGTGCAAGGCGCCATCGAGAAAGGCGGCTCCCATGGCGCACCGACCGTGCTACCGCTTTTGAAGCCGGTGAGAATCGAGACCAACACGTCCGGCAAGTCATTGAACGAGCTGCTCGATGAAGGCCGCATCGATGCGGTGCTTGGCACCGCGATACCGGAATCGATCAAAACCAATCCGGACATCGTGCGGCTGTTCCCGAATTTTCGGGAGATCGAACGCGACTACTATCGGCGCACGCGGATCTTCCCGATCATGCATTCAGTGGTCATTCGCCGCGATGTGTATGAAAAGAATCCGTTTGTTGCGAAGAGCCTGTTCAATGTTTTGAACGCATCGAAGAACGCCGCGCTGACCCACATGAAATACCTGGGCGCATTGCGCTATATGTTGCCCTGGCTCACTGCGGATCTCGATGAGATCGATGAAGTGTTCGGCGGCGATCCATGGCCATATGGACTGGAAGCGAACCGCCCGACCTTGACCGCGTTGGTGCAGTACCTCGCGGAACAGAACATCATCGCGAAGACGATACCGATTGAATCGCTGTTTTTGCCGGTGGAATAAGAAGGTGTATTCCCTTCCCCCTTCCCCCTTCCCCCTTCCCCCTTCACTGCTTTACACCGCACGTCACATAAAAATTCAGCGTGGTGAAGAACTGCCCGGACTGCGCACGTTCATCCAGGGCGCCGCACCAACGGGCCGCTTCGTCCTTGTCAATCCATCCGGCTTGCGCAGCTGCGTTGGCGCGCTGTTTTGCCATTTGGAATTCATACGAATTCGGGTCGGTGGCCATCACGACGATCGCGCGCGATTCAACATCCTTTAGTCCGGCACGCAGGAATTCGCCACGCGATTTGCGCGCCCACCAGCCATCCGTGAACCGCTGTTCAACATAGAACGCAGTGATGCGACGCGTCATCGCACGATCGGGATGATCGATCACCCATGATTCGGCGTCCTGGTCGGCACTGATCACGCGGCCACCCAGTTTGGTGAGTTCGATCATTTTCGCGACCGTCTCGCCTCGTTCCGGTAACGGCACATGAATAAGCACGGTCTGCGCGATGCAAACATCGGCGGTGCGTGGTGCGACCGTGCTAGCGATCGCCCGTTCGTTCCGCACCTCGACATTCGGAAGATTCGCAATCCCGCGTTCGCGCGAATAGCGCGCCAGCCCGGCTTGCGGCTCGATGCCGATGATCCGGCCGGTGGGTCCCACCACTGGTGCCATATCGCGCAGCAAAGGGCCCGTGCCGCTGCCGATCTCAATCGCACACTGCCCAGCTCGCAGGCGCGCGATGGCCACGATTTCCTGACGAAGCCGTACCTGGTCGGCACCGGCGGCGCGCAATTCAAGATTCTTCACCCAGTTTTCGGTGCGCTGATCGTCCCAGGATTCCACCCTTGAGAAGTCATCATGCGTCCCGCTTGGCACCTCAGGCGTTGGTCGATTCATTTTGGCGTGCTCATGCTGTGAGTTTGGATTAGTGTCGATTGTAGTGCGCCTGCAGGATCCGGCCGATGCAAACATGGGAGAATGCTTGCCACAGCAATGGACCCATGCCAATTCAAGCCGCGAAGGAGCGCCTATGTCGATCATCGTCAATCACACCAAACAACTCTTGAAAGCGGGCAAGCTTGCGCTTGGTTTGGGGGTGCGGTCGTCGCGCACCGTTGATATCGCACAAGTCGCCAAGACCTGCGGCTTCGATTGGCTCTTCATCGATTGCGAACACAGCGCGCTCGATCTCGATACCGCGGCGCAGATGGCAAGTGCATCGCTTGCGGTGGGCATTACGCCGATCGTGCGTGTGCCGGGCTTTGAGCATCATCATTCGACGCGGTTACTCGATAACGGTGCGCAGGGTGTCGTGCTGCCGCATGTCGACACCGCGCAACAAGCCGCACATATCGCCTCATTCACACGCTTTCCGCCACTTGGACATCGCTCAGTGGGCGGTGTGATGCCGCAGCTTCGGTTTGCTACGCTGCCGGTCGCCGACACGATTCGTCTCTGCAACGAGGAGACTTTAGTGGTCGCGATGGTCGAAACGCCGCTCGCGGTCGAGAACTGTGAAGCGATGGCGGCGGTGCCCGGGATTGATGTTCTGCTGATCGGCACCAACGACCTCTGCGCCGAACTTGGCATACCCGGAAAGTTCGATGACCCCCGTGTCGTTGCCGCGTACACGCGTGTCATCGCGGCTTGCAAGAAGCACGGTAAGTTTCCCGGCATGGGGGGCGTCTATGCGCCAGACCTCATGCAGAAATATATCGGCATGGGCATGCAGTTCATTCTGTCGGGCGCGGACCTGTCGTTCATGATGGCGGCAGCGCGCGAGCGCACCGGGTTCCTTCGCGGACTTGAAAAGTGACCGGCTACTTTGCAGTACGGAATCCCACGAACGGATCGCGCCGATCCGGCATGAAGAAGTTGCGATAGGTCGGTCGCGCGATCGCCGGATCGGTCACCATGCAGCCCGCGCCACGCAATTCAACATGCGTGTTGAACCAGGGCACTGAGTAGTCGTCGTACGGGTCGGCGACAAATCCAGGATAGGGTGCAAACCAGGTGCCGGTCCACTCCCAACATTGACCGAGTTCAAAGCCCGGTTCCGATGCTGCACGCACCCATTCGGCGGCACTCGGCAAACGCCGCCCGCGCCATGCTGCATAGGCCTCCGCCTCGAAGCGCGATACATGCAGGACGGGTTCATCCGGTGCAATGTCGATCCATTTATTGAATCGCCGCCGCTTCCATTGCTCGTCTTCACGGCGCCAGTACAGCGGATTGTGGTTGCGCCGCGTGGCCAACCATTGGCGACCTGCTTCGCTCCACCATGCCGGCTGCGCGTAGCCGCCCGCCGTCATAAATGCCATGAATTGGCCGCAGGTCACCGGCCGCGTGTCGATGTCAAACGCACCGAGCGCCACTTCGTGCGCCCATTTCTCGTTATCGAACACGAAGTCCTGTTCGCGTGTCGAGCCAAGGATGACTGGTCCAGGCGGAATGGAGAGCGACCTGCTCATCGCCAGTGTGCGAATCGGCGGCACATGCGGCGGCACGAGCCCACGCCATTGCCACATCATCCACCATGCCTCGGTATGCATGAGTTCGTGATTAAGCGCCAGATGCAGAAAGTACGACAGCGACTCGTCGAACGATCCGGCATTCACTTTCGATTTGATGCGATCGCGTACTTCAACGCCATACGCCATGACATCGGTTACTGAGAGCATCGGTGCTTCCCAGCGCGCCTTGTGCGGGATTCGCGATGAGTCGTACAACCAATCGGTCCACGGTCGCAGTGACGCCTCAAGCGGGCCAAGTAATGGCGATGCGCCCGGATGGCGCCCCGGCTTTTGTCGAAGGCACCAGTGCTCTTCAAACCACACGATATGGCCGTATTCCCAGCGCGGCGGATTCACGATCGGGAAATAGGGCCCCATCCATTCGGTGTCGGCGAGCATCGCCGCCATTGAATCGAGGCGCGCGCGCGCGGCATCGAGCCGTGCAACGAGGCCTTGCAGGTCCTGCTGGATCAATGCCATATGGGGAAATGCCGCTACGATAAGTCGAGGATACATCGACATTATGCGACGATCGCCCCCCATCGCACAAAGCCACCACCGTTGAAAGAATTGATGAACGCACTTCCCAGCATTTCACGACGCATCGCCACCGCCATCGCCGCCCGCGAAGACCAGGTTGCCGCGGCAGTGCAGCTGCTCGACGAGGGCGCCACGGTGCCCTTTATCGCGCGCTATCGCAAGGAGGTGACCGGTGGGCTCGATGATACCCAGCTTCGCACGCTGGAAGAACGTCTCGTCTATTTGCGCGAGCTGGAAGAACGGCGCACGGCCATTCTCAGCGCGATCGAAGAACAAGGCAAGCTCACTTCCGAGCTGCGTGGCGCGATTGCCATGGCCGAAGACAAAGCGCGCCTCGAAGATCTTTATCTGCCTTATAAGTTGAAGCGTCGCACCAAGGCACAGATCGCAAAAGAAGCCGGGCTTGAACCGCTCGCCGATGCATTGCTTGGCAATCCGCTGCTGACTCCAGAGGTTGAAGCCGCGAAATTTTTGCAGGTCCCCTTCAAGTCAGACGATGGTGACAATCCCGGCGTGCCCGATACGAAGGCAGCGTTGGAGGGCGCGCGGCAGATTCTGATGGAACGATTCGCCGAAGATGCCGATCTGGCCGGACAGCTACGGGAGCACTTGTTCGAGCATGGCGTGGTAGACGCCAAGCTGGTGGAAGGCAAAGCGGAGGAAGCCGCGAAATTTTCCGATTATTTCGCTTACACCGAGAAGTTGAAGACGATTCCTTCGCATCGCGCGTTGGCGCTGTTGCGTGGGCGTCGCGAGAATTTTTTGCAAGTGGCGCTGCGACTGGAAAGCGAGCCCGATCGCCCGGTTGCGGATGCGCCGTTCAATGACTGCGAGACGCGCATTGCCAGGCGCAATGGCATCGACAGCCGTCAGCGTGCCGCTGACAAATGGCTTTGCGAGACCGTGCGCTGGACCTGGCGGATCAAGCTCGCCACCCGCCTGGAAACCGAGCTTCTCACTGCGCTGCGTGATCGCGCCGAAATGGAAGCGATTCGCGTGTTCGGCATGAATCTCAAGGATCTGCTGCTCGCGGCGCCAGCCGGTGCTTGCGCCACCATTGGGCTTGATCCGGGCCTTCGCACCGGCGTGAAGGTTGCCGTCATCGATGCGACCGGCAAGCTCGTCGAGACGGCCACAATCTATCCGCACGTGCCGCGCAATGACTGGGATGCGTCGATTGCGTTATTGGCGAAGCTCGCCGCTCGACATACCGCGCAACTGATTTCGATTGGCAATGGCACCGCGTCACGCGAGACGGACAAGCTCGCCGGCGAATTGATCAAGAAGCATGCCGAACTCGGATTGAAGAAGATCGTCGTCAGTGAGGCGGGCGCATCGGTCTATTCCGCCTCCGAATACGCAGCCAAGGAATTCCCGGATGTGGATGTGTCGATTCGTGGCGCTGTATCGATCGCACGTCGTTTGCAGGATCCGCTCGCTGAACTCGTGAAGATCGATCCGAAATCGATTGGTGTGGGACAGTACCAGCATGACGTCAATCAATCGCAGCTCGCACGCACGCTTACCGCCATCGTCGAAGACTGCGTGAATGCAGTCGGGGTCGATGTCAACACTGCATCGGTCGCGCTGCTCGCCCGGGTCTCCGGTTTGAATACCGCGATCGCCCAAAACATCGTGACGCATCGGGACGTCAATGGGCGTTTCGCATCGCGCGAGGTGCTGAAAGACGTTCCGCGATTCGGCGCCAAGACCTTCGAGCAGGCCGCCGGATTTCTGCGCGTGACCGATGGGAACAATCCCCTCGATGCCTCGTCGGTCCATCCGGAAGCCTATCCGGTCGTCAAGCGCATCCTCGCTGAAATCGGCAGGGACGCAAAAACGGTGATCGGTGATAGCGCCACACTCAAGGCGCTCAATCCCGCCAAGTTCGCCGATGACAAATTCGGCGTGCCGACCATCACGGACATCCTTCGCGAGCTGGAAAAACCGGGCCGCGATCCTCGTCCGGAGTTCAAGACCGCGACCTTCCGGGAAGGCATCGAAGGTCTCAAGGATTTGCAGGCGGGCATGATTCTCGAGGGCGTCATAACGAATGTGACCAACTTCGGCGCATTCGTCGATATCGGTGTGCACCAGGATGGACTCGTTCACATCTCCGCGTTGAGCAATAAGTTCGTGAAAGATCCGCGTGAAGTCGTGAAGGTAGGCGATCTCGTTCGCGTCAAAGTGATCGAGGTAGACGAGAAAAGAAAACGCATCGCTTTGTCGATGAAACTCGATGAGCCGGCCGCGCCGAAAGACGGTCTACGGACCGCACGATCCGCCGCGCCTGCTGCGGCACGACAAACGCCTAAGGCGCCGGTTGCAACCGACAGCGCGATGGCCTTGGCCTTTGCGAGGGTGAAGCGCGCTTGATCAGATGCTCGGCCCGTTACGGCTAGTCCGCCTTGATACCGGCCGACCGAATCACCTTCCCCATTTTGTCCAGGCCGGTGCGCATCGCCTCAGTCAGTTCGGCGGGGGTTGAACCACGCGGCACCAGTCCAAGGCTCGATAGTCGTTCACGAACGGTCGGATCATTGACCGCTTTCACGACTTCCGCATGCAGGCGATCGATGATCGGCTTGGGCGTCCCCTTTGGCGCGAGAAGCGCGCCCCAGGTGGAGAACTCGTACCCGGGCACACCCGCCTCGGCGATCGTCGGCACATCGGGAAGCAATGGCGAGCGGGTTGGATTGGCCACGGCTAGTGCGCGCAGCTTGCCCGCCTTAATATGAGAAATCACGATCGAGAGTCCGCTCATCGAGACGGGGATCTGCCCACTCATCACATCCATCGCCGATTGGGTCGCGCCGCGATAAGGGATGTGCGTGAGGTTGGTGTCCCGGCCGCCGCTTTGAACACTTCCATCGCGACATGCTGCGGACTGCCGTTGCCGCCCGACGAGTAATCGATCTGGCCGGG
>CAMDRJ010000196.1 GCA_945906755.1 Klebsiella pneumoniae | reverse complement strand
TAGACGGGTCAATGCAGAAGAAATTTCATGGGGCAGGATTGGTCGTAATGCCAGGAACTGCTAGGCTGACTGGATCCGTCCCATCCTGATTCATTCGCGAGTGAATATGTCAAAGACCAAGCTCACCCTCTTTTCTCCCGCCGGCGTATTGCGCAATGGCATTGGTTTGCGCGCGGCAGCAAAGCGGCTGACCAGTCTTGGGTTTGACGTGAAGATCGATGCCGGCGCGCTCAAAAAATTCCAGCGGTTTGGCGGCACCGATGCAACGCGGCTGGCGGCAATTCATCGGATTGCCAAACAAGCCCCGTGCGTGGCCTTGGCGACCCGCGGCGGTTATGGATTGACGCGGCTGCTTGATCGCATCGATTGGAAGCTTCTGGCTGGGAGCATCAAGCAAGGGACGCGTTGGGTCGGCCATAGCGATATCACGGCGCTCCATCTTGGCCTCCTTGCTCACGGAAGATTGCAAGGGACGGTGGGTTGGGCAGGGCCTTTGGCGGTGGATGATTTCGGCCGTGATGTCGTTGATGATGTCACCGAAGGTTGTTTCGTCGAAGCAATGCATGGCGTGCTCGATGCGATCGGCTTTCGCACGGGGGCGGGCTTCAACGGGCTTGGCGTCACGGGTACCCTGTGGGGCGGCAATCTCAGCTTGGTGTGTGCGATGCTCGGCACGCTCCACTGGCCAACCATTCAAGGCGGCGTGCTGTTTCTCGAGGATGTAAACGAGCATCCCTATCGAGTTGAGCGATGCCTTCTGCAATTGCAGCAGGCCGGCGTGTTGGGCAAGCAAAAAGCGATCGTGCTGGGTGCCTTCAACAATTACCACAAGTCACCGCTTGATCGTGGCTACACATTGAAAACGGTGGTGCAACAGCTGCGGTCGGTGTGCAAGGTGCCCATCCTCACCGGCTTGCCGTTTGGCCATGTGCCGACCAAAGTCAGTCTGCCGGTGGGTGCGCGGGTGAAACTGATGGTCGACGGGCGGGATGCCTTTATCGCCTGGTAGGGCACGGCCTCGCGCGCGCGGGCATACAATCCGGCGGGTCTGCCCGCCATATCGCGGGCGTACCACGAGGAGGGTTCCATGGCGCAATACATCCCAAGCCCCCGCGACTGGGTGCGTGAGCAAGTCGAGCTGTATGAACGAACCAATGGTGCGCAGGGCAATACGCTGAAGGATACCGGGCTACCGGTCATCATCGTCACTAACACCGGCAACAAGACCGGCGCGATTCGCAAGACCCCGCTGATGCGGGTCAAGGACGGCGCGAACTACGTGTTGGTCGGTTCCATGGGCGGGGCACCCACCAATCCGGTCTGGGTGAATAACCTGCGCGCTGATCCGAACGTCGAACTACGCGATCTTGCGGTAGTCCAGAAGATGAAGGTACGCGAAGTGACCAACGCGGCGGAGCGCGAGCGGCTATGGAAGATCGCGGTGGCCGCTTATCCCCCTTATGCGGAATACCAAGCGAAGACGACCCGGCAGATTCCGGTGTTCGTGGCCGAACCTGCGCGATAGCACGCATTCATTCAAACAGTGGAGGAGACAGCATGATGTTACGAAGAATATTGCTTGGCGCCGCGGTCCTCTTGGCAAGCGGCACGGCAAATGCCCAGCTCACCAAGGCCACCATCAACATCTTTGCGGTAGACAATGCGCTCACCGTCTGGATCGCCAAAGACAAGGGCCTCTTTGCCAGAGAAGGGCTCGACATCGATATTTTCAATACGCCATCCTCGGGTGTGCAGATGCAGGGTCTGGCCGATGGCCGATTCCAGTTTGCCGAAACCGCGCTCGATAACATCATCGCGTATCAGGAAGGGCAGGGCACTGCGCCGCTCTCCCGTGCGCCCGATTTTTTCGTGTTCATGGGTGTCTCGCAGATCGAGCTGCCGCTCATCACGCTGCCCGAAATAAAAACCTATGCCGATCTGAAAGGCAAGACGCTCTCGGTCGATTCGTTCTCGACGGGATTTGCGTTTGTGCTTCGCAAGATGCTGGAGAAGAACGGGCTTGGCCTGGACGACTACAAATTCGAGGCGGTCGGTGGCACGCCCGCACGTTGGGCCGCGCTGAAGGAACGCAAACACGCAGGCACCCTTTCGGCGCTGGCCTTCGTGCCGGAAGCCCGTGCGCTTGGGTTCACCCATCTTGGCAATTCGCTTGACGTGCTCGATCGTTACCAAGGGCTCGTCACGGGAGCGAGCCGCGCATGGGCGGCGCAGAACGAAAAAGCCATGATCGGATTTATCCGCGCGCGTCTGGCCGCGATCGACTGGCTCAACGATGTGGCGAATCGGGACGAAGCCGCGAAGATTCTGCTCAAATATTTGCCGAATATCCCAGCGGCGGCCGCGCCATCGATCGTCGCGAATCTCACCACCGAGAAGCTTGGCTATTTCAGGCGCGGTGAGATCGATCCGGTAGGAACCAAGGTGGTGCTGGATTTGCGCAGCCAATACGGCATGCCGAAGAAGACGCTGACCGATCCGTCCAAATACATCGATACGAAATATTTGGATGAGGCTCTGAAGGGAAGGCGGTAGGTCGTGCGCCGCATGGCCTATTTCACCTTGATGTTATGCGACCCCACTCCGCATTCGTGACGATATATTTATCAAGATGTTAGGCGCCTACTGCGATTCCGGCTCCGGATATTTTCTTCGGACCGCGTGTCGTCGATCAACCTGCTACGGACGAGCCTCGCCTACCAAGAGAATCGATTACGCCATCCGATGAGATCTCGCAATCGATTCCGAGCGTGAGCGGATCTATCCAAGAGACCCAGAACTGACCTGAACGGGTTATTTCGACTTCCGCCAGTCCCACGGCGCGACCGGGTTGGAATCCTTCCACAGCCCTGCGCGTGACGCGATCGCGATTGACTCGGCTCGTTCGTATGTTTCACGCTCTTGTGCCGTTTGCTCGTTCGAGTAATAGCGATACCACCAAGCAAGGCCACTCGTGACCTGAGAAAGCGGGACATCGACGCCATCGAGAAACACTCGGCAGATCCTGCGCTGGTAACGATCGATCTTGCAGCAGTCGGCGACGATAGCCTTGGATGCGACGAGTCGCGAGAGATTTTGCTTCGACTGATTGCCGAACGGCTGATTCTTCTCAGGCGCATCGATACCGGCCAACCTAACACGGTGTTGATCGTTCCTCGCGTCCAGGATCGTCAGCGTGTCGCCGTCGGCAATTGCGACCACCTTGCCGCGAATCTCCTCGGCGGCTGCGGGCGCGCAGAGGACCAGCGACGCAACAACGAGCGAAACGAATCTATTCATCATCCGAACCGGGCTCTCTTTGGTAGCAGGGGCAATTCGTGCGAGTCGATTCCCCTGGAACACCTTGCCTGCAGCATAGAACGCGCGCAGGCAGTGACTCTAGCCACCTTGCGTAATCGGGTCTCTTTGGCGGTTCCGGTTCTTTCGGTGCAGTCTCGCGCGTAGGTGGCTGGACCGACGTTCCACCACGAAGCGGGCTGACTGGCGGCGGTGCGTTCGAAACTTCTTTCTTCTTGCTCATGAGAGCGTCCCTTCTCGCTTGCCCTTATTCAGGAAGCCGCGCCAGGCCAGTAAGGGAACCGGCTTTTCGGGGATCAACCTAGGCGCAGCTATTCGTTACACGGTGCGCCGTCGCAAGGGGATAACTGCCGCGCCTTGCTTCTTTGCATCAAGCCAATCGGCCCACCATTGCATGAGCTTCACGCGTTCCTTCACATAGACGGCACGGTGATAGCCGGAATGCGCCATGTCGTGGTTGTGAAGTCGATCTCTTCCCATCGGGCGCCGCGAAGCTCGCCAGGGCGAACCGCCGTCAGTATCAATAGTTGCAGCGCGTGCTTTGTCGTTGGGTCGCCGTCGTAGCCATCGAGTCGAGAGTGAAATTCGGGAAGCTCGCTTTCCGGCAGCGCGGCTCGGTGCTCCGTCTGACGCGGGCGGAGAACTTCATCGGGCTTCACGTCGAGCATCGGATTCGATTCGATCCGCTCGGTGACGACTGCACGCCTGAACACTGAGCGCATGCGTTGAAGCACGCGCGATGCCATTTCTCCCGCGCCACGCGCCTCGATCGCCTTTGCGACTGCGATCACGTCACGCGCCTTGAGATCGGCGATTGGGGTCTTGCCGATCATCGGAAACACATCGGCCTCGAACTGCGCAAGGATGCGGCTGCGCGTGATCTCTTCCCATTTCTCCGATCGATGGTCGATCCACTCGCGAGCGATCGACTCGAAGGAATTCTCGGCGTTCAGCTTCTTTTGTCGCCTCTGGGACTTTCTTGCGTCACTCGGGTCGATGCCGTCACGAAGCATCCGCCGTGCCTCGTCGCATTTCGCCCGCGCTTCCTTGAGCGTGACTTCTGGGTATACGCCGATCGCGAACAATTTTTCCTTCCCGGCGAATCGATATTTGAAACGCCAGTAGCGCGCGCCGTTTGGTTGAACGAGCAGATACATTCCGTGGCCGTCTGACTTCTTAAATGCACGTGTTCGCTTCTTGGTAGAGCGCACCGCAGAGTCAGAGAGTGGCATGGGGGTATCTCGCGATCAGTGGGGGTATCTAGGCTCCAAATGTACCCCCACATACCTCCGGATGCAAGCGGACCAGCCCGGACACCCTCGGCCTACTTTCAGCCTTACTTTAGAGGAGAAATGAGCGACTCGTGGACAATTTCGGACCGTGGTGGATGCTATCTTGGTCCCCCCGACAGGAATCGAACCTGTATCTAGCGCTTAGGAGGCACTTGTTCTATCCATTGAACTACGGGGAGATAGAGATAGGTCGCTATTTTGACATGCGACGTAAAGCCGGGTCGGCAATGCACGGGCGGGCACTGCCCGCGCTACTCAGGCTTGATGTTGGCGTCGCGGATTACCTTGCCCCATTTCTGCGCTTCGGATCGGATGAAGGCGCGGAATTCGTCGGGGGAACCGCCCACCACATCGCTGCCGATTTGCACAAGGCGTGCGGCCATATCGGGTTGGCGAATGATGGTGTCGATTTCGCGATTGAGACGATCGATGATGTCGGCCGGCACTTTCGCTGGTGCTGCGATGCCAAACCAGCCGGTCGCCTCATAACCGGTCAGGCCCTGTTCGTGGAGGGTGGGCATTTCTGGCGCTGACGCCGATCGTTTTGAATTGGTGAGTCCGATGACGCGGACTTTTCCCGCCTTGGCATTGGCAATGACGGTCGAGAGGCTGTCAAACATGAGATTGATTTGGCCGGAGATCAGATCGACCACGGCCGGGCCAGTGCCTTTGTACGGAATGTGCAGCATCTGCACGCCCGCCATATTCGAGAACAATTCTGCAAACAGATGTGTTGCGGTGCCAAGGCCGGTGGAGCCATAGGTGAGTTTGCCGGGATTGGCCTTGGCATACGCGATGAATTGCTGCAGATCATGCACCGGCACCGATGGGTGGACGACCAGCGCATTGGAAATCTTGGCCACGAGGATGACGGGCGCAATATCCCGATCGATGTCATAGGGCACCTTGGCGATGAGATACCGATTAAGCGCGAGACTGTTCGAGCCAAGCAGCAACGTGTAGCCATCGGGTGGTGACTTGACGACCAGGTCGACGCCAATGATCGTGCTGCCGCCTGGACGGTTTTCCACGATGACCGGCTGTCCCCATCGCTCCTGCAGTTTCTGGCCGACGGCACGCGCGACCATGTCAGTAGGGCCGCCCGGTGGAAACGGCACGATGATTCTTATCGGCTTCGATGGATAGGTCTGCGCTACGGCGGCAGTTGCAAACAACATCGTGACCAATGCGGCCCCGGCGATGGCGGCGAACGAGCAAATACGGTGTGTGAGCATGTTAGTTATGTGGCGCGAGCGCGGAAACGAAAGTCATAGGATGGATGCGCCGTGCCGGTAAGTCGGCCGACATCGGTTGCTGCCGCAAATGCGGGCTGGTGAGTTCCATTTGAATGTCGATGAAACCATTCGTACGGAGCGCGCTTGGAAAGTCGAACGCTGCGAGGGTATGGGCAAAGGGTTCATTGTTGCGCGCCGCGTAACCCGATTGCAGCCACTGGCCGATCGCGCCACCCGGAATCAGCACCATGTCGTAGGCAACGAAGAGCCCACCTGGGCGTAACACGCGCCGGGCCTCGGCTATCGATTGACGAATCGCGGCAGGTGGCATCTCGTGATAAAGCCAATGGGAAGCGAGCACATCGACACTCGCGTCGGGCAACCGGAGCGCCTCCGCTCGCCACTGTGCCAAGGTGATATCGCAATTCTCTTCCATCGAACGCAAGCGGCCATGACGAAGCGGGCCTTCGCAGACATCGCAGCCGATCAGCTCCGCGGTGGGAATTGCGCGTTTGATGGCGCGCGTTGAACGCCCACCGGTGCAACCCGCATCAACGATACGGCGCGGTGTAATGCCGGCCTCGTCGCAGCGTTCGCGAATCAAGCGCGCGTACCAATCGACCAACTCATCGGGGTTGCCGCCCGAGAAGGATAGCCCGGTCGTGTACCACGCCAGCACGTAGGCGTTGATCGCGTCGCGCCAGAGCCCGCCGGGTTGCTGATGCGTTTCGGTGGCGGTGACGTAATCCGGCACGGCGAGCGTTGGGTCGAGTTGCAGCTTGCCGGATTGATCGGAGGCAGCGCTATCAAGATGTGCTTGGAGTTCTGTTCGCTGCGCGTCGATCAGCGTCGCGAATCCATAGCGGCCAGTCCATTTGAACTGTTGGACGCGGCGTTCGAGCCATCCATACAGTCGGTAAGCCGAGTCGCCCTGCATGTGCTGCTCAATGTGCTCGGGGGTCTTTGCGCCGCTTGCTGCGGCCCGCGCAACCACGTCCCGGTACAGTTCGCTGCCCCAATAGGTCTTTATACCGGCGAGAAATCCTTGGTAGGCGCGCGCCTCGAATGAATCGCGCCACGCACGCGATGGCGACATCAATGCGGCCATCTCACTTGGCATCGAAAAACCGCGTCACATCCGGTGCTTCATCCGGATGTGTGAAGGGTCGCAGCAGCGCACGCCCGAAGGCCGCCTGCTCGGTGGCGATCCACTCCTGAAATGCCGGTGACGCCGCAGCCCGGTCAAGTGCACCACCATCAATGCCGTCTCGGTCTTTCAATGCAGCGGTGAGGCGTGCCACGTCGGCTTTCAACACGAAGACTTCACCGGCCAGAGCCATCACCACGCCAAGCAGCCGCGCGCTATCGAGCGGGTCGGTGGGGGCAAGGCCGTTGAGACCCGTTATCGGGGTATTGGCAGCAGTTGACATGTGGGCGGGATGCGTGAAGACGACGGCAATGGTAGCGATAAATGGCGGGGCGGTCGATGAAGGCTTGCGGCGAGCAGCTATTGATGCTCGAATGCTCGGTCAGTTGGCCATCAGGCCGACCCTTGCTTTACAGAGAACATGATGACTTCGGCTTCCGATCGCCCGACCGCTCCCGCTACCCATCCCGCGTCGAATCCGGGAACGCGCCCAATCCCTTCAATGGACGAAATGCGCCAGCGTATTGCCGCCATGGTGCCCATCGTGAAGGCACGCGCGCAACGCACCGAGCAGGAGCGGCGCATATCCGCTGAAATTGCGAAGATGCTGCAAGAAACGCAGGTCGCGCGACTGATGCAACCGTCCCGGTTCGGCGGCTTCGAATACGGCTTCACCGAGATGGTGGATCTGGTCGGCGACATTGGTCGTGGCTGCTGTTCATCGGCATGGTTCCTGGGTCTCATGATGGTGCATCAATGGATGCTTGGCACCTTCCCGCTCGAAGTGCAGGAAGAGGTGCTGGCCGAAGATATCAATATGATCATTGCCGGCTCCTATGCGCCGGCGTGCCAGGCGGTGGAAGTACCGGGTGGCTTCAAGATCAAGGGGCGCTGGTCGTTTGCGAGCGGCTGCGACAACGCTGGCTGGTCGTTGTTCGGCGTGATGTTTCCACCGATTGAAGAGAACGGCGGCAAGGCGGCGCCCGGGTTTTTGATCCTGCCGCGTCGCGATTACGAGATCGAAGACAATTGGTTTACCGTTGGCCTATCCGGTACCGGCAGCAAGAACATGCTGATCCGGGAAGATGTTTTCGTGCCGCGCCATCGGATGTTGACGTTCCCGCAGCTATCGTCGAACAATCCGCCCGGTGCGAAGGCGAATCCAAGTCCGCTTTATCGGATTCCATTTCTCGCGGCGGTGCCGGTGTCGATTGCATTCCCGGCGCTTGGTGCGTTGAAAGGGGCGATCGAGGATTTCATCGAGATGACCAGTGGCCGCATCACACGCGGTGCGGTTGCGGGTGGTGGACTCAAGATGGCGGAGTTCCAGACCATTCAACTGCGCCTTGCGGAGGCCGAGGCGTGTCTGGATGCAGCGACTCTGCTGTTGAAGCGCGATATCAGCGAAGCGCAGGCGACGGTTGCTAAGGGCGCGCAAGTGGATGTCGCGACGCGGATCCGCAATCGCCTCGATCATGCGTTCGCGCTTAAGCTCGCGCGGCAGGGCATCGATGCGCTGTATGAATCGGTGGGTGGGCCGGGATTGCAGCTTGATACGAGTGTGCAGCGCGCATGGCGTGACATCCATGCGGTCAGCAAACACTTCACGTTTGGTTGGGACGGGGTCGGCTCGATGTACGGACAACACCGGTTGGGGTTGGAGCCGAGAGGGCAGTATTAAGGGGACCTCTAATAATTGGTTTGCAGAAGCAGGACTGCCAAATTCATAATGCCTTCGTCATGTTCTGCCGGTTTTTGGCGAGATTTCGCTTGAAACTCACCCCTTTTACGGGTGTTTCCCGCATTTTATGCCACAGCGGACGCA
>CAMDRJ010000195.1 GCA_945906755.1 Klebsiella pneumoniae | reverse complement strand
GATGGCACTCGTCGACGAATGCTCGGTGACCGCGCGGATTGCCGGATCTTGTAATGCGGTGTTGCGCCGGCCCGACGGGACCTTGATGGCCGACATGTTCGACGGCGAGGGCTTTGTGCGTGGCGTGCGCCGGAAGGGCTTCAAGCTTGAGGGTGCACGTTGCCTCGTCGTGGGCAATGGCGGCGTAGGCGCGGCGATTGCAGCTTCACTCGCCAATGCCGGCGTGGACGAGCTTGCTTTGCATGATGCGAGCGCGGCCACCAGTCAGGCGCTTGCGGTACGGCTCACAACGCACTATCCGCGCATAACGATTAATGTCGCGGGCAATGATCCGGCTGGCTTTGATCTGGTGGTCAATGCCACGCCATTGGGCATGAATGTCGGTGACCCGTTGCCGTTCGATATGACCAGAGTTTCCGCCAAGACCTTCATTGGCGAAGTGGTGCTGAAGGAAGCGATGACGCCATTGCTGCGCGCGGCCGAGCAGAAAGGCTGTCCCTTTTTGATTGGGACCGACATGCTGTTTGAGCAGATCCCGGCGTATCTCGAATTCTTCGGTTTTGGTGCGGCCTCGGTCGAAGAATTAAGGGCGGTGGCACGGATCAACTATTAAGAGTTCGATGAGATTGCAATAAGCCGTCGTCACTCCCGCGCAGGCGGGAGTCCAGAATTCTTCATCGTGTGGAATCAAGCGCACACTGGATTCCCGCCTGCGCGGGAATGACGGTTCAGATTGGGGTGGCCCGAATTTCAACAACCCGCTGACGACCTACGCCGGTCGAAACCCCGGAATTTCAGGTGGTGGATAGTAAGTGCCGCGCCCGGTTTGATCCACGCGCTCCCAGAACGCCGGGCCGACTGCATTGCCCACTTTCTCCAGATCGGCGGCCTGGCGCCAGAGGCACCATGAATCAGGATGCAGACGGCTCGCCTCGGCAAAATGTCGAACGCTCTCCGCGATATTGCCTTGATCGCGCAGATAAACGCCTAACCGGAATTTAGCCTGTGCCAATGCGATACTGGCTGTGATCCGTGGTTGCTTGCGTCGGACGGTGGTCGCATCGAGCGCATGCTTACCGGTGCGTACCCAAGCGCGGACGGCATCCAGATAGAACGCACGCGCATCGGCGCGGGCCGCAACGTCCTCTGGCGGCAGCACTTTCGAATCACGATCCATGCGCCGGAAGTGCTCGGTCGAACCCGCTGTTTCCGCCGGCCGCACGATCACGCCGCGCTCATCGATCCACACCGCCTTTGGCACATTCACCATGCCGTAAAGGTCTGACACGCGATGCTCGCGGTCAATCAAGGTCCAGAATTTCGCGCCGGACTGTTCGATCCAAGAGCGCGCCTGTTCCGCGCCACGACTCTCCTGGGCCACCGCCACCACCATGAAGCCTAAGCCTTTGAGATCGTCGTACAGGGCCTGCCACACGGACAGATCAAGTCGACAGCCTCACCAACTCGCCCAGGTGGTGAGAAAGAGCTTCTTGCCACGCAAGGCAGATAGCGTGTGCGGTATGCCGGACAGATCTGGCAGCGTGAAATCGGGTGCGATGCTGCCGGCGAGCGCCTTGTTGCGCTCATCTGCGCTCGCGCCCAACACCCAGACCGCCTTGGTATCGTCATGCACGACCGGCGCACCGAGCAATTGCCAGAATGCAGTGACATCGACCCTATCGCCCCGGCGTGCGGTATCAGGTAGGGGTACGCAGCGGTCTTCAAGACACATGCCTTCTGGCTTGAGCGTCCAGCCGGTGGCGCGCTCGGCGTCGGTGGCACCCAGCCACAGGCCATCGGCGGCGTTGACGGTGAATGGTCCTGCGTCGGTCAGTATGGTGGTCATACCTGTTGCTCCTTGATGATGACGGGCGCATTTTGCACCACCGGCGCCGCGGCGGCCAAGATCTCGTTCGGGTCGCGGGAGCGTGGCGGATAGATCCGCTGGCGGTTGATCAGTTGCTTGGTTGCTTTCGCGGCGGCCCCCGACGACACGATTTTGCGGTCGCGGCCCGTGGTGTAGACCGCGCCCCAGGTGCCAAGATCGAGCACCGTGGCATAGGCGTCGATGTGCAATGGCAGCATTGGTTGCCCGATCAGGTCAGCCGCCATGTTGTGCCCGGCATAACGTCCCATCGGGCGACCATGCTGGCAAGACATCACCGAAGGATTCTTGCCGTCGAGGTTGCACACCGCGGCATCACCCGCCGCAAATACATTGTCAACGCTCTGCACGCGCAGGAACGCGTCGACCGGGACGCGCCCGAGCGCATCATGCTGAACGGCTAACTGCGTGGTCAATACGTTGGCGCGCATTCCCGCGCACCAGACGACCGTGCTACTTGGGATGAATTCGCCTGACGTGAGGGTCACGCCGGTGCGATCAATCGCTGCGATGCGAACACCAAGCATGCTCTCGATGCCAAGGGATTGCAGGGCCGATTCAATGATTGGCCGCGCATGCTGGCCCATGTCAGATCCCACCGATCCATTGGCGTCCAGCAACAGCGCACGCCGTGAAGACGAACCATCACCCAAAGCATTGCGGAGGCGATCTGGCATCTCGCAGGCGACTTCAATACCGGTCAGACCCGCACCGACCACGATGACCGTGTCGCGTGCGGCGGATGCCGGCTGATCTGCTAGTTTCGCAAGATGGGCCGCTAGGCGCATGGCGGCTGCATACGTGTCGACATCGAACGCGTATTCGGCCAGACCGGGGAGGGCGGGTCGGTGGAGCGCGCTACCTAGGGCAAACACCAGGCGGTCGTAGGAAAGAGCGCGATGGGTGCCCTGCGCGTTGACGTGGACTTCTTGACGCGCACAATCGATCTGCACGACATCCGCCTCGATATGCTTCACGTCAATCGGCATCAGCACATCGTCGAACGGCACGCAGACATCACGCAGATCCGCCTCGTAGTTTCTCACCCGGATGTTGTGATACGCATGCCGGTCGACCAGCATGACTTCGATGGTATCGGGGCCGATACCATGTTCACGAAGCAGGCGAGCCGCGCCCGCTGCGCTCCAGAGTCCGGCGAATCCACCACCCAGGACGAGAATGCGTTGCATAGGATTGGGTCCGTCAATACACCATTCGCAGACGATACCCGGCGTGATCGGGAGGCGGCCAAGATCACGCTAGCAAAACTGCTACAGTGAATCCTCATTGTCACGCAGCCAATGCAAGGAGGCAACCCATGTCAGGCTTTGCGGGCTTTCCCGGTAGTGATGTGCGCGCCAAACTCGATCATCCGGTGATCGATGCGGATGCGCATGTGGTCGAATGCGATTTCGCGCATCTTGACTTCGTCCGCCAGCTTGGCGGAGAAAAGATGGTCGATAAGGTTTCTTCGGTCATTGCTGCGGCGGGACCGACGGTGCGCGGATTCTGGTGGGGCATTCCCTCTGGCCCCAATACGGGCGATCGCGCCATGGCGCAGTTGCCGCGCTACATGCGCTCCCGCATGGACCAGCTTGGCATCGACTTCGGCCATTGCTATACGACGCGTGGGCTGAGCCATCTGTACATCACCGATGAGGACGCACGTCGCACCAGTTGCCGCGCCCTCAATATGCTCTATGCGGAGATGTATGCCGGGGTAGGGGATCGCCTGCGACCGGTGGCGGTGATTCCGACCTATACGCCTACCGAGGCGATCGAAGAACTTGAATTCGCAGTACTAAAGCTTGGCCACAAGGCGATTCACATCGGCACCGAACTTCGCGGCCCCGCACGGCCTGCTACCGGGAAAGACCCGTTTCTCCAGCCCACACAATCGACCCGATCGATCGTGATGGACTCGCCCTACGACTTCGATCCATTCTGGCGGCGCTGCGTCGAATTGAAAGTCACGCCGGTCTGTCATACGTCGTCCCGCGGCATCGGTTATCGCGCCTCACCCAGCAACTATGTGTTCAACCATCTTGGGGATTTTGCGAACGGCGCGGAGTTTTTCTGCCGCTCGCTGTTTTTCAGCGGCGTGACGCGCCGGTTTCCGCAACTCTCATTTGGCTTCCTCGAAGGCGGCGTCGCTTGGGCGGTCAATCTGTTGAACGATATCGTCGAGCATTGGGAGAAACGCAATGTCGATGCGCTCGCGAAGAATCTCGATCCGGCCCTGCTCGATGTGGATCTGCTGGAGCGATTGTTTCGGGAGTTCGGCAGTCCGCGCCTGACACCGGAACGTATTCGCGCCAATCCGCATGGTCAGCTGATGATCAAGCGACCCGATCCGTTCGATGAATTTGCGGCCTGCGCGATGACCGAAATCGGGGCATTGCGAAAGCTGTTTGTCGATCCGTTTTACTTTGGCTGCGAGGCCGATGATCGGATGATTTCAGTGGCCTTCAATCGGCGCTTGAATCCGCTTGGGCGGGTACTGAAGCCGGTGTTCGGCTCCGATATCGGTCACTGGGATGTGCTCGATGCCACGAGCGTGCTGAGTGAAGCGTGGAACCTAGTAAATGCCAAGCTGCTCACGCCTGAGAATTTCCGCGACCTCACGTTTGTGAATCCGGCGATGATGCATCTCACGATGAATCCGGATTATTTTGAAGGAACGGTAGTGGCTGATGCTGCGCGAAAGCTGCAGGCAACACAGTCATCGAGGCAGGGCGTGTCTACGCAATAACGCTAACCCTGCCACACGCCGTATCCCTCCTCGCGAAGGCCGATCGCCAGCTCCACTTCCATATCGCGAGCGGCGTCATAGGGCATCGGGTTGAAGACTTCGTAGAGTTCGGGCATCAGGCGGATGCCGTACTTTTGGACGTAGCGATTGGACTGGATGCCCGCTTTGTGTTTGTCGAAGCGCACATCGGGATCAAGGCCGGTCATGCCGACATAAACGCAAGGCTTCGCGCGATCGCGATCCGGGTTCGATTTTTGAAACCGCCCCTCATACCAGACATCCGGATCGAGCAGCACGACATAGACGTTGTGGTGTGCGCGCTTCGCACTCGCGCGTGGCCGTTTCGCCGTCTTGCGTGGGCGCGTAGCGGTGGTCACTGCCCTTTGATGTTGCCCGCCTTGGCAACGGCGGTCCATCGCGCGATGTCATCGGCGATGATCTTGGTGAAGGCCTCGGTGCCCATACCGGAGGGATCGACGCCAAGCCCCGCAAAACGTTCACGCACATCGGGCATCGCGAGAATGCGAGTCACATCATCGCGCAGTCTTGAGATCGCTGCAACGGGCGTTCCCGCCGGGACGAAGAGTCCCATCCAAACGCTGAACGCCATATCCGGCACGCCGGCTTCGGCCATCGTCGGCACATCGGGCCAACTCGGATGACGCGTCGCGGCTGTCACGCCGAGCGCGCGCAGTCGCCCGGATTTGAGATGGGCTGCGGCAGGTGGTGGATCGGAAAAGGCAATCGTGATTTCACCACCCAGCACCGCATTGACGAACTCGCCGCTGCTCTTGTACGGAATATGGACGAAGTTCGTGCTGGTCTTCTGATTGAAAAGCTCGGAGGTCAGCTGGAACAGGGCGGTCGTGGAGCCATAGTTGACCTTCGTGGGATTGGCCTTCGCATAGGCCACCAACTCCTGGACGGTCCGCGCGGGATGATTGGCGTTGACGACCAGAATAAGCGGAAACGAACCGATCATGAGCACCGGCACGAAATCCTTGAGCGGCGCATAGGGCAGCTTGTCGTGGGTGGCCACATTGGCACTCATCACGCCACTTGGACCCATCAGCATCGTGTAGCCATCAGGCGCTGCGGTCTTGACCGCTTCGGCCGCGATGATGCCCTGCGCGCCCGGTCGGTTCTCGACGATGACCGTCTGCCCAAAGGTTTCAGTGAGCTTGGCCGACAGCACGCGCGCGACAATATCGTTGCCGCCGCCCGGACCAAATGGAATCACCATGCGGGAGGGCCTGGAGGGGTAGGCCGCCTGCTGCGCCATGCCTGCGGTCGCTGCCACGATCGCAAGGGCAAACCCCGTCATCACCGTCAAGCGCTTCATCTCGAATGCCTCGTAGCCATCAGGAAGCGAACTGTAGCGAATTTTCAGGATGCGCGGCTGACGCGTTGATTAATTGATAGAATTGCGCGCTCTGCAAACGCGCTACCGCGTTCGAAGCATTCGCCCCGATGGTGAAACTGGTAGACACAAGGGACTTAAAATCCCTCGGCCCTTATACGGCTGTGCCGGTTCGATTCCGGCTCGGGGCACTAAAAACAACGACTTAGGACGTATTCCAAGACTTCACATCCAAAATTTTATCGGCTAATGGCACGCGCGGCACAACTGTGGCACACTACGCGCAATCATGGCCAACATTCAGCAACGACGAACGCGGGACGGGAAAGTTACCTACCGAGTACAGGTGCGGCGGCTTGGATTTCCTGCGCAGTCCGCTACGTTCGAGCGCAAGACGGACGCTAAGAGTTGGGCGGCGCAAATGGAGACGGCGCTCTCCGAAGGTCGGCACATGCCGTCGCAAGAATCGAAGCGACGAACGCTCGCCGACTTGATCGATCGCTACCTCGAAACGATTCAGCGATCCCGACCGCACGCATTTCCTAAACAGTCTCAATTGCTCGGTTGGTGGCGCGATCGGCTTGGGTCGTATGCCTTGGTCCATGTCACGCCTGCGCGCATCGCAGAGGCTCGCGACGTGCTGTTGAGTGAGACGACCTACCGGAACACACCGCGCAGTCCGGCGACCACGAATAGATACCTTGCGGCACTCGGCGCAGCGATGACACGGGCGGTTCGAGAGTGGCATTGGCTCGATGACAACCCAGTCCGCAAGGTCACGAAGAACAAGGAGAGCCTAGGGCGCACGCGGTTCTTGTCGAGGGACGAATTAACGGCGCTGTTTGATGCTTGCGCAAACTCGAAGATGGCCGAGTTATCGCTAATCGTTCGTCTTGCAGTATCAACAGGGATGCGTCGTGGTGAAATTCTCGGCCTACGTTGGTCTGATGTTCATCTTGATCGAAGCGTTGTTACGATAGAGCACACCAAGAATGGCGAGCGACGGACGGTGCCGATCGGTGTGGTCGTTCGCGCCATGCTCATTGAACATCGAGGCGACCAAACAGACGAGAGCGCGATCGTTTTCAATGGCAATCGTGGTTCGCGGCCCATCGAGGTTCGAGACGCTTTCGAGGACGCGTTGAAGCGCGCCAGAATTGAGAACGCGACGTTCCATACGCTGCGGCACACAACCGCCAGTTACCTGGCGATGAGCGGCGCGACACTTTCAGACATAGCCGCCGTGCTCGGTCACAAGACACTGGCCATGGTGAAGCGGTATTCGCACGTGAGCGAACAGCACACTGCCGGCGTGCTTGAACGCATGAACGCAAAATTTCTCGGGTGATTCAGAATGCCGCGCCGACCGATCAGGTTCGATCAGCGATGGCATTCTCTTGAATCCGACAGACGCGCGGAGGCGATAAGGATTCTTTCATCCGGAGGCGTGCTTATTGACGAGGTCGAGCGGCGCATCGACGCTCTCGAAGCCGGACTCGCGGGCCGCGCAGCGGTTCGCGCCGTGGTGGCGCAGGGCACGAATAAGATGCACGAAAAACTTGGCGTACCGATGCCGCGAGGTCGACCCAAAGGCCGAGGGGCGAGAATCCCGGCCAGCGTCGATATGATAGCCGGAACGTACCGACTACTCACCGGCAAAAAAATTTCGAAGTCTCGAACCAGTGATTTCTACGAATTACTGAGTCTGTTGCTTTGGGAGGTCGATCCCTACGATCTGATTGTTGACTTGCGAATGCGCGAGGAGCGCGACCGGACAAGTTACCGCAAGGCGTGCGAATTCGAGAAAGAGCTTCGCGCGATCCTGCTCGCGGAAGCGAAAGAAAAAACACGCGGTATCTGACTGGACCGGGTACAAGGCCCGGCCGGTGCATTTAGTCAACTATCGGGACGCGCGCAAAGCGCTCAATCTCCATCCATCGGCGCTAACAATTTCCCACCAGTGCCGACAGACTGGAGGTTGATCGATGTCGAACGTAACAGACTATGCGTCTGTCAAGCAAATCGCTGATCGCAACCCGGCATTCAGCGAGGGTCGATTGCGATGGATCTTGTTCAACGCGGCGACGAACGGACTCGCAGAATCGGGCGCGGTGATCCGCATCGGCGGGCGCGTCTTGATCCACGAACCGAGATTCTGTCGTTGGCTCGAATCGCACGGCGAGGCGGGCGCGCGATGAAAAAAATAGCCGCTCGGGGCGGCCATCGCAAAACAACGAAAAACAGTCAATCGCACTTTACCACGGCGCGCGGGGATGTCATGACCGTTGATACTGAAGGCATCGCGGTGACAATCTTTTCCGACGTGTATTCGCGCGATAAGCAAGAGTTCGCGTTCAGCTTCGAGGAGCTTGCCAATCACGTTCGCGAACCCAAAGCGTACCCAAGAAAGGCCGCCTGTCCCCTCATTAAGCTCGCTAGTTTCGGCGATCGTCCGACCGACAAAGGATGCCTTCGTCACGACGGCAACGTACTCGCCGTGACTGGGATCGAGGGCGATTACGACGCCGGGGAAATGGGCGTAGCAGAAGCGGCCGAGCGTCTGCGGTGCGCTAACGTACGCGCGATCCTCTACACATCGCCTTCGCATAGGACCGATGCGCCGCGCTGGCGCGTTCTCGCGCCGCTCTCCAAACCGCATGCACCCTCCGAGCGACGGCGCTTCGTAGCGAGAATTAACGGCGTTCTCGGAGGCGTGCTTGCGTCGGAGTCGTTCGCCACGTCGCAATCGTTTTACGTGGGGCGGGTGAACGGCGCACCGTACGAGTCGCACGTGGTCAATGGTGACTGTATCGATACGCTGGATCA
>CAMDRJ010000194.1 GCA_945906755.1 Klebsiella pneumoniae | reverse complement strand
CGATCACATGAGCGGCGGGCGCTTCATCATGGGCGTCGGACGCGGCATTTCGTCGATTGAACTGAAATATTACGGCGCCGACCCGGAGCTTGGGCCGGCGATGTATGTCGAAGCGTACGAAGTCATCATGAAGGCTTTGACGTCCGAGACGCTCAATCACGAAGGCCGCTTCTACACGTTTAAGGATGTGCCGATCGTCATGCATCCGTTGCAAAAACCGCATCCGCCGGTGTGGTACGGCATCGGCAATCCGGACAGCGTCGGTTGGTGCGTGGATAACAAAGTCAACGTCATCACCAATGCACCGGCTGCCATCGTGCGCTCGATCACCAACCGCTTTCGCGAGGAGTGGTCCAAGCGCGGTATGCAGGCCGACGCACTGCCCTTCATGGGCACCACGCGCCATATGGTCATCGCCCCCACCGATAGCGAAGCGGTGGCGATCGCACGGCGCGCCTATGCCAAATGGTATGAGAGCTTTATCTGGCTCTGGAAGAAGCACAACGCCAAGCCGCGCTTTGCGCTTTACACCGAAGACTTCGACTCGTTGATGGCAAACGGCCAGGCGATCGCCGGGTCACCCGAAACGGTTCGCAAGGCCATCCTGCGATTGCAGGAGGAGTTCGGCGGCAATTATTTGTTATGTCGTTTTGCGTTTGGCGATCTCTCATTCGACGAATCGCTGCGATCGGCTGAGTTGTTCGCGCAGCATGTCATGCCTGCATTCAACTAATCCGGAGACGCGCATGCCAATCACCGGCACTAAAGCCCGACTATCTGAAGTTGTCATGCACTATCTCGATGTGGAGGGTGGCGACTTACCGGTGGTGCTGCTACACGGCTGGCCGCAGACCTCGCATGAATGGCGGCATGTCATTCCAAAGCTCGCACCGCGGCACCGCGTCATTGCACCGGACCTGCGTGGGCTCGGTGACACCACGCGTCCGCTCGATGGCTATGACAGCAAGTCCGTGGCGGCCGATGTCGCCGAACTCATCACCAAGCATCTCGGCATTCGTCGCTTCCATCTCGTTGGACACGATTGGGGCGGACCGACCGCCTTCGCGCTTGCCTGCGCGAACACCGACGCCGTCGCATCGCTTACCGTCATCGATGTCACGATCCCAGGACTCGGACCTGATGTTTCCCAAGGCGGCAAAAGGTGGCACCACGCGTTTCATATGACCGCAGACCTCCCCGAAGCGCTGATCCAGGGACGCGAGCGCGCCTACCTCTCATGGTTTTATCGAACATTTGCCTGGCAACCGAACGCGATCGGATCAGACGATATCGATGAGTATGTGCGCTGCTATGCGCAACCGGGCGCGCTCCGCTCGGGGTTCGCCTATTACCGCAATATCCCCAAGAACAAAGACGACAATCGCGCGCTGGCAGCAGCGGGTTTCCGATTAAAGATGCCGGTGCTCGCAATTGGCGGTGCGCGTGAAGAAGCGCGTGGGCGCAGCAACGAGCCGGAGCTGTCGCTGCGCGAAATTGCCGACAATGTGCAAGGTATGGTGGTGGCCGACAGCGGCCATTTCGTTCCGGAAGAGCAGCCGGATGTGCTCGCGGCCGCCTTGCTCAAGCATTTCGCCGCAGCAAAATCGTAGGGTGGAAAAGCAGAGCGCATTCCACGGATGCCTTGCATTCTGCTGCGGGCGCCGGTTATAGCGCCACTTCTTGACGCGCCTCGACCAACCGGTGGAATGCGCTGCACTTTTCCACCCTACCTTCCGGCCTCGCCTATCAACTCTCGGCGGCAAGCTTGCCGGCATGCGCCCAGTTGGTTTTCTTGACGTCCTGAAAAATGATGTCGACCGCGGCCGGCTCGCATTTCAGAATGCGGCAGGTCTCGCGCGTTAGCACTTCCACGAACTCGCGCTTCTGCTCGCCGGTACGTCCCTCGAACAACTCGACATGAATCATTGGCATGGCAATTCCTTTGGTGGGGGATGGGAACGCATAATCATAACGCGGCTTCCCAACCGCCACGCTGACCGGATTTTCGGTGCTAGACTGCGTTTCACTGATTAACGAACGTTTCAACTATGAAACGGAGGGCATCATGAGCGGCCAAACCGATTTCAACCCACACCTTGCCCCGCGACCCGCGGCGGACCAAGACGTCGGCAAGGGAAGCATCGAGCGCCCAGCCGACGCGAAGAATATTCCGTGGCAAACCCGCCCGGCGTTACCGACGGATTATGAAAATCGACTCGGCGATGCGCTCGAAGTGATTTTCGAGAACGGCGCCACCGACTTGCCGGCCGTGATCGCGGCACTCAATGCCACCGACATTCGCTCTCGCATGGGCACCGCATGGACCGCTCACCTCTTCGAGGAAGAGATGCGCCGCCTCGCCGGCGGTTGAACACACCGCTCACCGCCATGACCAAGCCGATCCGCATCGAATACCGCAACGTCACCAAGCGGTTCACGAGCACTCGCCGCGCTGAGGCTATCGTCACCGCGGTCGAAGGAGTCAGCCTGGCGATTGCCGATGGCGAGGTGGTGTCACTGATTGGTCCGAGCGGCTGCGGCAAATCGACGCTTCTCAACATGGGTTCGGGCCTCTACGCACCTACCGACGGTGAAGTGCTGGTCGATGGGGTGCGCGTAAGCGGGCCCAATCGCCATGTGGCCTTCATGCTGCAAAAAGATCTCTTGCTGCCATGGCGAACCATTCGCCAAAATGTGGAGCTGGGCTCCGAGATTCAAAAAATCGACGCGAGCGCGCGCCAACAGAAGTCGCTCGAATTGCTCGATCGTTTTCAATTGCGCGGCTTCGAAGATCACTATCCGCATCAACTATCAGGCGGCATGCGCCAACGCGCGGCGCTGGCACGCACCTTGGCAATCGATCCTTTGGTGCTCCTCCTCGATGAACCGTTTTCAGCGCTCGATGCGCAAACCAAGATGGTGCTGCAGGCCGATTTGGCCCGCACGTTAGCCACCGAGCGCAAGACGACGCTTTTCATTACCCATGATTTGACCGAAGGCGTCGTGCTCTCCGATCGTGTGCTCGTGATGTCGCGACGGCCGGGCCGCATTGTCACCGAGATCAAGGTTGACTTACCCGATCGCGCTGACGCCTTTGCGCGACGCCAGCATCCACGCATTATCGAGTACACGCGTGAGCTCACCAATCTGCTTGATATCGGCCATCAGGCGCTGCAATAGCGAGCCGCACTTGAGTCATCACACCCCATGAGCACAACGCGCGCCGCACTGAGTCCAGGCGTGGTGGTCACGAGCATTGGCTTGCTGATCGCGTTTCTCGCGATCTGGCAATGGGTGCCTGCGATGCTGAGCGTCCCGGCGTTCATCCTGCCGCCGCCCACCAAGGTGTGGAGCGAAACGGTGCGTATGGCAGGCACCGAGAAATTGCTGCTCCATACCGGTATTACCGCGCTCGAAGTCGTGGTCGGCTTCGTATTGGGTTCATTGCTCGGTCTAGTCGTGGGCTGCATTCTTGGTGTCTCGCCCAAGACTGAACTCGTCCTCTCGCCCTATATCCTCGCGTTGCAGATCGCCCCGAAAGTCGCATTCGCGCCGCTCTTTGTGATGTGGCTCGGTTACACCGTCTATCCGAAAATCCTGGTGGCGATCTTGATCGTGTTCTTCCCGGTCATGGTGAATGTGCTCACTGCAATACGCACCGTGGATCCGGATCTCATCAACCTCACCCGCTCCTTCTCGGCGACGCGCTGGCAGATTTTCCGGATGGTGGAGTACCCGACATCGATGGCGCCGTTATTCTCTGGCCTGCGCATCGCGGCGACCCTCGCGGTGATTGGCGTCGTGGTGGGCGAAATGGTCGGCGGCAACAAAGGCCTCGGTTATCTGCTGGTATTTGGTGAAGGGCAAGGCAATACCGCGATGGTGTTCGTCACGATCATCATGCTCACGCTGATTGGCATCGCGGCGTACTGGCTGGTGGTGTGGGCCGAGCGGCGCGTGCTGCACTATTTGCCGCGCGCGCAGCACACGATGGTTTGAGTTGAATTCCACCGCTCGAAGGAATTTTTATGAATGCGACCACAATCTCACCTGAACGCGTCAAGGCGTATCTGGCCACCGGTCTGCGCAATCACTGGTACCCGGTGCTCCCTAGCTACCGCGTCAAAGATGCCCCGCTTGGCATCACGCGGCTTGGAGAGAACATCGCGCTGTGGCGCGATCGCGATGGTGCGGTGAAGGCTATTGAGGATCGCTGCCCGCATCGCGGCGCACGCATCTCACTTGGCTGGAATCTCGGCGATCGGCTGGCCTGTTGGTATCACGGCGTCGAAGTGAATGGCGCGGGTCGCATCGTCGATGTGCCGGCGGTTGATACTTGTCCGATGAAAGACGAACGGCAGGTGCGCACCTATCCGGTTGAAGAACACAATGGCGCAATCTTTCTTTGGTTTGGCGATGGCTTGCATGCGGAACCGACTCCGCTCGTGTTGCCAGAGCAGCTCACATCACCCGATTGGGCGCAAATGCTTTGCACCGCGCACTGGCAATGCAACTGGCAGTACGCGGTCGATAATGTGATGGATCCGATGCATGGTCAGTACCTCCATGCCAAGTCGCACTCGATGGCGTTTGGCGACAAGCGCGCGCAAATGCAAACGCGCAAGACCAGCACCGGGCTCATGTTTGAGAAGGTCGGCCAACGGGATGTCAATTTCGACTGGGTCGAATGGGGCGAATCGGGCGGCCTCTGGATGCGCCTCTCCATTCCTTATCGCAAACGCTATGGCCCGGGCGGCTCGTTCTATATCGCGGGTTTTGCGACGCCGATCGATGCGCATCACACGCAAGTGTTCTTCTGGCGTTGCCGCGAAGTGGCAGGCTGGCAGCGCGATGTCTGGAAATTCATGTATCGCAACCGCTTGGAGGGCCTGCACTGGGAAGTGCTCGAACAGGATCGATTGATCCTCGAGAACATGTCAGAAGACGCTCGCGAGCATGAATTTCTTTATCAACACGATACCGGCCTGGCACGCGTCAGGCGCCGCTGCGAGCAATTAGCGACCGAGCAGCTTGCCGCCGTCGATCAAGCGCGCGCTGCCGCCAATTAGCCCGCCATGACCAGCGCGCCTGCGATCAATCTCACCGGCAAACGCATCGTCGTCACAGGCGGTGCGCGCGGACTCGGACGATCTTTCGCCGAACAAGCCATTGCCTCAGGTGCCCGCGTGGTGATTGCCGATCTGCGCGAGGATGAGGGGCGCGCCACCGCTGCCGGCATCGGTGCGACCTTTGTCTCGCTCGATCTCGCGGCACCCGAATCGATCGAACGCTGCCTCGATGCATCGATTGCAACGCTTGGCGGGCTCGATGGCCTGGTCAATTGCGGCGCCATCACCGACTCGGGTGGTAAGAACTTCGACGAGCTGGCAATCGAGACATGGGATCGCGTCATGGCGGTCAATGTGCGCGGTAGCTGGTTGATGACGCGCGCCGCAGCGCCGCAGCTTCGCCGCTCACCGGCCGGACGTGTAGTTAATATCGCCTCGGACACTGCGATGTGGGGCGCCCCACGCTTGCTCGCCTATGTAGCGAGCAAAGGCGCGCTCATTGCAATGACACGATCTCTGGCGCGGGAACTCGGCGCGGACAACATCACTGTCAACGCGGTAGCCCCTGGGCTCACGCTGGTCGAAGCCACCGCATACGTGCCGGAGAATCGCAAGGAACACTATGTCACCGGCCGCGCTATTCAACGGCCACAGGTACCGGACGATGTGTGCGGGACGGTGCTGTTTCTATTGTCGGATGCCGCATCGTTCGTGACCGGTCAGGTCATCGCCGTGAACGGCGGTTTTGTCATGCATTAAACAGAGAGGATGCAACCATGAACGATCGTGCTACCCAGCCGCTAGATCCCGCTACCCAGTCGTGGGCCGCCCCCGAAGGCGCAGACCTCGCAACATGGATGGAATCGCGCGTCGCGCGCTACCAGACCCGCCGCTACGATTGGGATGCCCTCAAGTTTCAGGCCGATTTCGATCCCAAGTATCGCCGCGCGCAAATGCGCTATGTCGGCACCGGCGGCACCGGCGTCGCGAAAGATGTGAACACCGTGCCGGCCGGCCACTTCACGTTTTCAACGATGGTCATTCCGGCGGGCAATATCGGCCCGATGCATATCCATCATGATGTTGAAGAAATATTCTTCGTGCTGCGCGGCACCCTCAAAGTCATCTGCGAAAAAGAGGGCGAACGCTGGGAATCGATCCTGCATGAGCGCGATCTGATTTCGGTACCACCCGGGGTCTATCGTGAGGAGCACAACATCGGCGAAGGAGAATGCCTGATGTGCGTGATGCTTGGCGCGGCAAAACCGGTGACGCCCAACTATCCGCCCGACTCTCCTCTTGCCAAAATTAAACGATAGCGGCCTATGGTTCACACCGCATCAACCATCGAGGAGCGCTTGGCCCGCTTTCCAGCACAGGAAAGCGGTGGGCCTTCGCATCGTCTCTCGTATCGGACGACCGGCCAAGGAACGCCCTTGGTCATGCTGCACGGCATCGGCGGCGGCTCCGGTTCGTGGCTGCCGCAACTCGAAACACTTGGTGATCGCTTTCGACTTATCGCGTGGGATGCGCCGGGTTATGGCACCTCCACGCTGATGAATAACACGTCCCCTAGTGCAAACGACTATGCCGCAGCACTGACTCGATTCCTGGATGCCCTGCAGATCGAACGATGTGTGCTGGTGGGTCAATCGCTTGGCGCCTTGATGGCCACTGCATTCGCGCGCGCGCTGCCCAACCGGTTACACGGACTGCTGTTGCTCGGACCCGCCGCCGGATACGGTGCAGCGAGTCAAGCAAAGCGCGATGAGATTCTGGCCGGCCGGTTGGATGCGATGACCAAACTTGGGCCAGCAGGCATGGCCGCCACGCGCGCCGGTGCATTGCTTGCCACGGATGCCGCACCTGAGGCGCGCGAGCTCGTTGCCGACGGTATGCGACGCTTGCGTCCCGATGGCTTTGCGCAGGCGGCCCGGTTGCTGGTCAATGGCGATCTCGCCGCCGATGCACGCCATGTGCGGTTGACCACGCTAGTGGGATGCGGCACCGTCGATACCATTACCCCCGAAGCGGGCTGTCGCGCGCTCGCGGCCGCTTTCGCCAATTGCCAGTATCACGCCATTCCCGGAGCGGGCCACGCGTCAAACATTGATCAACCGGCCAGGGTGAACGCGCTGATCGAACGCTTTGCAATGGATGTGAGGGCGCTGTGAACAGCGCAAGCGAACCGATCGTGCGCGAGCGCTATATCGTTCCCGCGCTCGAACGAGGGCTCAAGCTGCTTACCTTGTTCGATCGTCAGCGTACCGAAATCTCGGCGCCCGAAGCGGCACGCATGCTCGGGCTGCCGCGCTCGACCACGTTTCGGCTGATTCGCACGCTCGAACACTTCGGCCTGTTGGAACGCGCGGGTAATGCCTATCGCCTTGGCCCAGGGATGTTGCGCTTTGGCTTCGAGTATGTCGCGGCGCTGCCTTTTACCGATATCGCCAAACCGATCGTCGAATCCCTTCGCGATGCCACCGGTTACGCCGCCCAACTCGCCATTCAAGATGGCCGCGAGGTGGTCTTCATCGTGCGCGCCGTCGCAGCTTCGGCGTTTGCGAGCAACGTCACGGTTGGTACGCGCATGCCGGCCCATGCCACCGCGCTTGGCCGCGTGTTTCTCGCCGAAATGAGTGCTCCGGATTTGCGCGCACTCTATCGTGATGAGAAACAGCGCGACGTGAAGCTACAGGTCTACTCGCCGCAGACGCCGCGCACCTTTGCCGAGCTCGTGCGTCTGTTGCGCGATGATCATGCGCGGGGCTATGCAACGAGCGAGTCGTTTTTCGAGGCGGGCATCTCAGCGATCGCCGCACCGGTGCGAGACGGCAGCGGGCGCGTCGTGGCCGCCCTCAGCGTGACGATTCCGAAACCCACGTTGCCGGTACGGGCCACACGCGAGGAAATCTTGCGACACCTACTCGCTGCGGCGGCAAACCTCTCCCACCATCTCAACTACCGACCCGCCGCGGCGGCCTGACCGAGCCCATTCATGAGCAGAACTGTAACGGTAGGTGAACTCATCATTGCGTTCTTGGAGCAATGCGGGGTCGATCGCGCATTCGGGGTGATCTCCATCCACAACATGCCGATTCTCGATGCGATCGGCCGACGCAAAACAACGCGGCGCACCGATCGTGTGAAGCCACTCGACTTGGTCACCGCGCGCAGTGAACAGGGCGCAGTCAACATGGCCGACGCCTATGCGCGGGTGCGCGGCGCACTCGGCGTCGCGATTTCGAGTACCGGCACCGCAGCAGGCAACACCTGTGGCGCGCTGGTCGAAGCGCTGACGGCCGGCAGCCCGGTGCTGCATCTCACCGGACAAATCGACTCGCCCTATCTTGATCGCAGCCTCGGTTTCATTCACGAAGCGCGTGACCAATTGGCGATGCTGCAGGCGGTATCCAAAAACGCGTATCGAATTGCCAACGCCGAGTCGGCGCTCGCAACCCTGCGCGAAGCGGTACGTACCGCCCTCACCGCGCCGACCGGTCCGGTGAGTATCGAAATCCCGATCGATGTGCAGGCGAGCGCGGTGGATTTACCGGACGATCTGACGCCGGCACCAATCCACAATCGCGCACCCGATGTGGCTGCGATCGATGCGCTCGCGGAGCGATTGAGCAAAGCGCGACGTCCATTGCTGTGGTTAGGCGGCGGCGCACGCGGCGCAGCCGAATCAGCCGTGCGCCTGGTAGGCCTTGGCATGGGCGCGGTGACAAGTGTCCAAGGCCGCGGCATCATTCCCGAAACCGATCCACGATCACTG
>CAMDRJ010000193.1 GCA_945906755.1 Klebsiella pneumoniae | reverse complement strand
CTTGAAGCAACCGGGTCGCCGAATGTGCCGGCCGGATTGGATATCGCGCTCGACTCACCGAGTCAGTTTGCACCCCGCGCCGATCTGAATCTCGGCGAACCCGCGTCGCAGAACAAATCATCGGATCTCGAATTCGATTTGAATCTTGGCGATACGGCCACCAAAGCGTTGCAGCCCAATCCGTCCGCGAGCGCGCCGAAAAAATCTGACTTCGACATCGAATTCGACCTGCCGGTGACGCCGAAGAAATTCGATCTAAGCTCGAATACGTCGGGCGACGATAAGATGCCGGAGTTCGATATGGATCTCGAACTGTCCGGTATGAATTCCACCACCCAGTCATCCTCCAACAAGATCGAATTCGATCTTGGTTCGCCGAAGACGACCGCACCCTGCATGGACCTGGAGGGCATCAATCTGGATCTTGGCGATGCACCCGCATCGACCAGCACGGCCTCGCAACTTGATCCGCATTGGCAGGAAGTGGCGACCAAGCTGGATCTTGCGAAGGCCTATCATGAGATGGGTGATCGCGACGGCGCCAAAGAATTGCTGGGCGAAGTCATGAAAGAGGGCGATGGCGCGCAACAGCAGCAAGCCCGTAAGATAATGGACACCATCGCTTAGCAGCGTTCTGCACCGCGCTCCGATCGGGATGCTTTCGGAGTGGGCTGTTTCCGCGCGCGTCCGCGGGTGTCGTGGGCGCTGCCGCGATGCAAATGAGGTGAGGCGGTGCGGATTGCGATCGGCCTAGTCTACGATGGCAGCCTCTTCGAGGGCTGGCAAACTCAATCGTCAGGACGTGGCATTCAAGACCACGTCGAACAAGCGCTCAGCGTGGTGGCCGATCAGCCGATCAAGGTGGTCGGCGCCGGCCGCACCGACACCGGCGTGCATGCGACCGGTCAGGTCGCGCATTTCGATACCACCGTCGACCGACCGCTCACCGCCTGGGTGAGGGGCGCCAACAGCCACTTGCCGCCAACTATCGCGGTCCGCTGGGCGGTGCCGGTTACGGACGATTTTCATGCGCGCTTTGCGGCGCGATCGAGAACCTATCGATACATCCTCTATGTGAGCCCGGTGCGTCCGGCGCTGCATCCCAACCAGGTCGGCTGGTTTCACTTGCCGCTCGATGTCGGAGCGATGCAGTCCGCGGCAGCCTACCTGATCGGGCAGCATGATTTTTCGAGCTTTCGTGCCGCCGAATGCCAAGCCAAGACGCCAGTGCGTGCGATCGCCTCGCTCATGCTCGCGGAGCGCAGCCCCTACGTGCATATCACGGTGCGGGCGGACGCTTTCTTGCACCATATGGTCCGCAATATCGTGGGTGCGCTGGTCTACATCGGCAAGGGGGCGCATCCGCCGGCGTGGATGGGCGAGCTGCTCGCGCGGCGCGATCGGCGGCACGCCCCACCAACATTTTCAGCGGCCGGCCTTTATCTCACCGATATTGAGTACGATGTCATCTTTAAGCTTCCACCATCGTCAAACGAATCCCCTTGGTTTGACCGGCCCATTACGACGCATGCGAACGCGCATCAAGATCTGCGGCATCACGACCCCTGACGACGGCCTCGCGGCCGCCAATGCCGGGGCCGATGCGATCGGGTTCATTTGCTATCCGCCGAGCCCGCGGTATGTCGCACCACCCGTCGCCTCGCAAATCGCGAGGCGAATGCCGCCCTTCGTTGCGCGCGTCGCGGTGTTCGTGAATCCGTCGGCCAAGGAAGTTGCTGCCGTCCTCGATAGCGTGCGCATCGACATGCTGCAGTTTCACGGCGACGAAAATGCTGCGTTTTGCGCCTCGTTTGGACTGCCTTATCTCAAAACGGCACGTATGAGGCCGGACCTTGATTTGTTAGAATACCTCGCACCTTTCCGTGGCGCGGCAGGTTGGCTGCTCGATACGTATCGCGAAAATCTGTACGGTGGCATTGGTGATGCGTTTGATTGGTCGCGCATCCCGTCTGCACTCGAACGGCCGATCGTTCTCTCTGGCGGCTTGGAAGTCGCCAATGTTCGGGAGGGTATCCAACGCGTTCGTCCGTGGGCGGTCGATGTGTCGTCCGGTGTGGAAGTCGAAGAAAACGGTACTATCGTCCGTGGCAAGAAAGACCATCTCAAAATCGAGCGATTCATCGCAGAGGTTCGTAATGCAGAAAAGTGAGCGGTCGGGCGCCTACGCGCTTCCCGACCAGCGCGGTCGCTTCGGCGGGTATGGCGGCATCTATGTGTCTGAAACACTCATGCACGCCCTTGATGAGTTGCTGGCCGCCTATGAGCGCTATAGCCGAGATCCGGAATTCATCGCCGAGTTCAATGATGAGTTGGAACATTTTGTCGGTCGCCCGAGTCCGATCTATCACGCCAAGCGCTGGTCGTCCGTATTGGGCGGTGCGCAGATCTATTTGAAACGCGAAGACCTCAATCACACCGGCGCCCATAAGGTCAACAACACGATCGGCCAGGCGCTGATCGCCAAACGCATGGGCAAGCCCCGAGTCATTGCCGAGACCGGAGCGGGGCAGCACGGCGTCGCGGCCGCGACCGTTGCCGCACGCTACGGCATGGAATGCGTCGTGTATATGGGTTCGGAAGACGTCAAGCGCCAAGCTGCCAATGTGTACCGCATGAAGCTTCTTGGCGCGACGGTCGTGCCGGTGGAGTCAGGCTCCAAGACCTTGAAAGACGCGCTGAATGAGGCGATGCGCGATTGGGTGACCAACGTCGCCAATACCTTCTACATTATCGGTACCGTTGTCGGACCCCATCCGTATCCGATGATGGTGCGTGATTTCCAGACCATCATCGGGCGCGAGTGCATTGAACAGATGCCCAAAATGACCGGCCGCCAACCCGATGCGGTGATTGCCTGTGTGGGCGGCGGGTCGAATGCGATTGGCATCTTTCATCCCTACATCGACTACCAGGCGGTGCGCCTGATCGGCGTCGAGGCGGCCGGATCAGGCATCGCCACGGGCAAACATGCGGCTTCATTGTCGGCCGGGCGTCCGGGTGTCCTGCACGGCAATCGGACCTATCTGTTGCAAGACGCTGATGGCCAGATTATCGAGACGCATTCGATCTCGGCGGGTCTGGACTACCCGGGCGTTGGGCCGGAGCATGCGTGGCTCAAGGATGCCGGGCGCGCCGAATACGTGTCGATCACCGATGATGAAGCGCTCGAGGCCTTTCATACTTGCTGTCGGCTGGAAGGGATCATTCCTGCGCTTGAATCAAGCCATGCGCTCGCTTATGCCGCCAAACTCGCCCCGACGCTGCCGCGCGATAAATTGCTGCTGGTGAATCTCTCGGGTCGTGGCGACAAAGATATGCATACGGTCGCCGAGCGCTCGGGTCTTAAATTCTAGTGCGATGCGCGAGCCTCCCGGTGCCACTTGCTGCCGATGACGATTTGAACGACATCCAACTATTGAATGAGGACGCGCTGGCAGGCGTGGCCCGTATCGCCGATGCATCGGTTGATCTCATCGTCGCCGATCCGCCGTATGGATTGGGCAAGGACTATGGCAATGATTCCGACCATGTGCGGGGCGATGCCTATGTTGAATGGACCCGCAAATGGGTCGAACTTTATCTGCCCAAACTCAAACCGGCCGGCAGCCTCTACATTTTTCTTACCTGGCAGCACAGTCCCGAGGTCTTCAGCTATCTCAAGACGCGGCTTACCATGATGAACGAAATCATCTGGGATCGGCGCGTGCCGAGCATGGGCGGTACCGTTCGAAAATTCTCATCGGTCCATGACACGATCGGATTTTTTGTGAAAGGGAAGGACTACCATTTCGATCTCGACGCGGTGCGCATTCCGTACGATGCGGTCACCAAGAAAGCGCGTTCGCGCTCGATCTTCGTCGGCAAGAAGTGGCTCGAAATGGGCTACAACCCAAAAGATCTCTGGAGCATTTCGCGGCTGCATCGCGAGCACGCCGAACGGGTCGATCATCCGACCCAGAAACCGCTTGAATTGATCGAACGCATCGTGCGCGTGAGTTCACCTGCGGGCGGGCTGGTCGTCGATCCGTTCGCCGGGAGCGGGACGGCCGCGGTTGCCGCACAACGCAATGCACGAAAATTTGTCGGGTTTGAAGTCAATCCCGACTACCATGCGACTGCGCTTGGGCGTCTGCACGCCGAGCAAGTCAAGACCGCGGATCGAGTCCGGCAGCCATCGTTGCCGTACTTGGAGGCCTGAATCGATGTCACGCATTTCCGATACCTTCGCAGCGCTCAAGGCCGCCGGCCGGCATGCACTGATTCCGTACATCACCGCCGGTGACCCCGATCCGCAGCTCACCGTCCCGTTGTTGTTCGAACTGGTCGATGCCGGCGCGAATATTCTCGAAATCGGTGTCCCATTTTCTGATCCGATGGCCGACGGGCCGGTGATCCAACGGGCCGGTGAACGCGCCCTCGCCAAGGGTATGACGCTCGCGCGCGTGTTGGAGATGGTCCGTACGTTTCGCGCTACGAATACGAAGACGCCGGTGGTGTTGATGGGTTATGCCAATCCGATCGAGGCGATGGGGCGTAAGCCCTTCGTCGAGGCGGCGCGCGCGGCCGGTGTCGATGGATTGATCGTGGTTGATCTGCCTCCCGAAGAGTGCGAGATCTTCGCCGCCGATGTCCGTGCCGCCGGCATGGACCTCATTTTTCTGTTGGCACCGACCACCACGCCCGCGCGGATTCAGTCGATCGTCCGCCTGGCAAGCGGGTATCTGTACTATGTGTCGCTCAAGGGCGTAACCGGCGCGGGCAATATCGATTTGGACGATGTGCTCGCTCATCTTGCGCCGATCCGAAAGCTGACGCCCCTGCCGATTGGCGTGGGCTTTGGCATTCGCGATGGCGCCACCGCCCGCGCTATTTGCAAGGTGGCCGATGCCGCGATCATCGGTAGCCGACTGATTCAGGAAATGGAAGCCGCCGGCGCGGACCAGGCGGTGCAGCGAGTGGGCGCGTTTATGCGCACCATTCGAACCGAGATGGATCAACCCGATCGGAGACTAAAATGAGTTGGTTGCAAAAGCTGTTGCCGCCAAAAATCAAGCGAAACGACGCGTCGAATCGGAAAGCGATTCCCGAGGGCCTCTGGTCCAAATGTGCGTCCTGTTCCGCGGCGCTCTACAGCACTGATCTCGAAAAAAACATCAACGTTTGTCCGAAGTGCAGCCATCATTTACGGATCGGTGCACGCGCGCGCCTCGATGCCTTTCTTGATCCCGAGGGCCGGTTCGAGATCGGCGCGGAGGTCTTGCCGGTCGATGCGTTGAAGTTCAAGGACACCCGCAAATACCCCGAGCGCCTCGAAGACGCGAAGAAAGCAACCGGCGAAGACGATGCGCTCATCGTCATGCAAGGCAGCCTGAAAACAATTCCATTGGTTGCGGCGGCGTTCGAGTTCGAATTCATGGGCGGGTCGATGGGCTCGGTGGTGGGCGAGCGATTCGTGCGTGGCGTCCATACCGCGATCGAGCATCGCTATCCGTTCATATGCTTCACCGCTACCGGTGGTGCGCGCATGCAAGAAGGGCTACTGTCGTTGATGCAGATGGCCAAGACGACCGCGGCGATCAATCAGTTGACGGAGCGCCGGTTGCCGTTTATTTCGGTCTTGACCGATCCCACGATGGGTGGGGTGTCGGCGAGTTTTGCGATGTTGGGCGATGTCGTCATCGCTGAGCCCAAAGCGTTGATCGGTTTTGCCGGTCCGCGCGTGATCGAGCAGACGGTCCGCGAGAAACTCCCCGAAGATTTTCAACGCGCCGAATTTCTGCTCGAAAAAGGGGCCATCGATATGATCATCGATCGGCGCGAAATGCGCGATCGTGTGGCAAGCCTGTTGGCGCATCTGGCGCATGAACCGGCGCCTACCTGAAAATAATTGACCCAATGGCTTCATCGCCCTCTGCCGCGGGCGAATCGCCGGTGGCCCCTGTGCCCACTGATCTCCCCGGTTGGCTCGCTTACATCGAGAAGCAGCATCCGAGCACCATTGCAATGGGCTTGGACCGGATCGCGAAGGTCTTGCCGCGACTCGGCCGATCCACTAGCGCACCGATCATCACCGTGGGCGGGACCAACGGCAAAGGGTCCACCTGCGCGATGCTGGAGGCGATGCTGCGCACCGCCGGCTTTCGCGTGGGCCTCCACACCTCGCCACATCTCATTCGCTATAACGAGCGCGTGCGCATCGATGGCACGGAGGTGGCCGATGCTGTGCTGGTCGATGCGTTTGCCGCGGTTGAAGCGGCACGCGGTGATGTGCCGCTCACTTATTTTGAATTCGGTACGCTCGCCGCGTGGATCGTCTTTGCCGATGCGAAGCTCGATGCGTTGATTCTCGAGGTCGGTCTGGGCGGGCGCCTGGATGCGGTTAATGCGTTCGATGCCGATTGCGCGATCGTGACGACGGTCGATCTCGATCACATGGATTACCTGGGCGATACGCGCGAGAAAATCGGCTGGGAAAAGGCCCATATCTATCGCGCCGGGCGCCCGGCCATCTGTGCGGACGCCAATCCACCCGCGACGCTGATCGTTCACGCAGCGTCGATCGGCGCGGATTTGCAGTTGATCGGGCGTGACTTCGGATTCGACGCACACGAAGGGCAATGGACGTTCTGGAACAAGCAGCATCGCCGTGGCGGCCTGGCCTATCCTGCATTGCGCGGTCGCAGCCAACTTGGCAATGCCGCCGCAGCCATGGCGGCGCTTGAATCGCTGCATGATCGATTGCCGGTTCCCGCCGGCGCGATTCGCAATGGATTAGCCACGGTTACCTTGCCGGGACGATTCCAGGTGTGGCCTGGCACCCCGTCGATCATCCTTGATGTGGGCCACAACCCGGAAGCAGCACGCGTGCTCGCCCGAAATCTTGCGGAGATGCCGCGCTCGCCGCACACCATTGCCATCTGCGGCATGCTGCGCGACAAGGATGTTGCCAGCGTGTGCCAAGCGCTGGCCGGTTCGATCGATGAATGGTTTGCGGTGAGCTTGACGGGCGAACGCGGCCGCAGCGCCGGCGAGTTCGAAGCCACGGCCCGGGCAGCCGGCGTTCGATCGCCGATCTTCCAGTATGCTGACGTTGCGAGTGCCCTCAGCGCAGCGAAGGACATCGCGGGTCACGATGATAGAATCGTCGTCTTCGGATCTTTCCTTACGGTCGCCGCAGCAATGGTCGCACTCAACGCACGGTAGGCAGATGGCCGATAGCGATGGAGTTCTGGAGGTACGTCGGCGCGCCAGACGGCGTTTGATCGGGGCGGCAGCGGTCGTGTTGCTCCTGGTCGTCGCCCCGCCATGGCTGATGGATTTGGAGCCAAGGCCGGTCACCTCGACCCTGACGGTTGAAATTCCCGGTAAGGATCAGCCCAAGCTCGATCCACGTGCCGGCTCGCAGGCGGTCGAATCGAAGATCGGTTCGCCCGGTGCCACCAAGGCAACGCCCGAACCGACCGCACCAAAGCCCGCTACAAAGGCTCCGGCCGAACCGGCGGCCCCGAAGCCTGCTGCGAAGGCCAACTCGGTGACCCAGCCGCCCGACGCGGTTAAATTGCCGACTGTCCGTGAACCCAAGGGTAAATCCGGTGCAGAATCACCGGGCAGCGCGCCCAGCGTGCCGTCGAAGACCGACGATGCCCAAAGGGCCGCCGCGATTCTCAAGAACGAGATGTTTTTCGTGCCGCTTGGCGCTTACGTCAATGCGGAGAACGCCAAGCAAATTCAACAAAAGGTCATCGGACTGGGCATGCGAGGATTTGTCGACATCGTTGATGTCAAGGGCATGCAGCAATCGCGCGTGCGGGCCGGGCCGTTCAACTCGCGCGAAGCCGCAGAAGCGGCCCGTGAGCGCCTGCGCGGTGCGGGGCTCGATCCAGGCGTGGTGAGAACACAATGACCTGGTTTGACTGGATCACCATCGGCGTTATCGGCTTCAGTGCTTTGCTTGGGTTATGGCACGGGTTCGTACGCGAGGTCTTTGCGCTGGTCGGTTGGGTGGCTGCCGGGGTGTGCGCCGCGACCTTTGGTGCGACCGTCGCAGACATGCTGCCTGGCGTGATTCCCGGCGCGATCCTGCGATTGTTGCTCGGGGTCGTGTTGACGTTTGTGGTGGTGCGACTGCTTGTTGGGTTGATCTCATTTGTCGTTGCACGGCTTGCCAAAGCGGTTGGGCTTGGCATTGGCGATCGTATGCTGGGCGGCCTGTTCGGCGCGGCACGCGGCGTGGTGGTGTTGTTGACCGCGGTGTTGATTGCCGGCCTTACATCGCTGCCGCAAGATCCGGGCTGGCGCGATTCGATGTTCGCCACGCCTCTGGTGCAGCTTGCTTTGGTGGCCAGGCCTTATTTGCCGCAGGAGTTGATTGAGCGGATCCAGTTGTAATTGCAGGTTGTAATGCGGAGGTTGTAACGATGTGCGGAATCATCGGTGTGGTCGGCAAGGCCCCAGCCAATCAGGTGCTCTACGATGCGCTGCTGATGCTGCAGCATCGCGGTCAGGATGCGGCCGGGATCGTCACCTCCGACCTGGCGCGTTTCTACATGCACAAGGGGCCGGGTTTGGTGCGCGATGTCTTTCGCACACGCAATATGCGCTCGTTGCCGGGCACCATGGGGATCGGCCATTGCCGGTATCCCACCGCGGGCTCGGCCTTTGAAACCGCCGAAGCCCAACCGTTCTATGTGAATTCACCGTTTGGCATCGTGCTCGCCCATAACGGCAATCTCACTAATTGGGAAGAACTGCGCGATGACATGTTTCGCGCCGATCTTCGCCATATCAACACGAATTCGGATTCCGAAGTGCTGCTGAACGTTTTCGCGCATGAGCTGGAGCTCGCGGCGAAGGGCTATCGGGTGACCCCGGAAGCGGTGTTTACCGCGGTGGCCAACGTGCATCGCCGGTGCCGTGGTGCATACGCGGTGGTGGCGATGATCTCCGGTTG
>CAMDRJ010000192.1 GCA_945906755.1 Klebsiella pneumoniae | reverse complement strand
GGCAATGCAGTTCCAACGCTTAACCACTCTATCAAACGGAATTCGCCTTCATGCCTCGCACTTACCCACAGGGGCACAGGGGCCTGTGCGTGGGGCGCCGATCCCCTGTGCCCCTGTGGATAAGTGCTGCAAATTTGCATCTTGTGAATCCCCTTCAAACTTCCAAAACTCAGCATACAAGGGATGGGGAGAGGGTCAGCGGTTCGCCAATGCGGCATATCGTCCCAAATGATGTGCCCCTCTCCCCAACCCCTCTCCCGCAGCGGGGCGAGGGGCCTTCTACTACGCCTCGCCCGCGGTTCGTAGGACGGAACAACAACGCGCATCCCACCCTACGTTCAATATTGATGTCTGACAAATGCTTCGCGACAAACTAGCCGCGCTTACCCCTGCCGTCGGCGCGATCGTCTTCGTGTTCGCATGGTGGCTTTTGTATGCCTCCAAGCTCATCGACCCGGTGCTCCTTCCCTCGCCGCAGGATTCGTTCAAGGCGATTTGGGATGGCTTTGTCGGCGGCGCGCTGATCAGCGATTTCCTGATCACGGTGCGTCGAACGCTGCTTGCGTTCGTGATTGCCGTGATCATCTCGGTGCCGCTTGGCATTATTTTGGGCTCATCGGTGCGGCTCTACAGTTCGGTTGAATTCCTGATCGATTTCTTCCGCTCGACGCCGGCCTCAGCATTGTTTCCGTTGTTCCTGGTGATCCTGGGGGTCGGTGAAGAAACCAAGATCGCTGTTGCTGCGTTCGGGGCGAGTCTCCTTATCCTCTTCAACACCGCTTACGGCGTCATGAACGCCCGCAAAACGCGTCAGGCGGCCGCGCGGGTGATGGGTGCGTCGAGATTTCGCGTGATGCTCGATGTCACGCTGCTCGAATCGCTCCCGCAGACCTTCGTGGGCATGCGCACCGGCGTATCGTTTGCGTTGGTCATCGTAATCGTCGCCGAAATGTTCATCGGTTCGACCGACGGCCTTGGGCAACGCGTGATCAACGCCCAAATGATCTTCAACATGCCGGAGATGTACGCAACCATTTTTGCCGCGGGTGTGCTCGGGTATGGACTGAACCTGCTGTTCATTTTGATCGAACGCAAGTTCGTGCATTGGGGTGGCAAATGAAGGGCGGCAAATGAACGCGACCGTATTGAGCGGTGATGCATCTGGCCTTGCCACAGCCGCGTCGGCGCCGCACGGCACCCACATCACGATTCGCGGGCTTTACAAGAGCTTTCAGGGCCAGCCGCTTTACACGAACTTCGACCTCGATATCCCAAAGGCACAGATCACTTCGGTATTCGGTCCAAACGGTTGCGGGAAGTCGACCTTGATCAACATGGTGTCGGGGCTATTGCCGTTTGATGCGGGCCAAGTCTTGTTCGACGGCAAAACGCTTGCCGAGACGAAGATCAGCTACGTATTCCAGAATTATCGCGAGGCCTTGTTCCCTTGGAAGCGCGCGATCGACAATATCAAGTATCCGCTGCAGCTTGCCGGCCAAAGCAAGGCGGAATGCGATCAGCGTGCAGAAGAACTCGTCCGCTCATTTGAGATCAAATTCGATTTGCATCGCTACCCTTATGAGCTTTCCGGTGGGCAGCAGCAGCTTGTTTCGATCATGCGGGCGCTGGCGCCGCATCCGGAAGTGTTGTTTCTCGATGAGCCGTTTTCCGCGCTCGATTACGAGATGACGCTCTTCATGCGCGACAAACTGCAAGATATCTTCCAGGCCACGCGCACCACGATGATTCTCGTCTCGCATGATCTCGAAGAGGCGGTGTATCTCGCCGACCAGGTATTGTTGTTGACGCGGCGCCCGACCAAGATCGCCGAGATCGTGCCGTTTCGTTCGGCACGCCCGCGGCATCCGGAAACCTTGACGAGCGATGAGTTCGTGCGAGCCAAGGCGCGCTGCCTCGATGTGTTCCAGCGCGAAGTACGACGCTGATCGCACCCCTGCGTGGCGCGATGAGCGTTACGTTCTACAATCTTTAGGTTGGCACTTCAGGACTCGCCCGATGCCCCATATCCCTGCCGGTACCCCGTTCGCGAAACTGCGCGTCCTCGATCTCACTCGTGCACGCGCGGGCCCCACCTGCGTGCGCCAGCTTGCCGATTTCGGCGCCGATGTCATCAAGATCGAATCGCCGCCCGGGCTCGATCCGAACGCCAATCAGACCGGCGCGCGCGACAGCCCCGACATGCAGAACCTGCATCGCAACAAGCGCTCGATGACGCTCAACCTCAAGTCGCCCGATGGCGTTGCAGTGTTCATGCGCATGGTGAAGGATGCCGATGTCGTCGTGGAGAACTATCGTCCGGATGTGAAGGACCGCTTGGGTATCAATTACGAAGCGCTCCGCAAAGTAAACAAACGGATTATCCTCGCCTCGGTATCTGGCTTCGGCCAGGACGGGCCCTATCGCGATTACCCTGGCGTCGATCAGATCGCGCAAGGCATGAGCGGCATCATGCTGGTCACCGGCAACCCGGGCGAAGGGCCGATGCGCGCGGGCGCCGCGGTGTGCGATATCGCGGCGGGCCTTTATGCAGCGCTTGGTGTGATGACCGCGCTGTATGAGCGGCAAACCTCGGGCGAAGGGCAGTGGGTGCAGGCGAGTCTTCTGCACGCAGGACTTGGGCTGCTCGATTTCCAGGCGGCGCGTTATACGGTCAATAAGGAAATTCCGCGTCAGGTGGGCAATGATCATCCGACCGGCATGCCGACCTCTTCGTATCGCACCAAAGACGGCTTCATCAATATCGGCGCGTCGGGGGATGGCATGTGGGGGCGGCTCTGCAAGGTGATCGGTCGCGAAGACCTGCATAAAAAGCCCGAATACATCGACGGCAAAGCGCGCAGCAAGAATCGAGCGGCGCTAAATGATGATCTGAATAGCGTCCTCGTCACGAAAACATCCGCCGAATGGATTGAAGCGATCAACAAGGCGGGCGTGCCATGCGGTCCGATCTATACGATGGATCAGGTGTTTGCCGATCCGCAGGTGCGCCATATGAAGATCGCCGAGACGGTTGCGCATCCGTTACGCGGGGAGGTCACGCTGGTCGGCCAAGCAACGAAGCTCTCGCGCACCGCTGCGAAAATCGTTCGGCCGACCCCGGAATTGGGCGAGCACACTGACGAGGTGTTGCGCGAAGTCGGCTACACCGATGCGCAAATCGCCGATCTGCGCACGCGTGCAGTGTTGTAAGCCTTGAACAACTTGCAGCAAGGGAGCGCGCCATGCCGTTGATGAATCGAGTGCTGATTTTCGGAGTCGCGCTCATCGTGGGTGCGCCGGTTACTCTGCATGCGCAGGACTATCCCGCACGCCTGGTGAAGATCATCGCGCCCTCGACACCGGGCGGTGGCTTCGATCTGGTGGGCCGCGTGCTTGGTCAGAAGTTGTCCGAGCAGCTTGGGCAGCAGTTTGTCGTGGAGAATCGTCCGGGCTCCGGCACCTTGCTTGGCACGCAGGCGGTGGTTCGCTCGATACCGGATGGCTATACGTTGCTCGTGGGCGGGCTCAGCAATATCGCGCTCAACATGGGCATGTACAAGCAGCCGGGCTATGACGCGATGACCGATCTCGTGCCGATCAGTCTCGTTGTGAGTCACTCCTACATCATGGTGGGGCGGCGTGATCTACCGTTCGATTCCATGCAAGCGGTGGTCGCGCACGCCAAAGCGAATCCGAACAAACTGACGATTGCGACCAGTGGACCCGGATCAGGGCAATACGTTGGCGCGGCGGTCATGACCACCGTGCTCGGGCTCGATATTCTCAAGGTGCCGTACAAAGGCGCGCAGCCTGCGTACCAGGATCTGCTGGCCGGTCGCGTCGATCTCTTCTACGACAACACCACCACCGCCAAACCCTTCATCGATGGCGGGCGCGTGAAGCCTCTCGCGATCTCGACCAAGGCAAGGATCGCCGGCTTGCCGAACGTGCCGACCTTCGATGAAACGCGCGTGTTCGATTGGGAAATGGAAAGCTGGTTCGGCCTCTTTGCACCGGCTCGCACGCCGCAAGCGATCGTCGACCGGCTGCGCGCCGAAATCGACAAGGCTACGCTCGTCCCGGAGGTGCAGCGCGCGCTCGAACAAGGCGCGGGGCGCAGCCTGCGATTAACACCAGCGCAAACGGATGCGCTGATCAAATCAGAAATCGATAAATGGGTCGGGCTCGTCCGCCGGGCGGGCGTGACGCTCGATTAACCAGGAGCAACCATGCAAGACGCACAAGACAAGTTCGAAATCATGGAAGTCGTGCAAGCCTGGGCAGTGGCGCGTGATTCGGGCGACTGGGAGCGTTTGCGCTCGACGGTCCATCCAGAAGCCACGATGACCGCCACCTGGTATGACGGCAACTTCGATGGCTTCATTCGGAATGCACAGGAGTCATGGGCCAAGGGTGCGCGTTCGATGCATGTGCTGGGCGGCAGCATGGTGACGGTGACGGGCGCCCGCGCGATTTCGCAGACCCGCATGACCATCATGGTGCGCGGCAAAGCCGATGATGTGGATGTCGATGTCGCCTGCACCGGCCGTTTCTATGATTTCTTCGAAAAGCGTCAAGGCATATGGCGTATCGCCGAGCGTCGCTGCATCTACGAGAAAGACCGCATGGATCCGGTGGTGCCCGGCACCGCGCTCAAATTGGACCCGGCGCGACTCGGACGTTTCCCCACGGGATACCAGCATCTCGCCTACATGCAATCGCAGCGCGGGACGGAAGTCAATCTGGCGTTACCGACTGCGCAAGGAGCGATCCTTGATGCGCTGCTCGCGCGTGGCGCGAAGTGGTTGGCTGGGTAGAGAAAGAGGATCGCGCTTTGTGTGCGGGGGCACTATACGCCGCACACCGCAACTGAGAACGGGTGCGTAAAGCCTTGGGCTGCGACAAGAGCGACGATGCGAGACAATGCCGAACGATCAGTCCCACTGGAGCCGAGTCCATGCAACTCACCGCCGTACTGACCCCTGCTGAGGAAGGCGGATTTACCGCTCTAAATCCTGAGACGGGGACCACATCTCAAGGCGAAACTGTGGAAGAAGCGGTCGCCAATCTCAAGGAAGCCACGGCACTTTTCCTTGAAGAATTTCCGCTCGCTACTTCAGGAAATCCGGTGATCACCATTTTCTCTATCCCGGAACCCTTGAATGCCTAAGCTGCCCCGCATATCAGGGGCGGAGGCTGTCCGGGTGCTCGAACAACTAGGGTTTTCGAAAGTCAGGCAAAAGGGTAGCCATGTTGTGATGCGCAGCGGCAGCCGCGGATGTGTCGTGCCATTGCATGCAGAATTGAAAATCGGCACCCTCGCCGGCTTGTTGCGGCAAGCAGAGGTTTCAGCCGACGAGTTTATGGCGAACCTGTAAACGCCGTATCGTCGTGACTGCACGACCGACGGTCTGATCACCTTGGATGCCACTCATATCCCTACTCCGCCTGAATCCCGGCGGCTTTAATCAACCGCCCGCGCTTTTCCGTCTCCGCTTTCACCATCGAGAGCGATGCATCGGATGACATCGCCAAGATCGACATGCCAAGGGGCTCAAGTCTTGCACGGACATCGGGTGCGTGGAGGGCCTTGACGATTTCCGCGTTGAGACGCGCGACGATCGGCGCGGGCACGCCTGCCGGACCAAAAAAACCAAGCCAGGAGGCCAACTCGAATCCGCGCACCGTCTCGCCGATCGTTGGGACATCCGGTAGCCCCGCAAAGCGCGACGACTCCACTACGCCAATGAGGCGCACCTTGCCGGCCTTCGCTTGCTGAACGACGGCGGCAAGACTTGCGAACATCATCGGGATTTGTCCACCCATGAGATCGGTCACCGCGATGCCGCCGCCTTTGTAGGGGACGTGCACGATATCGATGCCGGTGAGTTGGCGAAGCAGCTCACCTGCCAAATGATGCGGAGAGCCGTTGCCGGAACTGCCGTAAGCCAACTTGCGGGGATTGCGTTTCGCGTGTTCGACGAGTTCGGCGACACTGTTACCGGGAAACGACGGGTGCACCGCAAGCGCGATGACGTTGCCCACTGCAATGGTGATCGGCGTGAAGTCTCTCACCGGATCGAACAGCGGATTCTTTGCAACATGCACATTGGTCGCATGGGTGGCATCGGTGCCCATGAGCAAGGTGTAGCCGTCAGCTGCGGATTTCGCCACGAAATCGGAACCGATATTGCCGCTCGCGCCGGCGCGATTCTCGACGATGACCGGCTGTGCGAAGACCTCGCCAAGTTTCAGCGCGATGGTTCGTGCCACCGCGTCGGTCGATGCACCGGGCGGATAGGGGACGACGATTTTGATCGTCCGATTTGGATAACCCTGTGCCATCGCAGTGCTTGCAAGCAACGCGACCACGCCCATGGTCAAGAAAGTCCAAACGGCTCGATGCAGTTGCATAAGTGGTATTCCTATCAAATCGGGGGATCGAAGCGCGTCTCGACCAAGTCTTCCACCAGCCGCGAGAATTGCAGCACGCGAGCATCTTCATGCTTGGGGCCGACCACTTGCAGGCCGATCGGCAGTCCGCGTACCAGCGCGACCGGCACTGAACAGGCGGGCACGCCCGCGCTATTGAATAGCGGTGTGAACGCGGCGTGAGAGCGTGCTTCCGCCGGCCGGCCTTCGATTTCTCGCGGATATGGATCGCTAACGGACCATGCGGTGACCGGTGCGGTCGGGCAAAGCAGCAAATCGTAGCGATGAAAGAATTCCGCAACGCAGACTTGGATGCGTTCACGCAGGGCCAACGCATTGACGATTTCTTCGCCGGTCCGTTGTTGGCCCAATTTAATCTGCGCGAGCAAATCCGGATCAATCATCTCAGGGCGTGTCTTCGCGTCTTTGCCGAACAGCCGCGCGAGACCGGCCTGTTGCAGTGGCAGGTTAGGCGCGAGGTCCATGCCGTCGGGCCAGATCGGTTCGGCCTCATCGATCGTGTAGCCTTCTGCGCGCAGCTTGTCGATCATCGCAACGAGCTCGTTCATGACATCGGGGTCGACGGGAAGATCGCGGCCAAGGCGCCGACTCCACGCGATCCGCAAAGAAAAAGGCGGCGCACGCCGTACGGTGCGAAGCATGTGCACCTGTCCGCCAAGCGGAACGGACCAAGGATCGGTCGGCTCGAACGCAACCAGGGCTTCAAGAGTCATGGCGACATCTTCGACTTCGCGGGCGAACTGCCCGATGACCGATACGCCGAAATTCGGATCGTCGAACCCATAGAGTTGTGGAACGAGGCCGGTACTCGGCTTCATGCCGACGATGCCGCAATGGGCCGCCGGTCTGCGCACCGAGCCGCCCGCATCGGTGCCAAGCGCGAGTACGCCAAGCCGCGCGGAGATTGCGCTCGCCGCGCCCCCCGATGAACCGCCGGTCGAGACATTCGGGTGCCACGGATTACGGGTCGCGCCATGCAGTAGATTGTTGGTGACGAGCTTGCAGGCAAACTCGGAGCAGTTCGTGATGCCGACGACGATTCCACCCAACACCTTCAGGCGCTGGACGCACCACGCATCGCGCGGCGCGATGAACTGCTCAAACAACCTGGAGCCTTGCGCGACGCGCCGTCCGCCGACCCAGAGATTGTCTTTGATGGTGATCGGCACACCCGCAAACGGCAGCGATTCGCCGGCAGCGATGCGACGATCGACCGCATCGGCGGCGATGAGCGCGCCGTCACGATCGCAATCCACCAACGCGTTCAATTGCGGATTGATGCGCTCGATACGCTTGAGTGTGGCCTCGGTGACCTCACGTGCCGAAAAATGCTTCGACCGTATTCCCGCCGCGATTTCGCGGGCAGACAACTGCGTGAGTTCGCGCTGCGCAGGCTTCATGAGCGACCCAAAAAGAATGGCAAGTGTCGAAGCATAGTGCGTCGGCGCAATTGGTGCGGACGAGCCCTCACGCCGACGGTGAAGCGGGTGACCGTGTCCAAAGATCGCGTGTAACACAATGGGTGTAGACGAAGACGAGCACCTGCACCACAATCATCAAGCACCACGACCAGTAGTAGCCCTCGCGATCATAGCGACCGTCTGCAACCGGAAACAGGTTTAACGCCGCGCCGATCGCCCATTGCACCGCGAAGGCCACGACGAAGCAGAAGAGATTCAAGCAGGTATTGACGCGACCGGTGAGCGCGCCGCTGAATTCACGGCCGACGACCGCAAACGTGAGAATCATTGAATTGGCGCCAAACGCATAGACCGCCCAGGCAAGATGCGGCAACAGCGTCGGCGCGAGCAAGATCCATCCTTGCCCGATGAGCGCGATGACGACCATTCCCTTTACCGTCGTGAAGGGATGAATGCCACGAGCGGCGAGTTTGTCCGTTATCCAGCCGCAACTGAGGAACCCAAGCACCATGCCGACATTGAGCGCGATCAGCACATGACCGACTGCGATCGGTCCGAGACCCGCCACATCGCGTAGCCAGGTGGCTGCCCACAGCGACTGAAACGCGAGGAAAGAGCCCAGCACAAACACCGAGGCCAAACCAAGCTGCCAAAGCCTTGCGGTTGCCAGCACAGCGCGCACACCGCGCAAAAGATCGGGCAGGGCTTGATTGGCTGCTTTGACATGCGCCCAACGGTGCGTGGGCCAGGTCGCCAACCCCACGAAGAACGCGAAGGCACCACCGACCAGAAAGACATTGCGCCAACCAATTGCCTCGATGGCGATCGCGACCGGCGTTGCCGCCACGATGGAGCCCATGCCGCCAATCGCCGTGACAATGCCCATGTAGGTAGCGATACGGGCGGGCGGCGCCCACATCGGCACGGCGGACATGCAGGCCATCAACATACCGGCCGCGCCAACGCCGATGAATGCGCGCCCCACGGCAAGCATTGCGAGATTCGTACTATTCGCGAAGATTGCAGCACCTAATAAGTAGGGAGTTCCCCCGGCTCTGCCGGGGAGGCAGCAGAAGTTTGACGAATCCGGGAGTCCACCCGGCGAAACTATCGATCGTGAGCCGCCAAGCACACGAAAGGAGAATCGCGGATGGACGAGTACGAGAGCCTAAAT
>CAMDRJ010000191.1 GCA_945906755.1 Klebsiella pneumoniae | reverse complement strand
ATACCCGGCGCAAACGCCGCTGCCGCATATTCTCGGCGTGGACCCATCCGGTGTTATCGCTGCGATCGGTGCGGGCGTCACGACGCGCCAGGTGGGCGATCGGGTGACCACGATGTTGATCTTGCGGCCACCCGCGGCCGGCAGTGGTCCGGTCATTCTCGGTGTGCACGCCTGGGGCGGCTATGCCGAATATGTGAAGGTGCCGGTGAGCTGTACCCATCCGGTACCAGACGGCGTGGACTTCGTAACCGCCACGGTCGTCGCGCGGCATGCACCGACCGCGTTTAGTTTGTTGCGCGATGCCGCGAAACTGCGCGCCGGCGAATGGGTGCTCGTGATGGGCGCTGCGGGCGGATTGGGCAGTGCGGGCATTCAGGTCGCGAAATATCTTGGCGCCAATGTGATCGCCGCCGCCGGGGCCGATGAGCGCGTGGGTGCCGCGATCGCGCTGGGCGCCGATGCCGGGGTCAATTACCGCGCGCAGGATTTGGCCGCCGCCGTCATGCGGATCACCGACGGACGCGGCGTCAACATCGTGTTCGAGAATGTCGGTGATCCGGTGCTGTTTCCGCAAGCGTTTGCGAGTCTAGCGCGTGGCGGGCGGCTCGTGACAGCGGGTGGCCATGCAGGCGGTACGGTGCCGCTTGATGTCAATCGTCTCTACCAATTTGGCATTACCGTGGTCGGTTCACCCGGCAACATCGCACCACCGGATCTTGACGCGGCCTTGCAGGCGGCGGCGGAAGGCCGCTTTCGGGTGCTGCTCGATCAAGTGCTGCCGCTGGAACGGGCAGTCGAAGCGCATCGCCTTGTTGCTGAGCGCGGTGGAACCGGCAAGGTGGTGTTGCAGCCAACTCCAGAGTCACGTTAGCAAGGAAAGCAGGAACAACGTCATGGCAACCAATCAAGTCGGCAGCTCGGCGAAGGCGAGTCGATCAAGCGATGCGGTGGCAAAGGCCGGCGCACTGATCCCGGCCTTAACGGCGAGTGCGCAAAAAACCATTGCCGCACGCAAGCTGATCCCGGAGAGCGTTGCCTTACTGAAGGAAGCAGGGCTCGTCAAAGTGTTGCAGCCGGCGCGTTGTGGTGGGCTTGAACAAAGCATGCATGTGCATATCGATGTGGTCGCCGAAATCGCGCGCGGCTGCGGCTCGACCGGTTGGTGTCTTGGCGTCTACCATGCGCATTCATGGTTGATGGGGCTGTTCAGCGAAACCGCGCAAGCCGATGTCTATGGCGCCAATCCCAACGCGATTCTTTCCGCCGTGCTGGCTCCGCGTGGCCAAGCGAGGAAGGTGCCAGGCGGCTATCGCCTCTCGGGTTTCTGGCCGTTCTGTTCCGGCGTGCATCACGCACAATGGGTGATTCTCGGTGAAGTCGTGATCGGCGACGATGGCGGTGTCGTGGATGCGGGCGAGATGGTGATCCCGGTTGCGGATATCGCGATTCAGGATGACTGGTACGTTTCCGGACTCACAGGCACCGGCAGCAATAGCGTCGTCGTCAAAGACATCTTCGTGCCCGAACATCGATTCATCTCGGTACCGGCAGCGATCGGCGGTCAATCGCCGGGTGCGGCCTTGCATCAGTCGAATCTGTATTTTGCAGCGCCCGTCCCGGCGCTTGCGCTCTTCATTTGCAGCCCGGCGATCGGCCTGGCGCGCCGCGGACTCGATTCGTTTAAATCGAAACTGCCCGGTCGCACGGTGTCGTACACCTTCGATGAGAAGCAACTTGAAATGCCGATCACGCATATCCAGGTGGCCGAGGCCGCGACGAAGATCGATGCCGCCAATCTGATCCTGCATGCCATGGTCGATGAGATTGAAGAGCATGCGCTCGCCCGCGCCGAGATGCCGTTCATGCGCCGGGCCAAGGCGCGCATGGATTGCGCATATGCGGTGCGCCTGTGCTTGGAGGCGATCGAGCCGCTCGTGTATGCATCGAGCGGTAGCGGACTCGCCGAATCGAGCCCGCTGCAGATGGCGATTCGCGATTTGCGGGGGATCAATGCCCACGGCCTGCTATCGATGCCGACCAATGCGGAGATGTATGGGCGAGTCACCCTTGGGCTGGCACCGAATTCCCCGCTTATCTGAGCTGCAAATCTCTATCTGGAGCACGCCATGCAACGAAGCACGGATCGATTTCTCACCACGCACACCGGTAGCCTGCCGCGGCCTGATGATCTGATTCAGATGATGTATGCGAAAGAAAGCGGCGTGCCGGTCGAGTCGGTGGCGCTGGCCGCGCGCGTGCGCTCGGCGGTTGCGGAGATCGTGAAGAAGCAGGTCGATGCGGGCGTCGATCTCGTCAATGACGGTGAGCTCAGCAAGCCAAGCTATGCCACCTATGTGAAGGATCGACTCGCCGGTTTCGGTGGCACCGGCAATACCTTCGTCTATCAGGATCTCGATGAATTTCCGAATCTTGCCAAGCGCGTGTTTGGCGATCCGGGCCGCTCGCGGCGCAAGACACCTGCCTGTAATGCGCCGATCAGCGTGCGGGACGCCGGTGCGGCGGTCGCCGATGTCGAGAATCTCAAGACGGCGATGGCCACGGTCAAAGCGCGCGGTGGCTTCATGAGCGCGGCATCGCCTGGGGTGGTGTCGCTGTTTTTTCGGAACGATCACTATCCGACCCAGGAAGCCTATCTGTTCGCGATCGCCGAGGCGATGCGCCATGAATATGAGACGGTCGCCAAGGCGGGCTTTGTGCTGCAGATTGATTGTCCCGATCTTGGCATGGGCCGGCATATTCAGTATGCGAATCTGCCGCTCGATGAATTCCGCAAGCGCGCGCAAATACATATCGAAGCGTTGAATCATGCGCTTGCCAATATTTCGCCCGATCAGTTGCGCATCCATGTGTGTTGGGGCAACTATGAAGGGCCGCACCATCGCGATGTGCCGTTCGCCGACATCATCGATCTCGTTTTCAAGTCGCGCCCGAATGCGATTTCATTTGAAGCCGCCAACCCGCGTCATGCCCATGAGTGGACCTTGTTTGAGAAAGTGAAGCTGCCGGACGGCAAAGTGCTGATTCCTGGCGTACTCGAATCGAAATCAAATTTCATCGAACATCCGGAACTGGTCGCGCAGCGTCTCGCCCGGTACGCCAATTTGGTCGGCCGTGACAATGTGATTGCGGGCACCGATTGCGGTTATGGCACCTGGGTCGGCCAGGCCGCCGTGGATCCGGATGTCGTGTGGGCAAAGATGGCGACCATGGCCGAAGGCGCGCGTATTGCCACGAAGCAGTTCTGGAAGTAGTCAGCTCGTAGGTCGGAAAAGCAGAGCGCATTCCGACGCTAAGATGTCCGACCCTGGTGGAATGCGCTGCGCTATTCCACCCTACATTGTGTTCCTTGATGACTAGGGTTTGATGATGAGTGAGCTTCAAACATTTCTTGCCGCACGCGATCATCTGATCGTACATCGCACCGACTATGCGCGGGCCTGCGCCGGATTCAAGTGGCCGGTCCTCGATCGGTTCAATTGGGCGCTCGATTACTTTGATTCGATCGCCGCGGGCAATGAGCAGCTCGCGTTGCGCATTCTTGAAGAATCGGGCGGCGAGGCGGCGCTCACCTATGCGCAATTGAGTCGCCGCTCGAACCAAGTCGCCAATTTTCTGGTGGGACAGGGCGCCAAGGCGGGCGATCGAATCCTGCTGATGCTGGGCAACGAAGTGGCACTCTGGGAGACGATGCTCGCCGCGATCAAGCTGGGGGCGGTCGTAATCCCGGCGACGACCCTGCTATCAGGCGATGATCTCGCCGATCGGTTGCAGCGCGGCAATGTGCGCTTCGTTGTCACCAATACCTCGGGGGTGACGAAATTTGATGCGCTACCGGCTGCCGCGCTTGGATCGATGCGCCGGATTGCGGTCGGCGGCGCAGGCGTGGGTTGGCTGGATTATCGCGAATCGCAAAGCGCCAATACATCATTCACGCCGGCTGTTCGCACGACGGTACGCGATCCACTGCTTGAGTATTTCACTTCGGGCACCACCGCGCGTCCCAAGCTCGTGCAGCATACCCAACAAAGTTATCCGGTTGGACATCTGTCGACGATGTATTGGCTGGGCTTGCGTAAGGGTGATGTGCATTGGACGATCAGCTCGCCCGGCTGGGCGAAGCACGCCTGGAGTTGTTTCTTTGCGCCGTTCAATGCCGAGGCCACGATCTTCATCTACAACTACACCCGCTTCAATGGGCCGGCGATTCTCGATGTGTTGGTGAAGAACGGCGTGAAGACGCTCTGCGGGCCGCCCACCGTGTGGCGCATGCTGATTCAAGAAGACCTCGCTCGCTGGCCGGTGCCGATGCGGGAATTGATTTCTGCCGGTGAGCCGCTCAATCCGGAAGTCATCGAACAGGTCCGCGCTGCCTGGAATCTCACCATTCGAGATGGTTATGGCCAAACTGAAACTACGGCCATGATTGGCAATCCACCTGGTGCGATACTCAAGTCCGGTTCGATGGGACGCCCTTTGCCCGGTTACGCTGTTGCGCTGCTCGATGGGGACGGCAAGCCGGCCAATGAGGGCGAGATTTGCATCGATCTTGCGCATCGACCGCTCGCGTTGATGAATGGCTATGCGGATGACGCCGATAAGACGGCTGACGCGATGCGCGACGGCTACTACCATACCGGCGATGTCGGCATGCGCGATGCCGAGGGCTACATTACCTATGTCGGTCGCGCCGATGATGTGTTTAAGGCATCGGGCTATCGCATCAGCCCGTTCGAACTGGAAAGCGCGTTGATCGAACATCCCGCGGTGGCCGAAGCGGCCGTGGTGCCATCGCCTGATCCGGTGCGCGGCTTCGTACCGAAGGCCTATGTGATCCTCGCGCAAGGCCATGCACCGGATGGCGCGACCGCAGACGATATTTTTCGGTTCCTGCGCGAGCGATTGTCTGCTTACAAGCGCATCCGGCGCATCGAGTTCAGCGATCTGCCGAAAACGATTTCCGGCAAGATCCGCCGCGTCGAGTTGCGCGGCCAAGAAGCGGCGCGACCGGTAACCGGGGTACGCAATGCTCGGGAATTTCTGGAAGACGGGCGATAGCGTTGTATTCGATTGCGCTCAATGATGCAGAGAGGTTTGATTGCGCAAGCGATGACACCTTGCTGCGTGCCGGCCTACGCGCTGGCATTGGGATTCCGTATGAGTGCAATGTCGGATCATGCGGCACCTGCAAAGTTGAGTTGATCGCCGGGAGCGTGATCAGCAATTGGCCGGCGGCCCCTGGACTATCGGAGCGCGATAAGACTAAGAATCGCGTGCTGGCCTGTCAGGTGCGTCCAACGAGTGAGTGCGCGATCAAGGTGCGCTTGCAAGAGGCGTCGCGGCCGATTCATTCGCCCAAGCGATTTCAGGCGAACCTGATCGGCATGCGCGATCTCACGCACGATATTCGGGAATTCCGGTTTCGATGCCCCGATGCGCCGCTTTTCGAGCCGGGTCAATACGCGCTCTTGGCGCTACCGGGTGTGGCAGGCTTGCGTGCGTATTCGATGTCGAACCTCGCCAGTCCAGATGGCGAGTGGCATTTCCAGATCAAGCTTGTCGCCAATGGCACCGGAACGAGCGTGTTGTTCGATCGCATTGCCATCGGTGCGAGGGTGACGATCGACGGGCCATATGGCATGGCTTATCTGCGTCGCGATAGTGCGCTGGATCTTGTTTGCATCGCGGGTGGATCGGGGCTTTCCCCGATGATCGCGATCGCACGCGGCATGGCAAGCGAGCCACGACTGGCCGACCGCAAGCTGCATTTCTTCTATGGTGGTCGAGGTCCCGCGGATCTCTGCGGCGAAGACATGCTTGCTGAATTGCCCGGATTCGGCGGGCGCATCCTCTTTACACCCGTAATCTCGATGCCGGAACTCGATGCGGCCAAGCAGTGGCAGGGCGCCGTGGGCTTGGTGCATGAACACGTACTTGCCGCGCTGGGCGACCGGCTTGCAGCCTTCGAATACTATTTCGCGGGTCCACCGCCGATGACCCAAGCTGTTCAGGCCATGCTCATCAAAAACAAAGTTCCCTTCAAACAGCTCCACTACGATAGTTTTTATTGAGCAGGCGGGGCGCTGAAACGTCTATCGCCGCCGCGCCACCAACAGGATATTTGCGAACGGCGTGCCTTCGCTCATCGGTTGTGCCGTTACATTGAACCCGATGTCATCGACCAACGCGATCCACTCGGCAATCGGTCGGCAGTGAAAACGCGGTAAGGCGGTGCCGCGCAGCATCGTGACCAGGCGATCGCCAAGACTCGTCACCGCGAATCGCCATCCGGCGCCGGCATCACCCAATCTGAGGACCATGAGACCGCCCGGACGCAACGCGGCATGGCATCGCTCGATGACCTTGCGCTGCTCGTCGGCGCCGATGTAGTGCAAGACATCGAGGATCGCGACGACATCGCTAGGTGGGATCGGCGCATCGCGAATATCGCCGACCGCGACCTCAGCCTGATTGCCGAATGCGGTCTTCGCATAGCGCACCGCGGCCGGTCGCAGATCGACGCCGTAGAGCTGGAGCCCCGTGGGCGGCGCGGGCCAGTCAGCGGGCCATTGTCCGGCGGCATGCGCGGCGCGCGCCGCAAGAAGGATGGCGATCAGCGAGCCTTGTCCGCAACCAAGATCGGTCAGTTGCCCCGCTTGGGGAAGCAGTCCTTGCGCAAGCAGTGCGAAGAACACCGGGTCTTGCCGCAGCTTGCCGCGCGCGAAGTGGTAAGGCAGGCGCCCGGCAGGACGGTAGGGGTCGGTCGCGCGATCGACTAGCCGTTCGTAAAATGCTTTATGGCGTGCCGATGTATCCACATGCGCTCCGTAGCGTCACCGGCTTCAGGTTGTGATCGGCGATGCACGCGAGCACCCGGTCAAGCGAGTCGACCGTGGCGAGCCGAGCACGGTCACGCATCGCGATGCCGTCATGCATGAGCAGGATGTCGCCGGCACCGAGATCGCGCGACAGCCGTGCTGCAATGATGCGTGGATCGCGTTGCACCGTATCGAAGGCACGGCGCGTCCACGACGCCAAATGCAGGCCAAGCCGCGCGAGTACCGGATCCAATAGCGGCGTACGAAATCCCATCGGTGCGCGAAAGAACACCGGGGCGCGTTCGCAGATCTCGGTGATCGCCACTTGCGCCATGCTGATATCGCGAGCGAGCCGGCGCGGGCCGTACCACGGGAAATTAAATGAATGCAGGTAGGAGTGGTTCTCGACCGCATGGCCGCGCCGGACGATTTCGGGGACCAGCACCGGATGCTCACGCGCCCTGGCGTCGACAATGAAAAACGTTGCTTTGGCGTGATGGGTATCGAGCCGATCAAGCACCTGTGGCGTGACCTCAGGATCGGGGCCGTCATCGAAGGTCAAGGCGATTTCATCGCGCGCAACCGCGGCGGCCGGCAGCTGATTCAGGTTGGGACCAAGCGCGCTGCTGCGTGGCGTCAAGACGGCCCGCGCGAGCACGGCTTGATTGGCGCCGATCATGCCAAGGGCCCACGGCCATGCTTCAGGGATGAACAGCGCCGCCGCGGCACTCGCTGCATGGACACCCACTGAGATACGTACCGTTGGCGATGGTTGCCAGCGGCGCGGCGCTACGTCGATGAACAGGTTTGGCGGGGAAGCGGTAGTGGTATGCGACAAGATAAATCCTAAGGTAGCCCGGTTGTTGGCCAGCGTATTGGCCCGAGTATTGACGCAGCGGCTGCTCGGCAACGGCTGGCGCCAAGGCTTGCTCCGCGGCGCGACATTAAGCGAAACCATGCATTTCGGCAATGTGCACCGTCGCCGGGTTCACGACTACGGCAAGGACGGGCTTAATCATCGTCCTTGTGCTCGCATCGGAAGAGGTGCGGCGGCGGGCCGGCATTGGCGTGGTCATGACCGCCCGTCCGACCGTCGTTGCGAGGTGAAGCGCCCGAGGGAAACCGACGCTGCCCACCGAAGGGCAGTTATAATCAAGGTACTCATGCACGCATCCTCATCCAATGTAGTCGATGTTCTGGTGATCGGCGGCGGCCTGGCCGGGTCCTCGATCGGGACGCTCCTTGCGCGCAAGGGATGGCGCGTCGCCTTGCTCGAAAAAGATCGCCATCCGCGTTTTCATATCGGCGAGTCCTTGCTGCCGCACAACAATCCCTTGCTGGAAACGCTTGGCGTACTGGCCGAGGTGGAAGCGGTTGGCGTGGTGAAGGAAGGCGCTGAATTCGACTCCAAGTATCACGGCAAATCGCAAACATTCAATTTCGCCGATGCGCTCGACAAATCGCTGCCGTCGGCGTTTCAGGTGCATCGCGCTGATTTTGATCACATCTTGATTCGCAATGCGGCGCGCAACGGCGTGCACGTCGTCGAGGAAACGCGGGCCCACCAGGTCGATTTCCGCGCTGACGGCGTCACCGTTCATGCGCAGGGTCTGGCAGGCGAGCAGGTCTGGAATGCCCGCTTTCTGGTCGATGCGTCGGGGCGGGATACCTTTCTTGCCGGCATGCTGGTGCCAAGGTCGCCAACCCCAACCACAACAGCGCGGCAATGTTTGGCCATTATGAAGGCGCCAAGCGACATCCTGGCGCGGCCGCCGGCAATATCAGCATTTATTGGTTCGATCACGGCTGGATCTGGTTTATTCCGCTAGCACGCGGCATTACCAGCGTGGGTGCGGTGTGCTGGCCCTACTACTTGAAGGAGCGCTCGGGCAGTCTTGATCAGTTTCTCGATGAAACGATCGCGACCGTGCCGGCTTTGGCCGCGCGTCTTGCCGAAGCAAAGCGTATCGGCGGTGTGACGGCCACCGGCAATTACAGCTACGAGGCTTCGCACGCCTGCGGCCAGAACTACGTAATGGTGGGCGATGCGTTCGCGTTCGTCGATCCGATTTTCTCGTCCGGGGTGTACCTCGCGATGTCGAGTGCGTTTGCCGGTGCCGAGGCGGTGGATGCCGCCTTGCGTGACCCTGCGAAAGCGCCCGCGTTGATGCGTCATCATGAGCGCCTGATGGTCGAAGCGCTTAATCTTGAAATCGAGCCTACTGCGATCGAACCGGAGGCGCCCCTCTACGGCGACGGCCTCGGCCTCGATTC
>CAMDRJ010000190.1 GCA_945906755.1 Klebsiella pneumoniae | reverse complement strand
TCGCTATCTCGCTGAGGCCCAGTATCGATTCAACCGGCGCTTTCAACTCAAGGCCATCCTTCGGCGACTGATTAAAGCCGCCGCTACCACCGGCGCCTGGACCGATTCGCGCCTGCGGACGGTGGCGGAGTTTCATTGCTAATCAGGATCTGCGATGACGCTGATCGGCAAGTACTGGGGTCCGATGGCAGGCATGGCCGCCGGTAAGGTCCCGTTCAATGGGCAAGTTGTTGCGCGAAACGCCGGTTACCTTGAAGTGCTGGCCCAAATGCCGTGGGACGGTTTCGACGCCAACACCCAAGCCGAAAAGTCCCGTGCGCTGCCGGCCGTCTGGTCTGAGGCAGGTAAATGGACTGAAGCGACCGACGCTTTTAGAAGCGCCGCCGCTGCCCTTGCCGCCGCGTCACGCGGTGGCGACGAAGGTGCGATGAAAACGGCGATCGGCAACGTCGGCAAGACCTGCGGCGGTTGCCACGACAACTTCCGCGCGAAGCAGTAACGCTTCGAACGGGTTTGATCAGAAACACCCCGCTCTGGCGGGGTGTTTCTTTTGTGGACCACAGAATGCATTCGTGTCGATGCGAATCGCTCGCCATTTCGTTCAACCGAGCGGTCGTTGAAATAATTCAAGGAGCTTTAACCATGGCCGCTTTTCTTAACGGGTTGCTACGCGTAGGAACGATGTTGCTCGCGCTCGGCTGCGGAGCAGCGCTGGCGCAAGGCGATGCGAAGCGAGGTGACTACCTCGCCAAAGCAGGTGGATGCGTGGGTTGCCACACCGCCAAGGGTGGCACCGAATTCGCGGGCGGCTATGCCCTCAAAACGCCGTTCGGTACGTTCTACGGTCCGAACATCACACCCGATCCGAAGGCCGGTATCGGCAAATGGAGCGAGGCGGATTTCATTCGTGCGATGCGTCATGGTGAACGGCCCGATGGCGCGAATTACTATCCGGCGTTTCCGTATCCGTCCTACACCAAGATCAATGATGCGGACCTGAAAGATCTATGGGCCTATTTGCGCGCGCTGCCGCCTAGTCAGATCGAGAGCAAGCCGCATGAATTGCATTTGCCGTTTCGCTTCCGATTTCTCCTCTCGGGCTGGAAGCTGCTGTTCTTCACGCCCGGTGCTATGGTGCCTGACGCGAAGCAATCGGCCGTCGTGAATCGCGGCGCCTATCTCACGCAGGCGCTTGGCCATTGCGGTGAATGCCATACGCCGCGCAATTTTCTTGGCGGCGTCAAGGAATCGCGCTTCTTAGCCGGCGGCAAAGGGCCCGATGGCAAGGGTGTCCCGAATATCACACCCACCAAACTCAAGAAGTGGAGCGACAAGGATTTGACCGACTTCCTCGCTTCCGGGCTCACCGCTGATGGCGATGTGGTCGCCGAATCGATGGGTGAGGTGATCACCAACACGCTATCCAAGCTGACACCAGAAGATCTGGCCGCGATGATCGCCTATCTGCGAACGATTCCCGCGCTGCCGGAAGAGAAGGAGTGATGGTAAAGCAAGGTAATACGTGAAACGTCGAACGGTAGGGTGGAAAAGGGCAGCGCATTCCACCGAGCATTTCGGCCGGCCGGATTAAACCACCGCCTCGTCTTTCTTACCCTTGATCGGCTTCACGAGATCTTCGCGCTTGACGCCTAGCCAGCGCACGATTGGCGCCATCACCAACACCGACGAATAGATCCCGAAGCAGATGCCGATCGTGAGGGCGAGGGCGAAGTAGTGCAGGGCCTGACCACCGAAGATCAGCATCGAGCACACCATGAGCTGCGTGGAGCCGTGCGTGATGATGGTGCGGGAAATCGTGCTGGTAATCGCGTTGTCGATGACCTCGGCGACACCCGCGCGGCGCATCTTGCGAAAATTCTCGCGAATCCGATCGGCGATAACGACCGATTCGTTCACTGAGTAGCCAAGCACCGCGAGCACCGCCGCCAGCACCGGCAGCGAAAACTCCCACTGAAAGAATGCGAAGAAGCCAAGGATGATGACGACGTCATGCAAGTTGGCGATGATCGCCGCCAGCCCGAACTTCCATTCGAACCGAAAAGCGAGATAGAGCACGATCCCGATCGAGGTGATCAACAACGCCAGCGCCGCATTCTCGGCAAGTTCGGAGCCGACCTGCGGCCCGACATATTCCACGCGACGCACTTCCGCGGAAGGGTCATCGGCCTTCAATATGCCGCTCACGCGATCCGACAGCGAGCTTTGCGCGGCTTTTTCACTCGCTTCTTTGTCGCCCGCCTTCGACTCGCCGGCCGCCCTGACGAGCGGGACACGAATCAACACATCGCGCGACGAACCGAAATTCTGCACCGTGGTATCGGTAAAGCCCGCCTTCTCCAGAGAGCCGCGAATCTTGTTGATATCAGCCGCTTCGTTGTAGGAGATATCGAGCAACGTGCCGCCGGTGAACTCGATCGAGTAATGCAGGCCCTTGGTCGCCAGGAAAAACACGGCGAGCAGAAACGTCGCGAACGATATGATGTTGAACGTCAATGCATGACGCATGAACGGAATATCGTTGCGGATCTTGAAGAATTCCATATCTTGAAACCTGTGAGGGGTGGATTCGGTTATTGAGAGCGGGGAAGGGAGAATAGGGAACGGAGAAGGGAATTACGTCTTTCTAGGCCCTTCACCTTTCACCCTTCCCTCTTCTCCGTGGTCCGTTAGGACCACGAAGTATTGCCAATCGCAACTTTCTCGAGCTTTCGCATGCGGCCGTAGTACAGATTCACGAGCGCACGGGAGACCACCACCGCGCTGAACATGGACGTCATGATGCCAAGACAATGCACCACCGCGAAGCCGCGCACCGGACCGGAACCGAAGATCAACAGAGCGAGTCCTGCGATCAGCGTCGTCACGTTCGAATCGATAATCGTGTTGAACGCGCGGTCATAGCCGGTATGGATCGCCGCTTGGGGTGGGAGCCCGTTGCGCAGTTCTTCGCGGATGCGCTCATTGATCAGCACGTTCGCATCGATCGCCATGCCAAGCGTGAGTGCGATGGCGGCGATACCAGGCAACGTCAAGGTTGCCTGGAGCATTGACAGCAACGCCACCAGAAACAAGAGGTTCGACGATAGCGCGATCACCGAGAAGAGGCCAAAGAGCGTGTAATACGCAATCATGAAGGCCGCGATCGCAATGAAGCCACCGAGCGTGGACTTCCAGCCTTTTTCGATGTTGTCGGCGCCAAGGCTCGGACCGATCAGTCGTTCTTCCACGAACTCCATCGGTGCGGCAAGCGACCCGGCGCGCAGCAGCAGGGCGGTCTCGGTCGCTTCCGCGGAACTCATGCGGCCGGAGATCTGCACGCGTCCGCCGCCGATTTCAGAGCGAATGACTGGTGCGGTAACCACTTCGCAGCGGCCACGCTCGCACAAAAGAATGGCCATGCGCTTGTTGATATTCTCGCGCGTGAGCTGCTTGAAAATCGTCGCGCCGCGGTCATCGAGCGTCAGATGAACAGCGGGTTCCTGAGTTTGATTGTCGAATCCCGCTTGTGCGTCCGTCAAGCGCTCACCGGTCAGTTCGACTTGTCGTTTGACCAGCACCGGGCCACCGCCGCGCTCCCGGTATAGCTCGGAGCCAACCGGCGGGCGACCGAGTTCGGCTTCGCGAATCGCGTTCGGATTGCTATTGTCTTCATCGACCATGCGCAACTCGAGCGTCGCGGTACGGCCAATCACCTTCTTGGCTTGCGCGGTGTCTTGTACGCCAGGCAACTGCACGACGATCCGCTCGGCGCCTTGCTGTTGGATTACCGGCTCGGCGACACCCAGTTCGTTGATACGCCGATTGAGCGTTGAGATGTTTTGCTTGAGCGCACTTTCCTTGAGGCGGGTCTCGGCTTCCGGTTTGATCGTCGCGACGAGCTGGATCTCGGCGCCGACGGTTACATCGGCAAGCGCGAGGTCGGTGAATTTTTCGGTGAGAATCTTGCGTGCTTTGTCGCGGAGCTCGTTATCCCGAAAGCCAAGCGTGAGTGAGTTGCCCTCCCGCTTGAAACTCGCGCGCACGCTATCGGAACGAAACTGCGTGCGGATCTCACCGGCCACGCCATCGAGGCGTTTCTTGAGCGCCTCGCGCATATCGACTTGCAAGAGAAAATGCACGCCGCCGCGCAGATCGAGCCCCAGGTACATCGGTAGTGCATGGACGGTGCGCAGCCACGCTGGTGAACGCGCCACCGAATTGGCGGCGACCGTGTAGTCCGGATCGTCTTTGTTGCCGCTATTCAAGCCCTGATCGATAAGATCGCGCGCCTTGAATTGCGTCTCAGGATCGGCAAAGCGCACGCGCACGCTGTTGCCATCGAAGGATGAGCCGTCAATCGCAAGCTCGGCCTTCTTCAGCATGGCCTCGACCCGGCTTTGCACCGCCGCATCGGCTTTGACCGTCGCGCGCGCACCGGAGATCTGCACCGCCGGGGCTTCGCCGAAGAAATTCGGCAGCGTGTAGAGAGCGCCCAGCGCAAGCGCTACGGCTACGGTGATGTAGACCCAAATCGGATAACGATTCATAGGCTCGCGCGATTCTTAATTGGAATTTAAATGGACTTCAGGGTGCCCTTGGGGAGCATGGTCGTAACGGCGGTACGCTGAACCACGATTTCCGTGTTTGCGGCGATTTCCACCGTGATGTAAGCGTCGGTGACCTTTGTGATACGGCCGAGCATGCCTCCAGCGCATACGACTTCATCACCCTTCGTGAGGGATTCGGTCATTGTGCGGTGTTCCTTCGCGCGCTTCATCTGCGGTCGAATCATTAGAAAGTAAAGCAGCACGAACATCAGCACAATGGGCAACAAGCCCATCATCTGTCCTTCGATACCGCCCGTGGATTGCGCGAACGCGTCACTGATAAACATAGCCTCCAGCCTTTCGAATTTGGTTCGGGGAAGTAATAGGATTGAAATCGTGCGTCCCCGGCACGCTGATCCGCGCTATCCGGGCCACCCGTGCAACGATGTACCGGGTGCTCGCACGGATCATGGAAACTCTCAAGTATATCAAGCCATTGGGTTCATCTGGCCGGAATCGCCACCGGCCGCGGCCTCGAGCTGACGGTCTGCCGCAAAGCGGGTGATGTAGGCTTCGAACTGTCCCGCCTCGATCGCGCTGCGGATCTCGCGGGTGAATACTTGATAGTAGTGAAGATTGTGGATGGTATTGAGCATCGCGCCGAGCACTTCCTTGGCGCGGTCAAGGTGATGCAGGTAGGCGCGCGAGAAATTGCGGCAGGTATAGCAATCGCATGTGGGATCGAGCGGCTTCGGATCGGTACGATGCCTTGAATTGCGAATGCGTACATCGCCCCAGCGGGTGAAGAGATGCCCATTGCGGGCATTGCGCGAGGGCAGCACGCAATCGAACATGTCGATGCCGGCGCGAATGCCTGCCACGATGTCCTCCGGTGAGCCGACGCCCATCAGATAACGCGGTGATTGCGCGGGTAGGCGCGGCGCGGTGTAGGCCAGCATGCGCAACATTTCGTCTTTTGGCTCACCGACCGAAAGGCCGCCGATCGCATAGCCGTCAAAGCCGATGTTCTCCAGATGCGCGATCGATTCGTCGCGCAGCCGCTCATGCATGCCGCCTTGGACAATGCCAAATAGCGCGTTGCTGTTGCCCGCATGAGCAGCCTTCGAGCGTGCTGCCCAGCGCATCGACATTTCCATCGATTTGCGCGCGGTGGCCTCATCGGCCGGATAGGGCGTGCATTCATCAAACGCCATCACGATGTCGGAATTGAGCACGCGTTGAATGCGCATCGATTCCTCGGGTGTGAGGAACAAACGATCGCCGTTGATCGGCGAAGAGAAATGCACGCCTTCCTCGGTGATCTTGCGCAGATCGCCAAGGCTGAACACTTGAAAGCCGCCTGAGTCGGTGAGGATCGGGCGCTCCCATCCCATGAATCGGTGCAATCCGTCGTGTGCCGCGATCGCTTCCAGGCCCGGTCGCAACCACAGATGAAACGTGTTGCCGAGGATGATGCTTGCGCCGATCTCACGCAGCTCTTGCGGACGCATCGCCTTCACGGTGCCGTAGGTGCCGACCGACATGAACACCGGCGTTTCGATCACGCCATGCGCCACCGTGAGCCGACCGCGGCGGGCTTGGCCGTCAGTGGCGAGGAGTTCGAATTGCACGTTGTACCGGCCGGAACACTGGAGAGGGGCGCGAAGAATACCCTTGCGCGCGGCCTGACGCTACCTTCGAACCGTTCACGATGCGCGATCGATCAACATCGCATCGCCATAACTGAAAAATCGATAGCGTTGGGCGATGGCATGCTGATACGCCGCGCGGACCGGCGCCATCCCGGCAAACGCCGAGATCAGCATCATGAGGGTCGATTTCGGCAGATGAAAATTCGTGATGAGCCGATCGACGACCCGAAAGGTGAACCCCGGCGTAATAAAGATGTCGGTTTCGGCCGGGCCCGTGATGACCACGCCATGCTGTGCCGCGCTTGCTTCGAGGGCTCTGAGGCTGGTCGTCCCGACGGCGATGACGCGCTTACCCGCGGCCTTCGCCTTGGCGATGCGTTCTGCGGTCCCGGCTGGGATCTCGAAACGCTCGGCATGCATGCGATGCTCATCAATGCGATGAACGCGCACCGGTTGAAAGGTCCCGGCGCCCACATGCAAGGTGAGATAGGCGATCTCTACACCTTGATCGGCCAGTTTACGAAGCATCGGTTCGTCAAAATGCAAGCCAGCGGTCGGTGCAGCCACCGCGCCGGGATGTCGCGCATACACCGTTTGATAGCGCGCTTCGTCATTCGCTTCCGGCGCATGGGTGATATAGGGCGGTAACGGCACTTGACCATAGGCTTCCAACACGCTGTCGACTGCGGCATCGAACCGCAGATGAAACAGATCGTCCGCGCGCCCGATCACCGTGACATCGATTTTGTCTTCCAGGCGAATGCGTGATCCGGCGCGTGGTGATTTACTGGCACGCACATGGGCCAATACCTCGCGCTCGCCGATCACTCGCTCGACCAGAACCTCCACTCGCCCGCCACTTTCCTTGGCGCCGAATAGGCGCGCTTTCATGACGCGCGTATCGTTCATCACCAGCACATCGCCAGGATCAAGAAAATCGGCCAACTCGTTGAACCGATGATCCGAAAGTGCGTGCGAAGGCCCGGCCGCGAGATGCAGCAACCGCGAAGCGCCGCGCTCCGCAGCAGGTTGCTGGGCGATCAGCTCGGGCGGGAGGTCGTAGTCGAAGTCATCAAGCGTATACATCCCGGCATTATCGGGCATCGGTGGACAACTACAGTGGACGATCAACGCTCAACGCCTGCGTGGTAGCCTTCTTGCCTCGTGATTTTCATGGCAAGGCGATGTTCGATACCGTGATTCGCAATGTCGTTTTGTGCGATGGGCTGGGGCATCCGCCGCGACCCGGGGCACTTGCCATCGAGCGTGGACGTATCGCGGCGATCGGCAATGACCTTCGCACCGCACGCGAAACAGTCGATGGGCAAGGTCTCATGCTGGCCCCCGGCATCATCGATAACCATACCCACTACGATGCCCAGCTCACCTGGGACCCATGGATTGATCCGTCACCGTCGCATGGTGTGACCACCGCCGTCATCGGCAATTGCGGATTTACTATCGCCCCCTGCAAGCCGCATGATCGCGGCCTCGTGATGCGCAATCTCACACAGGTCGAAGGCATGTCGCTCGCTGCGTTGGAAGCGGGCATACGCTGGAACTTCGAGACCTTTCCGGAGTATGTCGCCGCGATCGAACGACAAGGCGTCGGCGTCAACATTGCAGCGTTCGTCGGGCACTCGTCGATTCGCACCTATGTGATGGGCGAAGATGCGCCGAAACGCGCGGCCACCGATGCCGAGATCGCGCACATGCGAGCGCTCGTGGTGGAAGCGATGCAGGCCGGTGCGATCGGTTTCTCCACCACGACTTCGCCCGCGCACAACGGCGAAGGCGGCATTCCGATGCCCTCGCGCTTGGCGGAAGACCGGGAGTTGATGGCGCTCGTCAGTTCCTTGCGGGAAGCAGGGCGCGGCGTGTTCATGCTCACCAAAGGCGGCCATACGACGATCGATTTTCTCGAAGCATTGGCGAAAGCGAGTACGCGGCCGGTGATCATCGCTGCGCTGTTGCATAACGCATCCAATCCGGCGCCGGTGTTTCGCGATCTCGATGGCATCGCCGCCGCGAATGCACGCGGCCATAAATTGCTCGGTGCAGTCTCGGCGTGCCCTCTGACGATGGACATCACCATGAAGGCGCCTTATCCATTCGAAGGCCTGGACGCTTGGAAATATGTGAAGGATGCGGGCCGCGCGGGTTACCTCAATGTTCTCAAGAACCAGCAGTTTCGCGACGCGATGAAAGTGGAAGTCACCAAACCCGCGATCTTTCGCCTCTTCAATGGCGAATGGGATAGGGTCTTCGTCACGGAAGTGGCCGACCCGCGCCGTGCGAGCTACGAGGGCAAGAACCTTGTGGAACTAGGCGCTAGCGCGAACAAGCATCCGCTCGATTTCATGTTCGATCTTGCACTCGCGGAAAATCTCGATACGCTTTTCACCGCGACCTTCCTCAATTCCGATGAGGCAGGCGTGGGCAAACTGCTCACGCATCCGCATTCGATCGTTTCATTGTCGGATGGCGGCGCGCATCTCACGTTCTTCAACGACGTTGGCTTTGGATTACATCTGCTCGGCCACTGGTCGCGCGATTGCGGCATCATGTCAATCGAAGAAGCGGTACGACGGCTGACCAGCCATCAAGCCAGCGTGTACGGCATTAAGGATCGCGGCAGCCTCAAGGTCGGCAATTTCGCGGATCTCATGCTCTTCGATCCGGCAACAGTAGGGCGTGGCCCCAAACAACGGCGATTCGATCTGCCGGCCGGCGCGCCAAGGCTGGTCACATCGGCCCTTGGATTATCGGGCGTATGGGTGAACGGAACGCGGATCGTCAGTGAAAATGGGCGAATCAAAGACGCGCCATTGGCCGGGAAAGTGTTGAGGGAATTCGCGGCGTAGAGACCCCTCGCCCCAATGCGGGAGAGCAACTGTGTCGAGAATCAAGCCGTTTTTAATGAATCTTTGGTCTGTTGATAATTCGCTTGCCATGGCTTTCCCGACTTGATGATGGCATTGATGATGATCAGCAGTTTGTGCATGCACGCCACGATC
>CAMDRJ010000189.1 GCA_945906755.1 Klebsiella pneumoniae | reverse complement strand
ATTTAGGCTCTCGTACTCGTCCATCCGCGATTCTCCTTTCGTGTGCTTGGCGGCTCACGATCGATAGTTTCGCCGGGTGGACTCCCGGATTCGTCAAACTTCTGCTGCCTCCCCGGCAGAGCCGGGGGAACTCCCTACTTATTAGTCAGTCGCGTTAAGGAGTGGCCGCATTCATCGTTTCATCGCCATGTTGCGCAGGGGATATACCCGGAAGATTGGGCGGGCGACGGCATCCCAGATATCGCGGCGGGGGAGCGTTAAAGACTCTGGTGGAATGCGACTGGTGGAATGCGCGTTGCTATTCCACCCTACGGTTTATCGCGAAGGCGGACAGCACGTAGGGTGGAATAGCGAAGCGCATTCCACCACTAACGCAATGAAGCCAAAACTCGGAGGTTGCAACCACCTACTCCGGCTGAATCCCGGCCAGGCGCGCCATCTCGGCGAACATCTTGATGTCATTGCTCACCTGCGTCTTGAACGCCGCGGGCGATGTACCGAGTGAACCGAGCCCGAGGCCGGTGAATTTCTCGTTGATCGACGGATCGGCCAGCGCCTTGCGCACTTCTTCATACAGCCGCGCGACGATTTCCGGTGGGGTCTTCGCCGGTGCGAATAGGCCGAACCAACCGCCTTCGGCAACCATATCGGCGACACCCGCTTCGGCCATGGTCGGCACATCGGGCATGAAGGGCGCGCGTGACGGCAACGTCGTCGCGAGCGCTCGCAACTTGCCGCCGCGAATGTGTTGGAGGGATGCCTGCGGCGGGCCGAACATCGCCTGCACTTCACCGCTCACCACTGCGGCGATCGCCGGTCCACCACCTTTGTACGGGATGTGCAGCATATTGATCCCGGCCCGTGCATTGAAGAGCCCACCGATGAGATGCAAGGTGTTGCCGATCCCAGGTGAGCTGAACGCAATCTTCGAGTCGGGCTTCTTGGCAAGCGCGATGAATTCCTGCACCGTATTGGCCGGGACCGATGGATGCACGACGAGAAACGTTCCGAGATTCGCCGCGATATTGGTGACCGGTGCGAAGTCCGCCACCGTGTCATACGGCAGCTTTTTGTACAGGCTCGGCGCACCCACAAATCCGGAAGACGTGATGAGCAATGTGTAGCCATCCGGCGTCGCCTTGGCCACTGCATCCGCCCCGACAATGCCATTGGCCGCCGGACGATTCTCAATCACGAAGGGCTGTCCAAGCGTCTGCGCCAGCTGCGCGCCGATGAGCCGCGCGATGGTGTCGGGACCACCGGTTGCGAACGGCACGATCACACGTACCGGACGATTGGGATAGGCCTGCGCGAGAGCCGGTGCGGCGCCGATCGTTGCAAGGACGCCTCCCAGCAATCCAACCGCGATAAGAATTTCGCGTCGTTGCATCATCGTCTCCTTTCGAATTTATTAAGGATTGCGCTACTGCGCAATCCTCTGACCATGTTCCCGCGTCGTCCGGAACTCCACCTTCGGCCAGCGTTCCATCGTCACTTGCAAGGTGTACTTGTTCGGTGAGAGAAACACCGGATTGTCATCGACATCGGTCGCCATCCGCGCCGCCTGCTCACGCTCGAAGTTTTTGCGCGTCAGCTCGTCTGGATAGGTCAGCCAGCGCGCCGTCTGGATATCGGTCGTATCGTAGATCGCATCGACCTTGTACTCCGTTTGCAGGCGTTGCGCCACGATCTCGAATTGCAACGGCCCCACCGCCCCAAGCAACAAGGTGTTGGTGCCGGCACGCTCCATGACCTGAATCGCGCCCTCCTCGCCCAACTCTTGCAGGCCCTTTTGCAACTGCTTCGCTTTGAACGGGTCGCGCGGGCGCGCCTCGCGGAACAACTCAGGCGCGAAGTACGGAATGCCCTTGAACTGCAACACATCGCCCGACGAAAGCGTATCGCCGATCTGCAACTGACCGTGGTTATGGATGCCGATGATGTCACCGGCCACCGCGTCTTCGCTTGCCACACGTTCATTGGCCATGAAGGTGAGCGCGTTGCCGATCTTCATTTCGCGGCCAAGGCGCAGATGCTGCACCTTGATGCCTGGTTGATAGCGCCCGGAGCACACGCGCACGAAGGCGATGCGGTCGCGATGCTTCGGATCCATATTCGCCTGGATCTTGAACACGAATCCGGAAAACCCCGCTTCGGCCGGATGCACGATGCGTTCGGTGCCATCGCGTGGCTGCGGCGGCGGCGCCCATTCGACCAGCGCCTGCAAAATTTCCTGCACACCGAAGTTATTGATACCTGAGCCGAAGAACACCGGCGTTTGCATACCGGCCAGGAACATTTCCAGATCGAACGGCGAACTCGCACCGCGAATTAGCTCGATATCCGATCGGAGCCCGCCCACTTCCTCCGGATAGAGCGCATCGAGTTGCGGATTGTCGAGGCCCTCGATCATTTCCGTATCGTAGCTGCGCCGTTCTTCACCCGGCGCAAAGCGCATCAATCGGTTATTCAGAAGATGAAACACACCCCGAAAGCTTTTCCCCATGCCGATTGGCCAGGTGATCGGCGCGCAATCGATCTTGAGCACCGACTCGATCTCCTCCAAGAGCGCGACCGGCGAGCGGACCTCGCGATCCATCTTGTTGACGAACGTAATGATCGGCGTCGAGCGCAGGCGGCACACTTCCAGCAGCTTGATGGTGCGCTCTTCAACGCCCTTTGCCGCATCGATCACCATCACCGCCGCATCCACCACCGTGAGAACGCGGTACGTATCTTCGGAGAAGTCCTGGTGGCCGGGCGTGTCGAGCAGATTGATCGTGTTGCCGGCGTATTCGAACTGCATCACCGAACTGGTCACCGAAATGCCGCGCTGCTTTTCCACTTCCATCCAGTCCGATGTCGCATGACGCGAACTCTTGCGCGCTTTGACGGTACCAGCCATCTGGATCGCGCCGCCGTAGAGGAGGAGCTTTTCAGTGAGCGTGGTCTTGCCGGCATCGGGATGCGAGACGATGGCGAAGGTGCGGCGTCGCTTGACTTCATCAACGATAGAGCCCCTGGCCATCAGACAACTTTCCGGTTTAGATAATGAGGCGCAGTCTAGCATGTCGCGCCTATAAAACGCTCTTAAGAGCCGATTAAATACGTTAAACTGCTTTTGAACGTATATTTCCGGCGCCCAAGACAACACTAGTACGGGCCGCTGGACCAATCCCACACGCGATGGTGAGCCGATGACTGCCCGCAACAAACTGCTAACCGCACCGCCTTATCCCGTCGAGCAAACACTAAAACGGCTAGGCGCCAACCTGCGCACCGCGCGACTGCGGCGCAACCTTACCATTGAAGATATGGCGGAAAAAATCGGCACGGGAGCCCGCGCTGTTGCCGATGCTGAACGGGGTAAAGCTTCGACCGGCATCGCCATCTACGCAGCCATGCTATGGGCGCTTGATCTCCTTGATCAGATGACCGACGTAGCCGCACCCGAACAGGACGAAGAAGGCCAAACGCTCGCGCTCACCCGCGAACGCAGCCGCGCGCGCGCGAAAACGGCGCTCAGCAATGACTTCTGAAGCGCCGGCGGAGTGCTTCGTCTACATCACGTTACCCGGCGAAACGATGCCGGTTACGGCTGGGCGTTATGCATTAGCTATCGACCGGCGGGGCGTACCGGAAGGACGGTTCGTCTATGGACGCAGTTATCTCGCGCGCGCAAATGCCGTCGCCTTCGACCCGGTCGAGCTGAAGCTTGCGCAGCGCACGTACAGAACCGCGGGCGGCATCTTTGGCGCGTTACGCGATGCGAGTCCGGATTACTGGGGTCGACGCATCATTCAACAACATCTTCGCAAAGCGCAACCCGGCGAGATGGAGTACCTGCTTTACTCGCCCGATGATCGGGCGGGCGCGCTTGGCTTCGGGTTGAACCAGACGCCGCCTGCACCGAAGCGCGCATTCAACCGCACGCTTGATCTCGCGACGATGCAGGCAATCGCCGATGCCATCGTTGCGGGCGAAGAAGCGCCCCTTGGCGTGGCCGATGCGGATCACGATCAGATTGAGCGGTTGATAAGAATCGGCACGTCGATGGGCGGCGCACGACCGAAGGCTGTGGTCGAAGATGACGAGGGCCTTTGGGTCGCGAAGTTCAACAGGCCTGACGACACATGGAACAATGCGCGAGTCGAGCACGCCATGCTGATGCTTGCGCGAGCCTGCGGCCTCGCCACTGCGGAGAGCCGCGTGGTGGATGTCGCTGGGCGCGACGTGTTGCTCGTGAAGCGCTTCGATCGCGAGAAAACCGCCGCCGGCTACCGGCGTTCGCGCATGGTGAGCGCGCTGACATTGCTGCGCGCGGAAGATACTTACCAGTCGCGCGACAAGTGGTCATACGTGCTGCTCGCGGAAGACCTGCGGCGCGTCTGCGCGGCACCAAAGCAGGCCACCACCGAACTGTTTCGACGCATGTGCTTCAACGCCCTGATCTCAAACACCGATGATCACCCGCGCAACCACGCAATCGTCGCGCGCGAAATCAATTGGAGCCTCTCGCCCGCGTATGACCTCACGCCCTCCGCACCAGTAAGCATGGACGGTCGCGATCTGGCAATGGCGTGCGGCGACGCCGGCCGGTTCGCGAACGCCGGCAATCTGCTCTCACAAAGCGCGCGCTTCTTGCTCGATCCGGACGAGGCACGCGTGCTTATCGATACGATGGAAGCGCAGATACGCAGCGGGTGGTACGCGACCGCGCGGGCTGCGGGCGTTGCAGAGCATGACTGCAAGAAAATCGCGCCGGCCTTCGCGTATCCGGGGTTTCGGCAACAGCCGGCTATGTGATTTGCAACGCAACTCCGCACTGGCTCGCACGGAGAGCGCTCTGCGCCTTGCCAGGTCTGCGGGAATGAGTCTGGTTCGCACGACAAGCGAGCATCGCATCGTCATTCCCGCGGCGGGCGGGAATCCAGGTGGGACTTAAATCCTCTGGATACCTGCCTACGCAGGTATGACGCTACTCCTCTGGACGCCCGCCTACGCAGGTATGACGCTACGCTTGTCTAACCAATGTCCATTCGCTGCTAACTACCTTGGAAGCACCTCTCACTCCGCCTTTATCCCCGCCTCTTTGATCAGCCTGCCCCAACGATCCATCTCCGACACGATGTAAGCGCGGAATTCTTCCGGCGTTGAGGAGACCGCGGTGACGCCAAGATCCGCGTATTTCTGCTTGACTTCGGCCGACCCAATTGCCTTCACCACTTCCGCATGCATTCGGTCGAGAATCGGCTTTGGTGTCGCGGCGGGGAACAAGACGCCCCACCAGCTCACTGCCACCAAGCCATTGACGCCACCTTCGGCGAAGGTCGGGATGTCCGGTGTCAGCTCCGAACGCTTTTCGCTGGTGATCGCAAGCGCGCGCAATTTGCCGGATTTGATATGCGGCATCACCGGCAATGCATCGGACACCGCCAGCTGCACGTTGCCGCCGAGCAGGTCCTGCGTCAGCAGTGCGCTGCCCTTGTATTGAATCGCGACCATATCGATGTCAGCGGCTCGCTTGAGCAATTCGCCGGCAAGATGCGACATGCTGCCCGGGCCGCTGGTACCGAAGTTGTAGGTCCCTTTCTTTGCTCTGGCATCGGCGATCAGATCGCGCAGCGACTTGTGCGGCGAGCTGGCCGACACGACCAGAATATTAGGCCCGGTGGCGATCAGCGAAACCGGCGCGAAGTCCTTGAGCGAATCGTACGGCACCTTGGAAAGCAACGGATTCACCGCGACCGGCTGGAGGTTGCCGATTACGAAGGTGTAGCCGTCGGGCGCTTGGCGTGCGGCGAACTCCGTGCCGATCGATCCGGACGCACCCGGCTTGCTTTCGATGATGATCTGCTGGCCGAGGCTTTCCGTCATCTTGGCGGCCAGCACGCGCGCCATGAGATCGGAACTGCCGCCGGCGGGATAGGTCACGACGAGGCGAATCGGCTTGACCGGAAACGATTGCGCGATCGCAATACCAGACAGCATTGCGATGAAAGCGCCGCTCACGGCGCGAAATGCGATGCGATGTTTCACCACTTGCGTCTCCTTTGTTGGCATGGGAATGCGCGCATCATAGATTATTGCGGTTCGATTTTAGCGAGCTTGACATACCGGCCCCAGCGCTCGATATCGGCTTTGAGCAGCGCGGCCATTGATTCAGCATTGCCTGGAAAAGAATCCGTCGCCGTGCGCTGTAGGAAACTCTTCGTTTCTTCGCTGGTGGCGATCTGATTAAAGAGCGCGGAGAGCCGATCGACGACCGCCTTGGGTGTTCCGGCCGGGACCACCACCCCCCACCATGGCGTGACGTCGAATCCCGGAAAGCCTGCCTCGATCATCGTTGGGACATCCGGCATCGCGCTCGCCCGGGTCGGTGAAGTCACCGCCAAGGCACGCACGCGACCGGCTTTGATTTGTCCGAAGGTCCAGGTCGCATCCGTCACCACGAAATCGATCTCGCCGCGCACCATGTCGTTCACCATGTCGGTCACGACTTTGTACGGCACATAGGTGGTCTTGAGTCCGCTTGTATCGCGCAGGATCGTCCCCGACACCATGCCGGAATTGTTGGTGGCACCAAAGAGCCCATCACCTGGGCGGCCTTTGAGGTACTGGTTCAGCTCAGCAATGGAGCGAATCGGTTTGGTCGCATCGACGGTGACTACGAAGGTGAGCTTGGCAATCGTTGCGACCGGTGCGAAATCCTTGATCGGATCGAAGGGCAGCTGTTTGAAAAGATGAGGCGCGGCCGCCAAGGTGGAACTCGCCGGTGTGATCATGATCGTGTAGCCATCGGGTTTCGCTTTGGCCACGAAGTCGGTCGCGATATTGCCCTACGCGCCCGCCTTGTTCTCAACGATCACACTGCGTTCGGTGAGCTTGGCAAGCCGGTCGCTGAAATAGCGCACCAGGATGTCGGCGCCTGATCCGGGCGGAAAATTGCAGATCGAGCGGATATCGCGCACGGGATATTCCTGCGCGAAGGCGATTCCCGCAAACGCGATCGCTGCAATTAACAACACCAAGCGAGAGAGTCTGTTCACGATGCGCGTCTCCATCATCGCTTACGGGTTGAGAACGAGTTTGCCGAACACCGCGCGATCGTCGAGCAAACGATGTGCGGTGCGCGCCTCTGCCAAAGGCATGCGCGCATGGATCGGTGGTTTGACTTTGCCCTGTGCAAACAACGCCATGACCTGCGCGGCCAACTGTTGGCGACCGACCGGGTCATGATCAAAATGATGCATCGTAAAGCAGCGCACGCCCGGGCTCTTTGGCAGATTGGCGCGCATTTCACGAAAAAGATCCTTTTCGGGGAAGCCACCCAGCGCATTGAATGACACGATGAGTCCCATCGAAGCGATCATCCGCAGGCTATCGGTAAATGATTTGCCGATGATGTGATCGAGCACCAGATTGGCGCCATGTCCACCGGTCATTTCCAGAACGCGATCGGCGACGTTCTCGCGCGAATAGTTGATCGTGTGTTGCGCGCCTTGGGTACGGGCGAACGCGCATTTTTCGTCTGAGCTGGCACCTGCAATCACCGTCAAACCTTCGAGGCGGCATAGTTGAATCACGGCAGAGCCCACACCACCCGCCGCACCATTCACATAGACCACATCTTTGTCAGCACCGCGCGCGGCAATATGCAGCAGCGCGTAAGCGACCTGATAGTTGGGGAGACTGACCGCATCATCGAAGTCGACCCCATCGGCAAGGGGCGATACATCGCTTGCCGGAATCGCCGCGTACTCGGCATAGCCACGGCCCTTGAAGTGATAGCCAAGTACACGCTGGCCGACCTTTAAGCGGCCGGGCTTAACACCCGCGCCGAGTGCTTCAATCGTGCCCGCCATTTCGGCGCCCGGTATCGCAGGCAGCGGCGGCATCCAGCGATAAACACCTGAGCGCATCAATACGTCTGGTTTGCCGACACCCGTCGCCTGGATGCGAATCAACACTTCATCATCGTTGGGACGCGGCGTAGGAACCTCGACGAGGTCGAGGACGTCTGGCCCACCAGTGGTTTTGAATTGAATGGCTTTCACGTGCAATGGACTCCGAAGGATCAGTAGCCGATGATTGAACCCGCAAACCATACCAGATTCACTCACCACCGCTTACCCTGGCGTTGGCGCGAGAGCCGCCTTCTCATCACGCCTCTTGCGATCACCCGAACGCCACCGTATCCTCAATACGTTCGCCCGGCGCTGTCGGCCATTACACGAAGGACTTTGACATGAGCGATCTCAAGGCTATCAATCTCGATGCGATTACCGAGGGCATCAGCAAGGCGAACCGACCGGTCAACATTCTCTGGCAGGCCGACGACACGCTCGCGTTCGTGGCGCGCGGACGCGATCATCGCAGCGAATTCCACACCGATCCCGCCGATGAAGTGATGTACATGATCAAAGGCGACATGAATCTCCACTATCGAACGCCCGAGGGCGAGGAGAAGATCGCGGTGGTCAAGGAAGGCGAGATCATCTATTGCCCGGCCGGCGTGCCGCATTCACCACGCTTCCCGCGCGATGCGTATGTGCTCGTCATGGAAAGAAAGCGCCGCGCGCATGAGCGCGACAAGTTCAACTGGTATTGCGCGAAGTGCAATGGACCGCTCTTTGAATCGATCAAGCATGTCACCGATTACAACCAAGACCCGGTATCGCGTGTGTACGAGGAGTTCTACGAATCAGACGCTCATCGCACCTGCGGCCAATGCGGGCACCTCACACCCCGTCCAGCGTAATTGAACAATCCTGCAACTGAACAATCCTAATGGCTACTACGTCGTACGACTATGTGATTGTGGGCGCGGGTTCTGCCGGCTGCGTGCTGGCGAACCGACTGACTGAGGATTCCAGCGTTCGTGTCTTGTTGCTGGAAGCCGGTGGTTGGGACCGCGATCCATGGATCAAGCTGCCACTAGGCTGGGGTCGCATTCTGCAAAATCGCCTGCACGATTGGGGCTATTTCGCCGAGCCGGAAGCCAACGTCGGTGGCCGCGCGGTCGAGTGTGCGCGCGGCAAGATCATTGGCGGCTCGTCCTCGATCAACGCGATGGCCTATGTGCGCGGCCATCGCACCGATTACGATCGCTGGGCGGCAGGTAAATATCCCCCGGCAGAGCCGGGGGCTTTAGTTTGTGAGCCGCTCGAAGCGGCTAGAAGCGGTCGCTAACGCGGCCGCACGGTTTTTGGGCCACCCGGCGGTGGCCCTCTAGTACTGCAGCTTCAATTGGTCCAACCGCTTGTCCT
>CAMDRJ010000188.1 GCA_945906755.1 Klebsiella pneumoniae | reverse complement strand
ACCCAATTTTAGAAACCGGTCTTGGCACCGGGCACCAGTACGGCTCAGCGCCTGATAGCGACCTGCGATTGCTGGGGAGGGTAGGGCGGACGTTGTCAATGCTGCGACCCGCAGGCATCGCTGAGATCGACGGCGAGCGCTTGGATGTCGTATCCGAGGGGGATCTGATCGACGCTAACGAAACTATCGTGGTGACGCGCGTGGATGGCAATCGAATTGTTGTGCGGCAAGTAACGAACACCAACGCAAAGGAGTAACAAATGAACGAGATGGTGACAGGTTTGATGGGTGGTTTAGGTTTGCTCTTACCGGTCGTGGTTGGGCTGGTCGTTTTGTTGTATCTCGTTCCTATTCCGCTTTGGATTGCGGCATGGGCGTCCGGGGCTTATGTGGGCCTGTTCACGCTGATCGGCATGCGCTTGCGCAGGGTGCCGCCGACCACGGTGGTCACGGCGCGTATTAGCGCGGTGAAAGCCGGCCTTGAGATCTCGATCAACAATCTGGAAGCCCACTTTCTCGCGGGCGGCAATGTCGTGCGAGTCGTGAACGCGATGATTTCGGCGGACAAAGCCAACATTCCGCTATCGTTTCAGCGTGCCGCGGCGATCGATCTGGCCGGACGCAACGTCCTGGAGGCGGTGCAGATGTCGGTGCTGCCAAAAGTAATCCAGACACCGAAGATTGCAGCGGTCGCTAAGGATGGCATCCAGTTGATTGCCGTATGTCTGGTAACGGTTCGAACCAACATCGACCGGCTGGTTGGCGGCGCGGGCGAAGAGACGATCATCGCGCGCGTTGGCGAAGGCATGGTGAGCACCATCGGATCGTCGGCGAGCCATAAAAGCGTGTTGGAGAGTCCCGACCACATTTCGAAGCATGTCCTGAGTAAAGGTCTCGATGCGGGGACCGCCTATGAGATCTTGTCGATCGATGTGTCCGATGTGACAGTCGGCGAGAATATCGGCGCCAAGCTGCAGATCGATCAAGCGAATGCGGACAAGCAGATTGCCCAAGCGAAGGCCGAGGAGCGTCGCGCGATGGCGGTCGCCCAAGAGCAGGAGATGCGCGCGCGGGTGGTCGAAGCCGAGGCCGAGGTGCCACGCGCCATGGCCGAGGCATTCCGCCAGGGCAATCTTGGGATCATGGACTATTACCGCATGAAAAATCTCCAAGCCGATACGGCGATGCGGGACGAGATCGCCAGCACGGGCGACGTCACCCCGGCCACGCCGTCGCGGTAGCCCTAGCAATCATGCCGAACATTCCGCCGGAACTGCTCTACATCATTGCCTTCGCCGCCATAGGCTTGGTGCAATATTTGCTGAAGCGATTCGCCAAGCGCCCAGAGCCCGAAGTGCTAGAGGAAATGCCACCTGCTCAGGATGCGCCGGTTCCGGCAGACGAGCCGCTGCCGGAAGTTTGGGGCCGACCGGCGAGTGCGGTGGCGATCGTGGTTCCCCCGCGTATTGACCGACGCCGCGACGCTGCTCCCGCCACCACGATGGCGCGCCGTCCGTCTGCCGCGCGATTGCTGCTAGGTACCAAGAGCGATCTCAGGCGCACGATCGTCATCATGTCCGTCCTGGGGCCTTGCCGTGCGCAGGAGCCGCCGGACAGCCGATAAGATTCAAGCTAAATATTCTTCATCCCATCGCTTGAACATCGCGTACGCGGCGGCCTTCATCGCATACTTGTCGGCGTAGTCCTTTGGGTCCAGTACGTCGTAGACATAGAAATTGGCGCGATTGTTTGATGCAGTCATGATGTGCCAGATTTTGTCCGGCAGGGTATAGGGCGGCTGCCATTCGAAATCGTCCTGCGCTTCGTAATGCAGAAATACCGGCAGGATCGGCACGCCGGTGTGCATCGAAACCTCGAAGGCGCCGGACTTGAATTCGCTGAATAGCCGGCGTCCCTTGCAGCCACCTTCAGGATAGATCGCGATGTTCTGACCCGCGTTGACAGTGTCGACCATGGCCTGGATGACCTGCTGCCGCGATGCGGGATTGTCGCGGTCCACGAACAAAGTGCCGGCTGCTTTGGTAATCCGTCCCGCGATGAACCAGTCCTGCACTTCGAGCTTTGCGACCGAGACGACGTCGAACACGGCGGGGATGCCGATGTCCTCGAATGCCGACGGGTGATTGGCGATCAGGATGAAGCGCCTGGGCAGTCGCCGCCGGTTTTTCTGGTGAATGTGAATATCGACATCGAACGCACGCACGAACGCCCTGCATTAGACGTGGAACAGGTGCGCCACCGGATGTTTGCCGGGCCAGGGTAGCCAGGTGAGGAGGTACACCAGCGGGCAGAGCAGCAGAAACTCGACCCAGCCGATAATTTTTCGCAGCCAACGTACTAGGAACAGCATCCGGCACTGCCTCAGTGTCGACGAGCGGGCAGTGTTGAATCAGGCGCCGCTCGCCGTCAAGCGGGCGACGAGTAGCCGCGTGATTTTCGTGCCGGAACAAGACGGCAGCGATCATCACGCTGCTATCGACATGGTTCTTACTTCAAAAGCTCAGCGACGCTGCCCCGGCCATCAACCGCGCATGCATGGCGCTGGCACCTTGAATCGTGACGCCGTCGATGAAATCTTCCGGTGTATAGCCGCGCGATTTCACGCACGGCGGGCACGCCCAGATCGTTCCGCCGCGCCGCAGGAAATCCTCGATGAGCGCCTTAAGCGAGTCAAGGGGCGGGACTTGGGTGAGATCGACCGCGCGTTTGCGCACCAGATCGACCGCCGCGCTGGTGAGGAATGCGTAGACCTTGAGCCCGGCGGTAAGCCCGCCGTTGGCGATCGTGAAAGCGACCGATGACAGTTCGTGATCGGCACCTTTGGTCATGAGGACGACCAATTCCTTAGTTGTTTCGGCCATGGTGATGCTCCTTAAAAACGAAGGGGTCAGAAAAACGAAGGGGTCAGTTCTTGATCTTATACCTATCAATCAGCCTATTAGATTGCGCGGAACGCTCTCCCGCCTCGACATCGCGCTGAATCCTCGATATCCGCGATGGCGATACGTTGCAACATTCAGCGGTAGCTGCTAACGGAAGATTAGCCGCACGGCGAAGAAGATAAGCCCAAACCTGAAAGGCTTCCTGGTGGGCGCGGGTGCGTAATGTTTTCTCGTCCTTGATTCCGTAGGTTGAAAGCACCTGTGCGGTGATTGCTGCTGCCGACGGCCGGGTAGGTTGTCGTTGCTGGCGCGGCACATTGGCGGCGGGCGTGGCTTGGGCAAGCCGCTCCATGCGCTTGAGAAACGCCGCGCCGCCGAGCCAGATTTGCCCCTTGAGATGCTTCCATGGCGCGTCCCGTACCAGGCCCTGCGCGACGAATCGTTCGTACGCCGCAGCGGGTTCGCGCCCGCCGAGCAGCGCGCGCGCCCATCCTGCGTCCAGCCAATCCGGCACCGAGGTCTTTCCGGCGCTGACCGGGTAACTGCTCCATGGCCAGTCCGCCGCCCGCTTCACCATGCGGGCGCGCACCGGGTTCAGCACGATGTAGCGGCAGAGTTCCAGCCCGTAGCTGTCCTTGTCGACCACGATGCTTTTGTAGCGCCCCTGGAATACATGGCCGACCCGGCCGTGCCGTCGATTGAAGCCTTGCGTGTACACCCCGTTGAGGCGGCGCATGCCGGCCACCAGATTGGGCTCGGGTGTTTCGATGAGCAGATGATAATGATTGTCCATCAGGCAGTAGGCGTAACAGCGCCAGCGCTGCTGCTCAATTTCCTTGCCGAGCAAATCGAGAAAAGCGATGCGATCCTCGTTGTCGGCGAAGATATCGGCGCGTGCATTGCCGCGTGCCGTCAGGTGATACAGCGCACCGGCGAATTCAAGTCGAAGGGGGCGAGCCATGGCGTGAGCGTAGGGTCGCGTTAATATAATGTCAAGAACTGACCCTAAAGCGCTGCCCGATCCTCTTCGTCGGCGAAGATATCGGCGCGTGCATTGCCGCGTGCGGTCAAGTGATACAGCGCACCGGCGAATTCAAGTCGAAGGGGGCGAGCCATGGCGTGAGCGTAGGGTCGCGTTAATATAATGTCAAGAACTGACCCTAAAGCGCTGCCAGGGTCGCGTTAATATAATGTCAAGAACTGACCCCAAAGCGAACTGACCCCAAAGCGAAGAACTGACCCCAAAGCGACAAAGCGCAAAGCGAGCGGATCGGTACGCTCCGCTCGCTTACTGGTCGATCTGCATCCCGCAGGTGCGGGCCGCCGCTTGGATCGTATTGACCAGCAGCATCGTCACTGTCATTGGCCCCACGCCCCCTGGTACCGGCGTGATGTAGGACGCCTTTTCGCGTACGGCCGCGAAATCCACGTCACCGACTAAGCGACCGTCGGGGAGTCGATTGATGCCCACATCGATGACCACCGCGCCGGAGCGGACCATCGGTGCGGTAATGAGATTGGGTTTGCCCGCGGCGACCACCAGGATGTCGGCGAGGATGGTGTATTGCGCGAGATCGCGGGTCTTGATGTGCGTGATGCTCACGGTCGCTTCGCGTTTCATCAGCATCATCGCCATCGGCTTGCCCACGATGTTGCTCGCGCCGACGACTACGACGTTTTGTCCGGCGATCGGGATGCCGGTGCGTTCCAGCAGGCACAGCACCCCATACGGTGTACAGGGTGGGAAGACCGTATGGTCGGCGACCAGCGCGCCCACGTTATAGAGATTAAACCCGTCGACATCCTTGTCGGGCGCAATCGCTTCGATTAGTCGGCGCGTGTTGAAGGCGGGTGGTAGCGGAAGCTGCACCAGGATGCCGTGAATCGCGGCATTTGCGTTGAGTGCACGGATACATGCGAGGACTGTGTCTTCGCTCGCGTCATGGGCAAATGCATGCGTCTCGGAATGCACGCCAACGTCGGCGCAGGCCTTGGTTTTTCGCGCGACATAGACGCGTGATGCGGGATCTTCACCGACCAGCACCACGGCGAGGCCGGGTACCACGCCGCGTGCTCGCAGTGCATCGACGTGTTGTTTCCACTCGGATCGCACTTCACGTGCGATCGCATTGCCATCGATAATTTTTGCGGTCATGTCGCCGTCGCTTTCGAGGCGCAATCATAACGGGTAATGGCGATCGTTAAGATCCAGGGGTCGGAAGATGGACGGCCCGGACTTCCACCACCGAGAGCCATGCTACGATCCCCGCTCTCCCAAGGAGGACCTGCCATGCTCGACCTACGTTCCTGCCGTACCCGCCGCGCTTTGCTTGGCAATTACGCGCTGCCGCAGACCCATTTGTTGCGCGAATTATCCGCAGCCTAGCCCATCAACCTACATTGAAGAAAATGCCATGTTCCGCTCACCTACACTGCTTCCGGTATCCCTGACATCCCTCGCAAGAATCACATTCCGAGTCGCCGCCGTTGCGATCCTTGCCGCCGCGCCCGCGCTCGCGCAGCAAACGATTCTGAAAGTCACCACCATCCCTGAAGAGGCTGCGACCGAGCAGATCCGCAAATTCGGGCCGATCACGCGTTACCTCGAACGCACGCTCGCAATGAAGGTTGAGTTCACGCCGGTCAACGATTATCCGGCCGCCGTCGAGGCGCTCGTCAATAAGCAGGTTGACCTGGTATGGTTCGGTGGGTTCACCCATGTGCAGGCACAGCTGCGCTCGGGCGGCAAGATCGTACCGATTGCGCAGCGCGAAGAAGACACGCAGTTCCGCTCGGTGTTCATCACCCAGACCGATTCGGGCATCAAGGCGCTCGCCGATCTCAAGGGCAAACAGGTAAGCTTTGGTTCGGCATCGAGCACTTCGGGCCATCTGATGCCGCGCAGCTTCCTGTTGCAAGCGAAGATCGATCCGGATAAAGACTTCCGGCGTATTGCGTACTCCGGCGCGCATGATGCGACGATTGCATCGGTGGTCGGCGGACGTGTCGATGCCGCCGCGCTCGACATCACCGTGTGGCGCAAGTTTGTCGACGATAAGAAAGTGGATATCAACAAGGTGAACGTGTTCTACACCACCCCGCCTTATTTCAATTACAACTGGTCGGTGCATGCCGACATGCCCGCGCCCTTGCGCGAGCGCATCACCAAGGCGTTGCTCGATCTGTCGGATGCCGCCCCAGAAGGCAAAGAAATCCTCACGCTCAACCGAGCGACGCGCTACATCGCTACCCGGGCCGAGAACTATCGCGACCTGGAAGCAGCCGGCCGTAGCGCGGGGTTGATCAAATAAATATTCTTCGCATTACTTGCTCACGATGAAGGTCGAAGCGCGGGGCCTCGCGGCGCGTCATCCGGCCGCAAAGGCGGGCAGCGCACCGGCGCTGAAGCCGTCGGCGTTGACGATCGCGCCGGGAGAGCAGCTGGCCGTGGTTGGCCCCTCCGGTGCGGGGAAAACCACGCTGTTGCATGCGCTCGCCTGTGCATTGCAACCTGAGGCAGGCGGGCTGGCGATCGACGGGGTTGATCCCTGGTCGTTGTCGGTCGCAGATCTGCAGAAGTTACGTGGGCGTCTGTTTCTCGCCCCGCAGGCACCGCCCTTGCCACCACGCCAACGCGTGATCACCGCGGTGCTCGCGGCACGCTTGCCGCAGATGTTGCTTGCGGCCAGCCTGCGATCCCTGGTGTATCCGATCGATATCAGCGCCGCGCAATCGGCGCTCGCGCAGTTCGATCTCGCCGACAAACTCTGGGATCGGGTCGACCGCCTCTCTGGCGGTGAACGCCAGCGTGTGGGCCTTGCGCGTGCGCTGGTGTCAGCGGCATCGCTCTGGCTGGTCGACGAACCGCTGTCTTCGCTCGATCCGTCGCGCGCAGCGCTTGCCATTGACACGCTCACCCGCGCCGCACGTGAGCGCGGCGTTACGCTCGTCACGACGCTGCATCAGGTCGATGTTGCGACGCGCTTTCCTCGTGTGATCGGCATGCGCGATGGTGAGATCCGCTTCGATCTGCCGGCGGGGGAGGTCACGCGTGAGCGGCTGGCCGCGTTGTATGCGCAACGCGAGCATGAGTTGCTGGGCCCGGCACCGGTGCTCTTCGATGGTGTCGAGGCCGCACCGGCGCTACTCGCGCCGCATTGCCGTTAGCGGAAAATCCGGGCCGCGATGACCCAAGCTGCCGCCACGGCGATCAGCGCGCCGGCATTGCGAGATCCGGCCTGGATGGGGCGCATATTCTGGGCGCTTGCCGGACTTGTGCTGCTTGCTCCGATGCTGGTGCTCACCGAGTTCCGGCCATGGACGCTCTTCTCGCCCGATAGTCTGAAATCTACTTTGCGATTCGTGGGCGATTTCTTTCCGCCAAAAGTGGAATCGGAGTTTATGCTGCTGGTGGCACGCGAATGCTGGCGCACCGTGGCGATCGCTACAGCCGGCATGGCGCTCGCGCTCGTCTTGGCGATTCCGCTCACGCTGCTTTCCACCAGTGTGCTGTCGATTTCCGCGCTGCCCGGCCGTATGCACGCGCTGCCATTTATATTTCGCCAGGCGGTGCGCTGGCTGCTGATCGTTCTGCGCAGCGTTCCGGAACTGGTGTGGGCGCTGGTCTTCGTGCGCGTGGTTGGCTTAGGGCCCACTGCCGGCGTGCTCGCGATTGCGCTCACCTATGGGGGCATGCTGGGCAAGGTGTATAGCGAAATTCTGGAGAGCGATGAACGCCACGCCACGCATGCGCTGCTGCGCAACGGCACCGGGCGTCTACAAGCATTTTTCTACGGCGTGCTGCCGCAAAGCGCCGCTGAACTCACCAGCTACACGGTGTACCGATGGGAGTGTGCGATCCGGTCGTCCGCGGTGTTAGGATTCGTCGGCGCGGGCGGCCTTGGCCAGCAAATGGACAACTCGATGAAGATGTTTCAGGGCGCCGAAGTGGCGACCATGCTGATTGTCTTCATGCTCTTGGTGGGTCTTGCCGACTTTGCAAGTTCTTGGCTCCGCAGGCGGATCGCATGATCGAAGCGTCCAACATCGCTTCGCGCCCGCCGGAACGTCATGGCCTGCGCTGGTTCCTCGTCGCGCTCACTGTCATGACGGTCGCGAGTTTCGCGACGCTCGATTTGCAATGGGCGAAGTTCCTGTCGGCCGATGCCGCCCGCAAGATGGGCCGGTTTCTCGCCGAGTTGCTCGCGCCCTCAGGCGATGCAGCGTTTCTCGGCAAGGTGGTCGTAGCGAGCCTGGAGACCATCGCGATGTCGGCGCTTGGCACGCTGCTCGCGGTGATCGGTGGCCTTGCTCTTGCCTTGCCCGCCAGCCGCACCCATGCGGGTGATCCTGCGTACTGGCGTGCGCCGACACGGCTCATTCTCAATGGACTGCGCTCGATTCCGGAACTGGTGTGGGCCGCGCTCCTGATCATCGCGGCTGGGCTCGGTCCGTTCGCCGGCACGCTCGCACTCGGTCTGCATACCACCGGGGTGCTCGGGCGCCTGTTCGCCGAGGCGATTGAGAACGCGCCGCCCGGACCCTCGTTCGCGTTGCGCACGCAAGGTGTGTCATCCGGTCGGGTCTTTTGGTATGCGATGCTGCCGCAGATCCTGCCGCAACTCTTGTCCTACACGCTGTACCGCTGGGAGAACAACATCCGCGCCGCTGCGGTGCTGGGCGTGGTGGGCGGGGGCGGACTCGGACAAATGCTCGCCTTCCATATGGGTCTCTTTCACATGCGGGAGACCAGCTCCATTCTGATTGCGATGATTCTCTTGGTGGCGCTGGTGGACTTCGCGTCTTATCTATCGCGACGATTGCTGCAGCGCTAGCAATCACAGGCAGGCGATTTAATCCGATGGTTGCCGCGACCCGCGGCGCTACAACTCCTCCTGGAGCGCCTCGATCTGATCGAGTATCGCGATGAATCGCTGCCCGAATGGCGTCATCCGGTATTCGACCCGCGGCGGCAATTCGGCGTAGCTGGTCTTATCCAGAATGCCGTAGCGCACGAGCTTCCGTAGCCGCTCATTCAGCACCTTCGCGCTCAGGCCATCGATGGCCTGCTCCATCGCACCCGGGCGATGCACGCCCTGGCGCACGAGCGTCAGCACCGCGAGCGACCATTTGCAGCCGACGATGTTTTCCACCATGCCGGCTACCGGCGGCACGGTGAGCGAAAGTTTTTTTGCTTTCATAATCCGTGATGCATACCGAAAGGTTCCTACCCCACCACGAAGTGCCCGCTGGTCGGCGCGGCACGTTGGCAATACGCTGGCGGCTCATTCTAATAAGTAGGGAGTTCCCCCGGCTCTGCCGGGGAGGCAGCAGAAGTTTGACGAATCCGGGAGTCCACCCGGCGAAACTATCGATCGTGAGCCGCCAAGCACACGAAAGGAGAATCGCGGATGGACGAGTACGAGAGCCTAAATCA
>CAMDRJ010000187.1 GCA_945906755.1 Klebsiella pneumoniae | reverse complement strand
GTGCGAGGACCTTTATCGCTTCCTGCTGCACCTTGGTGACGATCGGTGCCGGCGTCCCCAGCGGTCCAAGGAAGCTGAACCAAGAGACCGCCTCGAAGCCTGGGAATCCGGATTCCGCCACCGTGGGAAATTCCGGCATGTTGGGTGAGCGGGTCAGCGAAGTCACTGCCAGCCCGCGCAATCGTCCCTCGCGGACCGTGGATAAAATCGCTCCGACATTTTGCAGCGTAATCGGCACACGCCCGGCGATTACATCGGTGAATACCGCGCCACGATAGGGCACGTGCGTCATGTCGAACCCGGCGAGCATCTTGAGCAACTCGCCTGCAATATGCTGCGGCGTGGCAGCTCCTGGCGTGGCATACGAATATTTCCCCGGCTGCGCTTTCAACAGCGCGATCAATTCCGGCAAGGTCTTGACCGGAAGATCGTTGTTGACGGCGATGATGCTGGGGGCGGTGAGGACCAGCGAGATTGGCGCGAAATCGCGCGCCGGGTCGTACGCCAATTTACTTTGCACGCTCGGGGCGACGGTCATTGCACCATTGGCGGCGTAGAGGAGCGTGTAACCATCGGGTGGCGCTTTCGCGGCGCGCGCCGCACCGACCGCGCCGCCGGCGCCCGGGATGTTTTCAACCGTCACTGCGATGCTCCACGCATCGCTGAATTTCTGGGCGAAGATGCGTGCCGAGATGTCGGTCGCACTGCCCGGTGTGAAGCCGACGATCACGCGGACTGCCTTGTTAGGGTAGGGGTCCGTTTGTGCGCGCAGCAAGGACGGTGCAAACGCAAGAATGAGGGCAGCGATGAGAACACCGCGTTGTTTACCGAGCATCGCCGGACCCTCCTCCTGATTCGATATCGACAGATTAGCGTAAATCGTACTCAGCGCGCCGCTGCTAAACTCCGGCGCATCCCCTCTACCCGGACCATGGAGTTGTGATGACCACCCGTTTCGCTCTCGGAACCTACGCTAGGCAAGGCGGCGGTTCCTTTGTTAGCCTTGTTCTTGGCACCCATGTCGTTGATGTCGCGATCGCGCACGCAGCCTATCGCGGATCTTCACGCGCGGGTCCCGGCCCGCTGTCGGATACGACGACCTTGCTTGGCATTCTCGAAGACTGGGAGCGCAATTTCGAAGTGCTGCAAGCGATCGCGGAATTCGTCGGGAAGGAAGGTCCGGCGAGTACCGTGTTTCGCGGCGGCGTATTCGATGTGACCGCACTGCGCCCGCTGCCGCCGGTGCTCCGGCCCTCGAAGATCCTCAACTGCGCGGCCAACTACAGCGCGCATCTCGCCGAGATGCGTCAGTACACCCTGCATGGCGGCAACGTCGATCCGGCGAAGGTCTACAAAGGCGACAAGGAAAATGCCGAGCCGTACTTCTTCCTGAAAGCGCCAAGCTCGATGATCGGTGCGTTCGACGAAATCGAGCTTCCTGCACTCGACTATCAGATCGATTGGGAGGCAGAGCTGGGTGTGGTCATCGGTACGCGCGGCCGGCATATCAGCGCGGCGCGTTCACTTGACTACGTGGCCGGTTACACCGTGTTCAACGATGTGTCGTGTCGTAACCGATTGTGGCGCGAAGACCGCCCTAATCTGCGCACCGATTGGTTGTCATCGAAATCGTTCGACACGTTTGGGCCCTGCGGACCGGTGCTCATTCCTAGGGCGTTCATTCCCGACCATGCGAAGCTGCGCATCCAACTTCGGGTAAATGGCCAGACGATGCAAGATGGCGTACCGGGCGACATGATCTACTCGGCCGAAGAGCAGATCGAATACATCTCAAAGACGATGACCGTCGAGCCGGGCGATCTGTTCGCCACCGGCACGCTTGGCGGCGTTGGCCAGGGTCGCGGCATCTTTCTTAAACCGAACGATATCGTCGAGACGGAAATTCAAGACATCGGCCTGCTTCGCAATCGCGTCATCGGACCCAAAACGGCGCGGTGAGCGCATCCTTCGACGTCACGCGGGACCACCGCTTCGCCCCGACGCGGTGGTTCGAAGACTTCGAGATCACCGAGCTCATTCCACAAAAGACCACCGGCGTCATCACCATGCGCGCTACCGCGCACAACCAGCGGAGCGAACTCGTGCTGGAAGGCCTGCATCGCTACTTGATCCGCAGGACACCAAGCGGAAGTTAGTCGGCGAAGGTGCACACCGCACCCGGTAGTCCGCACGTCGGCATCGAAGCGCTAATTGACGGCTTTTGCATTGCGATCGGCCGCACCGCCATCACATCCATATTTTCCCGTCGACAATAGCCCGGCAGCGCACCCACCGCTCGGCGGCTCCAAGTGGTTGTTGCGCCCGTAGCGCATCGCTATTTCTTGCGGACGTTGCCAAACAATCCCGATTGCGATTGGGCAGGTAGCCGAGCACCGCTTCGGTGAACGTCCCGTCGTACATGGCGCCTTGCGAGCTTTTGCTTTCGAAGTAGTTGAGCTTGCTGATCAGGCGCCAATTCGGATTGATCTGATATTTGAGGCTGTTCTTCGTAAGAAAGCTCGAACGCGTCGAATTGGATAGATCGGTCGGCGATTGCAGCGTATCGCGTCGCAGCTCGAATACGCTCGCAAGTTTGATCGCATTGAATCCATAACCCATGCCAAAGCCAAAGCCTGAGCGTTCCATGTTGGCGCCGGTGCGATTGTTCTTCAGCGCGCCGCGATCAATATTCGTCGAGAAATTCCAGCGATCGGTCGGTGCGTATTGAACGCCGGCGGCATGGGTCAATCCGGTGGGTACATCGCCATGCGAATACTTCTCTTCGCCAAACACAGTGATCGTATCAGAGTAGTGGCTTCGCACACCGCCAATCGTATTGCCTTTGTTGGCACGCACGCCGTTATCTGAGCGTTCGTTCTCCAGAGCGTAGTTCAAGTAGGTTGTGGTCCGATCGGAGTACAGGTATTCGGTGCCAAGGCGCGCACCGAGGCCAAGATCACCGCTTGAGACCTCGGCGCTGGTACGAAAGCGATCGTTCAGACGATAGGAGCCGCCGGTACCGAGACGGGCATTGTTTTCGCGATTGCCGGTGGTGCTTACCGTTTCCTGCGCATAGCCGTAGGCGGTCCATTTTTCGCGCGAGTCGTAGGTAAGACGGGCTACCGCATCGGTGCGGTCACCTTGCACCTGGGTAAGCGGTACCACAGGCGAATTGTCGGGGCGGCTGTCCTTGCGTACGCCGCCGCTGGCCGTCCAGTTCGATCCGACTCTTACATCAAGATTGACCTCACCAATCTGAGTTACACCCATCGCGGCTTCTTTATCAATCTGATCGGCAAGCTTTAGAGATTTGAGCGCCGCCACAAAGCGGAATTGCGGTGCCGTCTATACTCACGGCACATGGACAAACTCTCGCCCGGATCGATCACGATCCCGCCGCTCATTCGGCGTAACACCCTTCTCCTTGCGTTATCGCAGTCATTTACCGGAGCTTCGATGGGCCTTGCCTACGGCATCGGCCCGCTCATGGTGCTTGCCCTGACGGATTCGGCGAGCCTCGCGGGGCTATCGGTCGCATTGATCGCGCTGTCACGCTTTATCGTCGCCTATCCAATTGGCCAGATCACCGACCGGTATGGCCGCAAGCCCGGAATTCTGCTCGGCTTGGCACTCGGCCTCGCAGGCACGCTCACGCTTGGCGCGTCGATGAGTCTGAAGAGCCTCGTCCTGTTCGTCGTCGGGTTACTCATCTTCGCGATGGGTATTCATGCCGCACAGCAGTTGCGGGTTGCCGTCACCGACATGTATCCGCCGCAGCGTCGCGGCCAGGCACTTGGCTTTCTGGCGATGGGCTCGATGCTTGGCCTCGTGATGTGTCCGCTCATCATCATCGCGGGTGAATGGTTCGCGAATCGAATCGGCAGTGAACCGCTCGGTATGCCTTGGTACATTGCGCCCTTATTGATCGTTCCTGCAATGCTCGTGGTGCGCTACATCCGCCCTGATCCGAAAGAGATCGGCATGCATTTGGATCGACACTATCCGGATCTCGTCCTGCCGCCGTCGCGTACGAAAGCAGAGCGCGTCGATTTCAGCGGCTGGCAGCTATTTCGGTATCAACCGACCCGTATTGCTATCGTCGCGAACGGCGCATCGAGCGGCAACATGTCGATCGTGATGGTTCTAATGACCCTCGTATTGGCCCATCACGGACATTCGCTTGCCGCCATCGCATTTTCCCATATGTTCCACACCGCCGGCATGTTCGGCTTCACGATTCTTCTTGGCCGACTTGCGGACCGCATCGGACGCCCGCAAGTCATGGTGCCAGGTGTGTTGACCACGATCGTTGGCGCAGCGCTCGTGGGATTCACGTCCGGATACTGGAGCATCACACTTGGCACGTTTCTCGTGGGAATCGGCTGGGCCGCCGCAAACGTAGCAGCGACGGCAATGATTGCCGATCATGTGCAGACCGCCGAGCGCGGGCGCGCTATCGGCGTCAATGACAGCGTCGCAGGCGGTGTCAGTGTCTTTGTAGCGATTGCAACCGGACCGTTGATTCAATGGTCCGGATTGCCGGCAGCCGGATGGCTCGCGGTATTGATCGCCGCGGTGCCGATGGCAATGGTCACCTTTGCTTGGGCCGGACGGCGCGCCAAGCGTGCGGAAGAAGGCGCGTAGCTTTGGCGAGACGCTAGGCGCTCAATTTCCAGCCCAACCACTTGCACAATGCACCACCCATTATCAGCTCCTTGTCCTTGGCGGACAACCAAGAAAGCTCCTCGGTGAACATCGTCACGCATTGCTTCCATGTGATCGGCATGCGCGTGATGTCAGTGCCCCAGAACATCCGCTCCGGACCAAACGCATCGTAGAGTTTGCGGATGTGACCGTGAATGTCACGATGCGGATAAGGCTCCGCCGAGTAACCGGGTGCACCGGTCGCCTTGAGCGCAACGTTAGGATACTTCGCCACAGCGCATAGTGCCGTCAGATTCGACCAGGTCTTGTCGGGACGCCCGAAGTGATCGATGATGAGCTTCAAGCGCGGATGGCGGGGCGCGATCGTATTGATCGCATCCAATAGATTGTCGCCCAGCAGCGCGACCGGCATGCCGGCTTCTTCCGCTGCCTTCCACAACCAATCGAGGCTGCCATCGATCAACCAGCGCGATTGATGCGGCTGCAAGAGCGCGAACCGGAGCCCGAGCATCCCAGGCTCCTTTTTCATGCGCTCGAGTTCGGCACGACCGACCGGTTTGGCGAGCGGAAAGTGCGCAAGGATCGCGAGCCGCTGCGGATACTTGCGCGCCGCAGTAATCGCCAATGCATTGGCGTTGGGGTCCCAGCCAGGCGGATGAATAACCGCGGCATTGACACCGGCTGCGTCCATCTCCTTCAGCACGTCTTCGGCAGTGTAGTCGAGCACTTGCCGGTGATTCGGATTGATTGGCTTATGGCCGGTCCAGATATGGATCTGCGCATCGACGATATGCATGATGTCTCCGTCTAGTAAATTAATCAGCGCGAATATTGTTGTCGCGGATCACCTTACCCCATCGCTCAAAATCGCGGCGTATGAGTTCATTGAATGCGGCGGATTCCAATCCGACTGCTTCGAACCCCATATCGCGAAAACGTGCGGAGAGATCTGGCGATAGCACTGCCGCGCGCACCGCCGCAGAGACCTGATCGATGATCAGCTTGGGTGTCGCAGCCGGCGCATATACACCATGCCAGCCATCGATGCCAAGCCCAGGATAAACACGGCCAAGAGGTGGCGTCCCGGGTAGCCCAGCGAGTTCACGATCGCCACTCACCAACAACGCGCGCGCCCGGCCCGACTTTACTAACGGAATGACCGTATTGGTCGGATCGAACATCAAATCGATCTCACCCGATAAGAATGCCTGTTGCGCCGGTCCATTCCCTTTGTACGGGACATGCGTGAGTTCGATTTTCGCCGCGTTGGCCGCCATTTCCACGAACAAGTGCTGCGCGGAGCCATTGCCGCCGGTCCCGTAATTCAGACGTTTGGGATCCTTCCGCGCCGCTGCAATCACATCGTCCCAGGAAGCAAAGCCGGATTTCGGCGTGGCGGCCAGCGCGTAGGCGGTCGCCAAGGTCTGCGTAACGCCGACCAGATCGCGGGTCACGTCATACGGCGTTCGCTGTAGATGTGGAACCGTGATGAGCAGAAACGCGTGCACCAGCAAGGTATGACCGTCGGGGGCGCTCTTTGCGACATGGTCGACCGCCAGCGTCCCATTACCGCCGACCCGGTTCTCGACGATGACGGGCTGGTTCCAGGTCGTTCGCAGCTTCTCTCCGATCAGCCGTGCGACTACATCGATTGTGCCGCCAGGTGGAAATGGCACGATGAGGCGCACCGGCTTGGCCGGGAACTCAGCCGCGATGGCGCCCCCCGCAATGAACGCCATAGTCACAGCCAAGATGCATCGCATCATTGCTATCATGATCAGCTCCAAATCAGTACGTTAGATCGGTTCACCGTCTTCGCTTTACGCATCACGCAGCCGATTCTACGGTCATCCAACGTAAATAGTTCCGTCACACGATGGGTGCGAGATCCGTCGCATCATGGCAGACTCATCTGCACAATTTGAATTCGCACAACGCGCATCCAGGAAACCGACATGACGACATTTGGCGCACGGTGGCACCAAACCGCCTTTTGCATGCTGACCGCGCTGGTCTGTTTCGGATGGGCCCCATCTGCGTCAGCGCAATTCTTAGATCCCGGACGCACTTGGCGCACCGCCGAAACGGCCAATTTTCGCATCCACTTCGAAGACGAAGCACGCGTCACCGCGCAGCGTGTGGGCGACATAGCCGAGCGCGCATTTGCGCTGATGACGCGTGAACTTGCATGGGTGCCACGCTCGAAAGTCGATGTCGTTTTGTATTCAGGCGTCGATCTGGCGAATGGCTTTGCAACACCGATTCCCTACAACTTGTCCGGCATCTTTCTAGCCGCCCCAAGCGACGGCGAACTACTTGATCGCGCCGACTGGCTGGAGCTGGTCATCCTCCATGAGCTCACCCATATCATCCATCTGGATAAAGCGACCGGTGCCCCTTCGGTGTTCCGCTACATCTTCGGGCGCAATCTATGGACGTTTCCAAATGCGTTACAACCGCGCTGGCTAGTGGAAGGCTTAGCCACCCATAGCGAAAGCCGCGCGGGCAATGGTCTTGGCCGTCTGCATAGCCCGGCCTTTGAAGCGCAGATGCGCGATGAACGTCGCCGCGGTTTTCTTACGCTAAGGCAATTGAACGCCGACGGGCGTACGCTGCCCTTGAATCGCAACTACCTGTACGGCGCGTATTTTTTTGACTATCTCACGCGCACCTATGGGCAGGACGCCGCCGCACGGATGGTGATGTGGTACAGCCGCCAGATCCTGCCATTTCGGGTCCACAACAGCACCTATCAGCTCACTCAGCAACAGATGGATGCCGTGTGGAGAGGTTTCATCAACGACCTCACGCAACAAATCGATGCACGCTCGGCGAAATTGCTCACCACACCGGAACGCCTGGGCGAAACCTTGGCGCCACCCTTTTGGTCGGTCGACGCAGTGGCGGCCGCACCCAATGGGGATGTATACGCGATCGTCGATGATGGCATCGGCGCATCGGTGCTGACGCGGTATCGGCGCGGGAGCAGTGCACCGGAAACGCTGACGACTGTGCATCGCGGTGCGCGCATCAATCTGCGCGGCGACGGTGCGGTGCTGATCGCGCAGCCCGAAGTGTGCGGCGGCTATGAAGTGTTCTACGACCTGTATCGCTTTACGCCTGATGGCGGGCTGCTTGGCGGTGGGACCAAGCGGATGACGCATTGCGGTCGCTATCTTCGCGCGGCATGGCTGGGCGGCGATGGCAGCGTAGTCGCCATCCGCAACGACCGCAATGGCGCGACGAGCGTGGAGCTGCTTGGCCCACGCGCCGGCGAACCGACGAAAACATTGATCGCCGGCAGCGCTACGCGACAATGGCTCGATATTGCAGTCGCCGCCGATGCGCGTACCGCAGCGCTGATTGCCAAGCGCGCCGGATCATTTGAACTGGTCCGTCTCGATCTTGCGAGCGGCGCACAAACGCTTCTGCATACCGACATCGATCCGAAATCCGACCTCCAGATGGCACCCGACGGCGCGGTCTTGTTCATCTCGACAACCGGCGGTGTGCCCAACGTTTGGCGCTTGGCGGGTAATCAGTTGACGCGACTCACGCATGCGCACACTGCGGTCACCCAGTTCGGCGGCATGAGCATTGACGGCACGCTCGGATTCTCGACGCTGGAAAGCGGCATGAAGCAATTACGCACATTGAACCTTGCGGCGGGCAATGTTGCGCTTGAAACGCGCGCCACCGCGCCGCAAGCGGTCACTGCGTTGCCCGCCCTCCTTCCGCCCGCCACCACGCCGGTGGTACTCGCGTCCGAACGTGGCTACAACCCGCTGCCTTCATTGTTGCCGCGTTCCTGGTGGCCGCTCCTTGGTTCTGAGCGAGGCACCACCAGCATCGGCGCGAGCATCTTCGGTTCTGACGCGCTTGGCATGCACAGCTACCTCTTGTCGCCGCTTTATGAAATCACCCAAGGTGAAATGCTCGGCGCAGCGGAATACGCTTATCGAAATCGCCATTTCCTCTCGGTTGAGCGTGAATTGAATGTGCGACGCACGGTCGGTACCGGCAGCAATGAAGACCCGGTCGAATATGAACGCAAAACCCGCGCGCAATGGGTATCGCTCGCCCGTGCGGTCCGGATGGAACGCGAGGCGGCGCTTGGCATAGGCGCGGCCATGGCGCGTCGCGATGGCGTGATCGCCGATGGTGTAGTGGTGAACGGTGTGCGGACCGTTGGCTCGGCACGACGCGAGGAAGATGAACGCATCGCGGCCGTCGTGGCGCTCTACGACAGTCGCCGCTTGAATTGGCTGTCGGAGGGACCCTCACGCGGCCAGCAGTTGCAATTCTTCTATGAGACGCACCGCGCGTTCAAGGATGCCGCAGGCCTTCGCTACTCCGGGCACGTCTATCGCGCCAACTGGGACGGCTATCTCCCGCTTGGACCGACCGTGCTGGCCGCGCACTGGGCAGAAGGCCGTGGCCAGCCAGGCAAAACCTAACCCTTTCAATTGGGCGGCAGCGGCAGCTTGATCGAATCGATGGCGCCGCAACTGAACGAACGCGACATCACCCTGCGCGGTTACCGGACCGGCGAACCGTTGCTGCGTGGCGTCAATGCGCGCCGCGCAACCGTGGAGTGGCGCGTACCGATTGCCGACATTGATCGGCACATCATGGTGCCACCGGTCGGCATCAACCGCGTTTCAGGAGTGCTCTTCTACGAGGGCGG
>CAMDRJ010000186.1 GCA_945906755.1 Klebsiella pneumoniae | reverse complement strand
TCGTCCGAGCAGGTGCGGTTGCGGCCATGTTGCTTGGCATAGTGCAGCGCTTCATCGGCACGTTGAAAGGCGCCGACCGGACTGTCCTCATTGCGGATCATCGTATAGCCAAGGCTCACCGTAATATTGCCGACCTTCGGTACGAGCAGCGCCTCGACCCGCGTGCGTAGCCGCTCGAATTCACTGCGCGCGTCGAGCACGCAAACGCGATTGAGCAGAATGGCGAATTCTTCACCGCCGATGCGAAACAGCTGATCGGTCGTCCGATAAGCCGACTGCAAGGTGCGGGCAAAGAGGATGAGCACTTCATCGCCATGCAGATGCCCGAAGCGATCATTGATGCGCTTGAAGTGATCAATGTCCACCACGCCAAACCAATGGTGGTGATCGCCCGCGGGGAGCTGTCGCCGATCATCATCGCTACGCGCTTCCAGCAATCGCTCGGTCGGTTCATTGAGGCGAAGGAACGCCTCTTCGAATGACTTTCGATGCAGAAGTCCGGTGAGCGGATCGTGTCGATTGGCATCGACGATCGCGAGGTGATGGGCGTTGATCTTCAACAGTCCGGCCAGCAGTTTCGCGTCGGCCGGCGAAAGTGGCGCGTCGGTATCGATTTCGACCCAGCCGATCGTTTCGCGACCATTGGAAATGGGCTGCAAGGTCCGCACAAAATCGACGACCGTGCAAGTGATCGTGCCGCCGCGATGGCGCTCCAGCAGGGCCTTTTGCTCGGGGAACGCATCAAGACGCGGCAATTGGCTGTCCGCGCCGACCTTGACAGCAGGACGTACGCCTCCCGTATCACCTTCCATGCCGAGACGAACGCGCAGGCCCTCTCGGTCGCGCAACAGATGAAAAATGCGGACCAATCGTGGTCGCATCACATCGATCAGCACTTCGATGATCGAGGGTTCAAGCCGTTCGAATTCCGGATTGGACGTTACGCTCTCCACCGCTTTGGTCAGCCTTGACATTGTTCGCCCATGGATAAAATGGCCACTGCAATATCGCGGCCGGCATCGACGTTTGGATCCCTGTTTGGGTGTGCCGCCTGTCTTCGCCGGATCGCGAGGCATACCGTTATGGCGCGGCGCCCCGATGGAAGCCTTTCGGCGGAATCGCACCCAGGATGAAACGCGGATTTGTTCGAAAGCGGTCAATGTCCCGATCAACGGAGCGACCGGCAGTGCATAGTCCGCTTGCCACCGATTGACCTCCAAGCAGCAGGCTGATAAATAGCCGGACGCTCGACGAGTTCGAACGGCACAGTCTGATACAACACAGTCTTACCACCTTCTCTAGCTCATGACTCAAGTACTCCTATTTGGTCTATCGCGCATGCGCGTCGCGTGCGTGCGTTATGGCGTGCTGACGATTCTCGCCGGCACACTTTCGGCAGGGGGCACGCTCTTCTCGACACCGGTTGCCGCCTTATCTGCGGCAGTCGATCCGATCGTGAAAGCGCGCACCGCATTCACCCATCGTGACCGTGCGACGCTATCAAAGCTGCGCAGCAGCACCGCGGTCGTTGCGCATTCATTGGCCATGTGGGTGGATTATTGGGAACTCTCGCTCCGACTGTCTCAAGCAACGCAGGCCGAAGTCGAAGCGTTTTATGCGCGTTGGCCGGGCACCGCAGTTGAAGAACGGCTGCGTAAAGACTGGATCACCCTGCGTACTCAAAATAACGACGAATCGGTGCTCGCGAACGAATTACCGCGCGTCCAATACATCGAGGACCGTGATCGCGCGATCGAGTGCTATGCGTTATTGAAACGCCACGCGGGCGGTGAAAACATCACGCAAAGTGCGCGCGAATTATGGTTTGCCCAACGTGAAGCCGACTACGGCTGCGCGCAGCTTGCCGCCGCGCTTTATCAGGCCGGCCAATTCACACGTGAAGATGTTTGGGCGCGCGCACGGATCGCCGCCGAACAAGGCCGTCGGTATGTTGCGCAGCATGCCATCGGACTCCTTGGCACGGTACGGTTGGACAGCATCCACCAAGCGTTTTTGCATCCGACCCAATATCTCAATCGCCGCATTCCTAAGCCTACAGCAGACGAGGCGGAACTCGCCGTGCTCGCCGTGGTTCGCCTCGCGTCGCGCAACGCACCCGCGGCCGCCACCGCGCTTGAAGATCCACGCGCCGCCGCATGGCCGGCACGTGCCGTCGCATCAGCTTGGGCGGTGATCGCGAAGGAAGCCGCCCTCAATGCACGGCCGCAAGCCTACGAGTGGTATCAGCGTGGCGCCGCGATTGCCGGTGGTGAACCGATCGATGCGACCGCCGACACGCTTGCCTGGAGTGTTCGCGCGGCCTTGCGTGCCGAGAACACACCGCAACGCTGGCATGCGATCGTCGAAGTCGTCAACGCGATGAGTGAATCGCAGCGTAACGACCCAACCTGGTCTTATTGGAAAGCACGTGCATTGCAAGCTACGGCGGCGGATGGCGCGGCCGGCAATGCTCAGCGTGCGACGGCCAAGCGGCTATTGGAACGCATCGCCACCCGCATTCACTACTACAGCCTGCTCGCGTCACAAGAACTTGGGCAGCCGCTTTATCTTCCGGAACAACCTCCGGTGCTGACGGAAGCAGAACGCGCAGCCGCGCAAAACAATCCCGGACTCCAACGTGGCCTTGCGCTGATTCGGGCGCGCCTTCGTGATGAAGGCTATACCGAGTGGCGCCATACGCTCTACGGCATGAATGATCGATCGATACGCGCCGCCGCGCAGGTGGCCTGCGATGCGGAGATCTGGACGCTTTGCATGACAACCAGCGAGCGTACCCGCACCGAAATCGACATGGCGCAGCGCTTCCCGACGCCCTATCGCCAACAGGTTGACGCCGCCGCGAACGAGACAGGCGTGGACCCGGCGCGACTTTATGCGGTGATCCGACAGGAATCGCATTTCAGCGTCGATGCGCGATCGATAGCGGGTGCCGCGGGACTGATGCAATTGATGCCGCAGACAGCTCGCTGGGTGGCCTCGCAATTTCGCATCCCGTACAAGCGTGAACACATTCACGACCCGGCGACCAATGTGCGGTTGGGTGCTCGCTATCTCCAACAGGTGCTTCGCGAATTCGATGGCTCGCACCTGCACGCTGCCGCGGCCTACAACGCGGGCCCGTCGCGTCCACGTAAGTGGAGCAAGACCGTCAGCGACGACGCCGCGGTGTGGACGGAAATCATCCCGATCAACGAAACGCGCGACTATGTGAAGCACGTGCTCGCCAACGCTGCCTACTATGAGGCGTTGATCGGCAATGGGCTGCCAATGAAACCGCGTCCTAGCGAGGCGCCTGATCCTACGGCTGCAACGCTTGCACTGACCGGCAGCAGCGCCGCACCGTAAGCAACGCCCTTTGTACTTGCTCGGAGCGGTCTGACGCGCGGACGTCCCCCGCATCATCAGCATTCGCACGCCTCTGCGATAATGCCCTTGCGATCGCCCGCCTCTATGCCCGGCTCGGGCGTTGGCCTGCCATTCAGTAACGCCTGCGAGGAAACCTATGAAATCCTATTGGATCGTCCCGGACGGTAAGTCCGTCGAACTCGAACTTCGCGAGGCGCCGGTCCCGCAACCGAAGACCGGCGAGTTACTCGTAAAAGTCGCAGCCTCATCATTTAATCGTGGCGAGTTGATTCCAGGACACGGCGTCAACGGCGTCACCGCGAAACCAGGCGGTGGTGAATGTTCAGGGATCGTCGAGAAGGTAGGCGACAATGCCCGCGACTTCCAACCGGGCCAGCGCGTGATGGGTCGCTGCGGCGGCGGCTTCTCCGAATATGCAGTAATGGATGCGCGTGAAGCAATGCCCGTCCCGGAGCGGCTGTCATGGGAAGAGGCGGCGGCGACACCGCTCGTCTTTCTGGTCGTGCACGACATGCTGATCGGTCAAGGCGGCTTGCAGCGCGGCGAGTGGCTATTGGTCACAAGCATTTCCTCAGGCGTTGGGGTCGCTGCATTGCAGACCGCCAAAGCCCTTGGCGCGAAGGTGATCGGCACCTCGGGTTCGGCTGACAAGCTCGCAAAGCTAAAGTCAATGGGCCTTGATGTCGGCATCGAAACGCGCAAAGGAAATTTCTACGATGCCGTCATGGGGGCGACCGACAAGAAAGGCGTCAACCTGATCGTCAACAATGTGGGCGGCACCGTATTCGCCGAATGCGTACGTTCGCTGGCCTATGAGGGGCGGCTTGCCACGGTTGGCTATCTCGATCACACGATGACGAGCGAAATCGATCTCGATGCGCTCCACGCCAAACGCCTCAAGCTATTTGGCGTGAGCAACAAGCTGCGTAATCCCGCCCAGCGTTCGGTTACCGTGCGCGCGTTTGAGAAAGACGTGCTGCCTTTTATTGCCAACGGCACCATCAAGCCGGTCATCGATCGCGTGTTCCCGTTCAACGAATTGCCCGCCGCGCTTGCATATGTGCTGTCCAATGCGACAGTGGGCAAGGTCATCGCCAAACACTAACACTGTAGAGCCATCTCTTATGAAAATCGTCTCGTACAAACAAGCAGGCACCGAGCGCCTGGGATTCATCGCCGGTGACTCGATCGTCGATCCGCTCCTCGCGCTTCCCGCGCCAAGCACGGCGATACGCGCCTATTTCACTGACTGCACCGCGTTCATTCGCGCCGGGGATGTGGCACGCAATCTCGCCGAGCGGCTCATCAAGGAAGCGCCCGCTTCCGCGCGTATCCCGATGGCAAGCGCTTCGCTTGGCGCGCCGATCCGCCCCTCCACCATCATTTGCAGCGGCAGCAACTACCGCGACCACAACAGCGAGAAAGCGAATACGCCGATCAGCGGCAAGGAGCCGGAGTTCTTTCTGAAGACCGCCGACTGTGTGATCGGCCCGAACGATGCGATCATTCACGACGAGCGGATGAGCAAGAAAATCGATTGCGAAACCGAGCTGGCGGTAGTGATCGGCAAAGTGGGCCGCTACATTCCACTCGAACGCGCGCTTGACTATGTGTTCGGCTACACCATCGTCAATGACGTGACCGCGCGCGATCGGCAAGTACGCCGTTCGCCGGAAGGCCTGACATGGTACGAGCTGGGCCGCGGCAAGGCCTTCGACACCAGCGCACCGATCGGGCCGTGCGTGGTGACCGCTGACGAAATCGGCGATCCGCAGAAGCTGATGCTAAAGACCCGCATCAATGGTGAGCCACGACAAGCGTCCACGACCGGCAACATGATTTGGTCCTGTGCCGATCTCATTCATTTCTTCTCCACCAATTTCACATTGAAGCCCGGCATGGTCATCATCACCGGCACGCCGGCCGGCACCGCATGGTCAACCGATGCGGAGTTGGGCGGCAAATGGCAAGGACTACCGGGTCTGGTGCCGGCCAAGCGTTACTGTCTACCTGGCGATGTGATCGAGAGCGAAGTCGAGAAGATCGGGGTGCTGCGGAATGTCGTGGCCGCTTACGCTGGGTAGTATTCGGAAGCCGAGATGCGATTACGGACAGGTAGGGCGGAACAGCAGCGCGCATTCCGCCGCCACGCAGTCCATCGAAGAGGAAGTCTGAATCTTTGGTGGAATGCGCTTCACTTTTCCACCCTACGATCCTGCGTCAATTCGATCATTCCATCGTGGTGAGCTAAGCAGCATGGAGGCACTATGAAATTCCACTGGTTTCATCTCATGCCCTACCCGGATCTGCCCGACGATTTCCGTCAGCGCTATGCAGGCGTCTGGGTCGATCCGCCGGTTCGCGAACTTTTTGATCCCAAGCGCGGCCACGAGGCTTATAACGATTATCTCGACGAGTTGGAACATGCCGAGCGCGCGGGCTTCGATGGCATCTGCGTGAATGAGCATCATCAGAATGCCTATGGCCTGATGCCCTCGCCCAATTTGATGGTGGCCGCATTAGCACGACGCACCACGCGCGCGAAGCTCGTCATCATGGGCAATTCCCCCGCGCTTTATAACCCGCCGATCCGCGTTGCCGAAGAGATGGCGATGCTCGACGTGTTGTCGGGCGGTCGTATCGTCTCGGGGTTTCCGGTTGGCACGCCGATGGATACGACGTTCTGCTACGGCGAGAATCCGGCTACTCTCCGCGAAAAATATCGCGAGGCGGTCGCGCTGATCCTGCGCGCCTGGACCGAAAAGAAGCCCTTCGCTTTCAACGGCAAGTACACGCAGCTTCGCTATGTCAATGTGTGGCCGCAGCCGATGCAGCAACCGCATCCGCCGATCTGGATTCCGGGCGGCGGCAGCGTCGAAACCTGGGACTGGTGCGCACAGAATGATTTTCTGTATGCGTATCTTTCGTATTTCGGCTACAAGGCGGGCCTTGCCACGATGCAAGGCTTCTGGGAAGTCGTGGACAAGCTGGGCGTCGAGGCGAACCCCTATCGTGCGGGCTTTTTGCAGTTCGTCGCGGTCGCTGATTCCGATGCCGAGGCCGAGCGACTCTATGCCAAGCATGCACTCTATTTCTACAACCGCTGTCTACATCTCAACCCGTCGTTCGCGAATCCACCGGGTTACACATCGATTGCCACGATGCGTAAAGGCATCGAAGGCCAGGTTGCACGCGCCGCCGCCATGTCGCCCGATCTGACCTGGAAAGACATCGTTGATCGCGGCTATGTGGTCGCGGGCAGCGCAGCGACGGTCGTTGATCGACTCAACGAAATGGCAGACTCGATGCGAGTCGGCCATTTGATGGTGCTTTGCCACTTCGGCGATATGCCAAAAGACAAGGTCTATCAAAACACCGAACGATTCGCGCGCGATGTGATCCCGAAGCTGCGCCCGCGCTTCAACGAATGGGAAGACAAGTGGTGGCCAAAAGATGCCCCACCGGTCCAAGCCCCTGCAGCCATGCAACCGGCCTGAGCGGAGCGAACGCTTGAAGATCGAAACGATTCAATTGGCAAGCGGCCGCGCGCAGCAGATCGTGCGCGTGGGGGCCGGACCAGACCTCGTCTGGTTGCACGGTCTGCACGGCGTTCCGGCGCACGATCCGTTCGTCGCGGAACTCGCCAAGCGGTTCAGCGTGATTGCCCCAATCGCACCAGGCTTCAATGATCTTACGGATCTCGATGACATCCGCGATGTTCACGACCTCGCGCTGCATTACGACGACATCTTGTCAGCCCTGAAACTTGAGCGCATGCCAGTCATCGGGCATTCATTCGGCGCGATGATTGCCGCAGAGCTGGCTGCGCATGTGCCGGCGCGTGTCGCGCGCTTGGCATTGCTTTCGCCGATCGGTGTGTGGCGCGATGATCATCCGGTCGTCGATCTGTTTGGCCGGCCCTACACCACGATCGACAAGCTCATCTGGGCAGGCGGCGTACCGATCGGCAAGATGGTCGCGCGCGATACGAGCGCAGGTCCGGTCGAATCACTCGTGACGTTGGCGCGCGGCATGACAGTCGTCGCTAAATTTCTGTGGCCGCTGCCCGACAAGGGCCTTCACCGTCGCCTCTATCGGATTACGAGTCCGACGCTGGTGATGTCTGGCGACAAAGACCCATTGGTGCCGCACTCCTACGCGGACGTGTTTCGCGCAGGCATACGTGGTGCGAAAGCAATTGCGATCGCCGGTGCCGGCCATATGCTTCCTTATGAGCAGATCGATGCGGTCTGCAAGGATCTGCTGCCATTTATTCAGACAGATTAATCCCACGCCCGGCTGCTACGTCAATGCAGTTCACGTACGCTGAATCGTCGCCCCCGCGCAGGCGGGGGTCCAGTGCCGTCTGACTAAATTCACGAGGTGCGCTTCACTTACTGCGCAGTCGCCGTCACTCGCTTGAGCGAGTAGCCGGCCTTTTCCAAATACTCGTTCAGGCTGCCCGGCCCGATCAGGTGCAAGGCGCCGACCGCCACGAAGAGCGTGTCCGTCCGCGCAAGCGCCTTCTCAACGCCGTCCAGCATCTGACGATTGCGTCCGGTCAGGAATTTTTGATTGAACTCCGCCGCGAGCGGCGCGGGCAGCCGCTTCGATTCGGACGTCAGCAATTCATACAAGGCGATCGCATCGCCACGGCGCCAGGCAGCCACGAGACTATTCACCATCGGTGCGACCTTGCCGCTTGCGATGTCATCGAGCGTCATTTTCAGCATCGCCTGCTGCAAGGGCTTCGACAATCCGTCCATCATGCGTAACTGCGCTTCAAACGATTCGAGTGCAATGATAGGCGTCGCGGCCGACTTGGCACGTTGGGCGAAGTGATGATCGAGGCCCAATTGCGGGACATAGCCGAGCTTTCCGTATTGCAGCGACGCGAGCGCGAGCATCGCGAGGAACGGCTTCATTGGACGCAAAGCCTCGATCGGAATGCCACTTGCGCCGGCAGCACGTTGCAACGGCTGGGCAAACTCGGCCGGCAACTCGCTTTCGAGGGTGCGGCCCGCCGGCAGCATGCCAAGCGGCATCGCTGCTTGCACCGCTTGCATATCCGTCACATCGGCTTCCAGCGCGAGCGCCTTCGAGGCATTGAAGGCTGTTTCGACATGCTTTGGCAACGGATACATATCGGCCTTACCGACGTGAATGGTGCCAAAGAGATAAACGGTCTTGCCGCCAGCGCGCGCTTCCCATAGGAGGCTTGCGGCTTCCTGCGCACTTGCCACGTTGGCCGCAAGTAACAGCACAAACAGCAGATGACGCAGATGGAGTATGAGAGGGCGCATAAGGAGGTCCATTGTCGCGGCAGTTCCGCAGCGATTATGCTGGGCCGCATTCGCGCAATGAACAACGGCCGCATGGGATGTCGCGTGGCTTTTCACGCAAGCGCAGTCGGTTCGTTCACCGGTTGATTCATGATCGCTTATTCATCGCATGATCCGATCAGCCGATCGATTTGCGACGGCCGTAGCGCGTGGGCGCGATTACGGCAACCAATCGAGGCTATCGGCGTAGTTGCGACGCCCCACGCCGCGGCCAAGCGATTCTTCGCCCTTGGCTTGATCGAGGACCCACGCACTCGATGCATCAATATCGCGGGCGGTAGCCGCAACGCTCCGCGCAAGATGGACACTTCGACCGCTGGCAGCCTTGATCTCAATGGCGATTCGCCGCGCGCCCCGTTCGAGAACGAGATCGAGTTCGGCACCGGCGGCCGTTCGCCAGAAATAAAACTGGGTATAGGGATTGGCCAACTTCTCGCGGCGGATGAGGTCTTCGATCACGAACGTTTCCCAGCTCGGTCCGCGGATCGGATGCGTGTCGAGCATCGCATGCGACTCGATGTTGAGCAGATGATGAAGCAGACCGGTGTCGCGTAGATAGACCTTTGGCGCTGTAAATATCCCCCGGCAGAGCCGGGGGCTTTAGTTTGTGAGCCGCTCGAAGCGGCTAGAAGCGGTCGCTAACGCGGCCGCACGGTTTTTGGGCCACCCGGCGGTGGCCCTCTAGTACTGCAGCTTCAATTGGTCCAACCGCTTGTCCT
>CAMDRJ010000185.1 GCA_945906755.1 Klebsiella pneumoniae | reverse complement strand
GCCGGACAACGCCAAAGCGTCGGACGCCATGCTCAATATCGCTTCGAGCCAAGCCGAACTGGGCGATATGAATGCCGCCCGCCAGACCTTGCGCGCCGTAGTCGACAAGTACCCGAAATCTCCTTCCGCAGATCAGGCACGGCAGCGCCTGCGGCGCTAGGCGGGTTCCCGCGAGGCATTTAATGCGGGGTCGGCGCCTCGCAGTGCGGTGCCGGAGAGCGCCAACGCGGTGTTTCGGCGCAGCGCACAGCTAGTCCGAAGCGGCCCAATTTATGGGTCCTAAGCGATCGCAAACAGGCAAACTGTTTGACAGCATTGGGCCCGATCAATACAATCCCGCACCTCTCGGGAACACCGCGTACTCGCTTTAGATTCAGCAAGTTTTCAAGAGAATTCTTGACAAATGGCTGGTCGTCGGCCCGTCTTCACGGTACTTGCCCCACGCCTTACACCGGGTCGTTAGCTCAGTTGGTAGAGCAGCGGACTTTTAATCCGTTGGTCGCAGGTTCGAATCCTGCACGGCCCACCATCATTTCGGCGTTCGCGCCGCACTCTGCGTGCCGCAAGGCGTTCAAGCATCCTTCGTGTGGGCCGATAAATTGCAGGCCAGGGCGAGTTTGGCTTCTCCAAGCCAATGCAACGTCAAGGTTCTGATAATCAACGGCTAGGCGGCCGCCGCAGGAAGGAATCGCAAGGGTGATTTCGCCGGCAGCGTAGCAGCCCCCGTAGCCGTGGAGGCTGTAGTGATGCTGCGAGACGCGGTCGATAAACTATCAACGGTCCTGCGACGGGGCGATCGTGTCTCCGACGAGGAATACCTGTCACTTGGCAAGCGCGCCAATATTCGGGGTCTCGATACCGCCGAGAAGGCCCTGATCGATGGTCTTCGTGAAGTCGATTGCCTTGGCGATGTGCTTGAAGTGCCCTTTGCACTCGAGCGCGTCGAGGACTTGCGGGCAACGATGCAGCTTGCGGTCGCGCGGGTCGGTGATATCAACGACGATCTCTTGCACTCGAGCGATTTTCATCCCGTATTCATGGCGTTTTCCTACGGATTCGCGGTCGGCATCATCGCGGGTCATCGGGCGCGGGCAGCCGGGGTGGCCATCACCGGCTTGCCGAAACGCACGCTCGATCAATGCGAAAAGTGGGGGGCCATCGTCGCGCTCTGCTATCTCGTTTCAGTCGATTCGGTCGGCATTTTCGACAAGGAGACCGATCGAGTGGCCTACGGTATTGAAGATCAATGGCAAAGCGTCGCGAGCGCTCGCGCGCTTGAGCCAATCGAATCCCTGCGAGGCTGTGTCGATCTCGGCCTGGAACTCGGTGAGAGGTGGTCGCTTGATGATTCGGTGGACCCGCACGTAGCGTTCATGACCGCACTGGATCGCGACGCGGTCCTCAGCGCGGCCTGACCGCAATTCAATAGGCCGATGTCAGCCGTACTGTGATGAGCGGGACCGGCGGTCCGGCCAGTCGTCGCGCAGAAATCCGAATCAGAACTGACATCTGCACGATTTGACAAATTCGCGGGCGGCAGTCGGTCGCGGGCCGGACGATATACTCGACGCTCTGAAAAGGAGGGTGAGCTTCCCTCTGAGGTGTTGGTCCGATGGTGGGCACGATTTTCCGATCGAAAGCTGGGCGGCGTCCGGCGGCGCAAACCCTTCCCGGCAGTGAGCCCGCCCGGCATTTGCAAGTGCGCCCACCCTTTCGGGTTCTTGCCGCAGCCACCGTCGTTGTCTTGCTGCTGTCGGGCTGGGCTTACCTTTATTTCATGGCGGCTATCGGAAGCTGCCCATCAGTCGAGCCTCGGGCGGGCCATCCTTGCGCGACTGAAAACAATCACCGGGCGGATTCGCGGCGCAATCGGCTGATCAGCGCATCATCAATGCGATGACCAGGCTGACCTTACCGGCAAGGGAAGGTTTGCGCCTGACGCCGATTCACGCGATGACACTTTTTTCCTTGGCGGCAGGGGACCCTCGCGTTCGAATGATGGCTCGCGCCCGATTGCCTTTGCAAGCGGGTTTCAGCCCAAGGTTCGAAAGGTCAAGCGATGCCTCTCAATCCGCATTGGCAGCGTCTTCGCGGATTTGCGCCCGGGCGGATCGTCTATGTTGCCGGTCCGTCTGGCGCCGGCAAAGACTCCCTGCTCCAGTATGTTCGAGAGCGAGTTCCGGCCAACGCGCGCGTTGCGTTTGCACATCGGTATATCACGCGTCCGGTGAGCGGCGGGGCGGAGCATCACATTCCACTCACCATGGCGGAGTTTGACATTCGTGCTCGCGCCGGGTTCTTCGCGATGCACTGGCACGCCAACGGCAACGGCAACGGCTATGGCATCGGCATTGAGATTGAAGATTGGCTGCGCCGCGGCTTCCAGGTGATCGTCAATGGATCGCGTGGCTACATTCCGGAGGCGCGCGAAATCTTTCCGGAACTGTGTCTGGTCTGGGTCGACGCTTCAACGGATGTACTAAAGGCGCGCCTTGCGCAACGCGGGCGCGAAACGGCGACGGAAATCGCCCGGCGTTTCGAGCGTAGCGCGGCTCTCGAAGCGCCCGCACTGGTGCCGGATTTGCACCTGCAAAACGACCGTGCGCTTGCCGATGCCGGGGCGCAATTGCTCGATTTCATCGTGGACCTCGCCGATCGACATCGTTTGCATCGACAGATGCAGGATGGCGACGCTGGCAATGGCAAGGTGGTTTCGCAGCTCCGCTAAGCCGTAACTAGAGCAGTCCGGCGTATCGGTGTCATCGCTTCTAGTGTCGGCGCGTTAAAGCGTTTCATAGGGGCCAGATGTTGCGGTTCACTGCGAGCTCCCACGCTGCAATATGAGGTCGATGATGCTTCGATCTGCCCGATTACTGGATCTCAATGCGCAACAGATCGAGCGCTTCGAACACGCACCGATCGGTGACCAAAAGCAATTGAGCGTCCGCGCTGATCGCTGCATGGCTCGCCCATGTCCAATGCGGGATGGTCAGCACATCGTGTTTGCGCCATTCGAACTGGGCGCTGCCAATCGTGGACCGACCTTCACCCTCAACCACGAGGCACACCGTATTGAATGTCGTTCGCTCCGCCCGCGAGGCTGCGCCACGCGTCAGGCGCATCGCGTAGCAATCGAGCGTCGACATCACCGCTCCGCCCGAATCGGGATTGATGTAACGCGCAATCCGCACGCCATCATGCCGGGCCGCCACCGCATCGAGCATTCTGCGCGTGGCCTCTCCGGTGTAGCGGTATTGGCTCGACTGACGCCCCGGCATGCGATCGAGCGGGGCCATACCGGGACTGGCATGCAGACGCTCGTCGCCCTCATCGACCTTCCAGAACGCCGTCTCTTGCCGCGCTCCCGGCTCAAAGAAGCTCGCGTCCATATTCATGATGAGTGGCATATTGGCGGCGTCAAACCAGACGGTCCGGTGATCGCTTTCGTTGATATGGCCGTGCCAGCACATGGGCGGTGTCAAGACGAGATCGCCCTCCTTCATCTCGCAGCGCCGACCGTTCACGATAGTGACCGCACCCTCAGCTTTGGTCGAGAAGCGAATTGCCGCCGCCGTATGTCGATGCGGGACAGCATGGTCCCCCGGTTGGAGAATGGTGAAGGCGGCAATCAGGTTGGCGGTCGTGACGGTTTGTCCGCCGTACGCGGGATTGGCCATGATAATCGCGCGCCGTTCGACATCCTCGATGGCCACCTCGCGGGCTGCGCGATCAACGAACGGTTCGAACTCGCTCCAGCGCCAGTGCAGCGGCTGTTCGGCGCGGCGCGGCGCGATCGGCGTAATGCGTTGGTAACGGTCCCACAACGGATGGAGACGGGACGCTTCGAGTGCGGCGATCAATTGCGCATCGGCGCGCGGCGTCACCTGCGTGGGCTTATTCATACGGAGGGCAGAGTCCTTTTGTTAAGCGCGCGATTGCGCACCGACCAAACAGATATGCGTTGGTATAACAACGTCGTCTTCGCGCGCGCTCGAAGGCTTGCGCGAACCGATTGCTCGATATTGATGCATCGCCTGCACGGTAATGATGCGAACTTTCGAGGATGTGTTGGGTCTTAAGCTTCACTTGTGGAGGCGTCGCAATTTTGTCACACTGATCCTGCGAAGGCTCACGAACGGTTGATGATTTAGGGCCATATTGCGACGAGCATAGTGACATGCGAAACCGATTGTAGTTCTGGCGGGATTGATGAGGGAGCTCAGGATGGAAGCTGGTCCGATGCAAGTTTACTCAGCCTTCGGTGATAGTCCGGGACGTGTTGTTCCACCGGCCGGTGATTCGAGTCGCAATGAATCGCGCAACATTCTTTCCAAGTTCAAATCACGTTATGAGGCACGCCTCGAAGAGGAATTTTCTCTTCAGGAGTATCTCGAAATCTGCAAGCGTGACAAGACCGCCTACGCGACCGCGGCTGAGCGGATGCTGATGGCAATCGGCGAACCCGAACTGCTCGATACACGCAAAGATCCTCGCCTGTCGCGAATTTTCGCGAACAGAGCGATTCGCACGTATCCCGCATTCAAGGATTTCTACGGCATGGAAGACACGATCGAGCAGATCGTTTCGTTCTTCAAGCATGCCGCGCAAGCCCTCGAAGAGCGCAAACAGATTCTGTATCTGCTCGGACCGCCCGGTGGCGGCAAGAGCTCACTTGCCGAGAAGCTGAAGTTCCTGATGGAGGGCAAGCATTTCTACGCCCTCAAGGGTTCGCCGCTCAACGAGTCACCGCTTGGGCTGTTCAATGCCGATGAAGACGGTCCGCTGCTTGAATCCGAGTACGGTATTCCGCGGCGCTATCTGAATTCCATCATGTCGCCTTGGGCGGTGAAGCGTCTGAAGGAGTTTGGCGGCGACATCTCCAGATTTCGGGTGGTGCGGCTGCAGCCTTCCGTGTTGTCGCAAGTAGCGATTTCCAAGACCGAACCGGGCGACGAAAACAATCAAGACATTTCTTCCCTAGTCGGCAAACTCGATATCCGCAAACTCGAGACGTACGCGCAGGATGATCCGGACGCCTATAGCTTTTCTGGAGGTCTCTGCCTATCGAATCGCGGCTTGCTCGAATTCGTCGAGATGTTCAAGGCGCCGATCAAGGTCCTTCACCCGCTCCTTACCGCGACGCAAGAAGGCAACTACAAGGGAACCGAAGGATTTGGCGCGATTCCGTTCGAAGGCGTCATTCTTGCCCACTCGAATGAATCGGAATGGCAGGCCTTTCGCAACAACAAGAACAACGAAGCGTTCCTCGACCGCATCTACATCGTCAAGGTGCCCTATTGCCTGCGGATCACCGAAGAGCTACGCATCTACGAGAAGCTGATCCAAACATCGTCGCTAGGCGCTGCACCCTGCGCACCCGGCACACTGAAGATGATGTCGCAATTCGCTGTGCTCACCCGTCTCAAGGAGCCTGAGAATTCGAGCATTTTCTCGAAGATGCGGGTGTATGACGGGGAGAACCTGAAAGACGTCGATCCGAAGGCCAAATCGATCCAGGAGTACCGGGACTATGCGGGTGTCGATGAAGGCATGAGCGGCCTGTCGACACGGTTTGCTTATAAGGTGGTCTCAAAGGTCTTCAACTTTGACCATGGCGAAGTCGCGGCCAACCCGGTTCATCTGCTATATGTGCTCGAGCAGCAGATCGAGCGCGAGCAGTTCCCGCCGGAAACCGAAAAGAAGTATCTCGCGTTCATCAAGGAATACCTCGCGGCACCGTACGCGGATTTCATCGGCAAAGAAATCCAGACGGCGTATCTCGAATCGTATTCCGAGTACGGTCAGAATATTTTCGACCGCTACGTCACGTACGCCGACTTCTGGATTCAGGATCAGGAGTATCGCGACCAGAATACCGGTGAGATGCTCGATCGCAACCAGTTGAATGATGAATTGGAGAAGATCGAGAAGCCGGCCGGGATCGTCAATCCGAAGGATTTCCGCCACGAGATCGTGAACTTCATGCTCAGGGCGCGGGCCAACAATGCCGGCAAGAATCCATCGTGGACGAGTTACGAGAAGCTTCGCTCCGTCATTGAGAAGAAGATGTTCTCGAATACCGAGGATCTATTGCCGGTCATTTCGTTCAACGCCAAGGCCTCGGCCGACGAGCAGAAGAAACACGCCAACTTCATCGATCGAATGGTCGCCAAGGGCTACACCCTGAAGCAGGTGCGATTGCTCGTCGAGTGGTATCTCCGCGTACGCAAATCGTCGTGACACAACCTTTCGTGCCGGCTGGGAATCCCTGGCCGGTGCGAAGGAACCCCTCCTATGTCCGATATCATCGATCGTCGCGACAATCCGCGTCATAAAAGCGCTGTCAATCAGCAGCGCTTTCTCAAGCGCTACCGCAACCAGGTACGCGAAGCAGTGGCGCGCGCGATTTCCGGCCGTAAGATCGCCGAAACCGATCGCGACGCCAGCATCTCAATTCCGGCGCGCGATCTCGCCGAACCAACATTCGGTCATGGGCGCGGCGGCAAACGCAGCATCGTCTTGCCGGGCAACAAGGAATACGTCGCCGGTGACGAATTGCCGCGGCCAAATGGCGGACAGGGCCAAGGTTCGGGCAAGGGCGAGGCTTCGAACGAGGGCGAAGGCGAAGACGAATTTCGCTTTCGGCTGTCACGCGAGGAGTTTCTCGATTTCTTTTTCGAGGACATGGAACTGCCCGACCTCATCAAGACGCAGCTTGCTGCCATTCCGCAGCAAAAATCTGTGCGGGCCGGCTACAAGACCGACGGCACGCCATCCAACCTTGCCATCATTCGCACCATGCGTGAGTCGCTTGGGCGTCGCATCGCTCTTGCCGCTCCCTACAAAGTGCGGTTGAGGGAACTGGAAGAGGAACTCTTCCAGTTGGAAACGCAGGATGAACCGGATCAACTGCGCATCGGTGAATTGCTCGCCGAATGCGAGCATTTGCGCGCGCGTATTCTTGCCGTGCCCTTTATCGACGATTTCGATCTGCGTTACAACAATCGCGTAACGCAGCCAAAGCCGATTGCACAGGCGGTGATGTTTTGCATCATGGATGTCTCCGGTTCCATGGACGAAAACCGTAAAGACCTCGCGAAGCGGTTTTTTATCCTCCTGCATCTTTTCCTAACACGGCACTACGAGCGGATCGAACTCGTCTTCATCCGCCATCACACGTCAGCCAAAGTCGTCGAAGAAGAGGAGTTCTTTCATTCGACCGAGTCCGGCGGGACGATTGTTTCGAGTGCCCTTGAACTTGCTCTCGAAGAGATCAAAGAACGCTTTCCGCAGGACCAGTGGAACATCTATGTCGCACAGGCTTCCGATGGCGACAACTGGGACAGCGATTCGCCAAAGTGCAAGGAGCTGCTGTTGAAGGAGATCTTGCCCCGCGTCCAGTACTACAGCTATGTCGAGATCGAGGCGGAGCATCCGCAAAGCCTTTGGTTGCAGTATGAGGAAGCAAAGGGTGTCGCGCCGAACCTTGCATTGGGCCGCATCCGAACGCGCTCCGATATCTATCCGGTGCTGCGTGAGCTCTTCTCGAAGAAGTTACTGGCGGTCGCGGCATGAGCGCCGATCTTCAAGATAAGTCTGGCGACATGGACACTGAAGTCATCGCGGACCACGTGCCCGAGCCCACCTATGGGGCGAAGCAGCGCGGCACGATCCTGCCGACCGGATCGGAGTGGACGTTCGAATTGATCGAACGTTACGACCGCGAAATCGCGAAGGTCGCGGAACGCTATGGGCTCGACACCTATCGCAATCAGATCGAGATCATCAGCGCCGAGCAGATGATGGACGCATACGCCTCGAACGGCATGCCCATCAATTACACGCATTGGACGTTCGGCAAGCGGTTCCTGTCGACCGAACAAACGTACAAGCGCGGCCACATGGGTCTTGCCTATGAGATCGTCATCAATTCGAATCCATGCATTGCGTACCTCATGGAAGAGAACACGATGCCGATGCAGGCCTTGGTAATCGCGCACGCCTGCTATGGTCACAACTCATTTTTCAAAGGCAACTATCTATTTCGAACCTGGACCCATGCGGACTCGATCATCGATTATCTGGTCTTCGCGAAGTCCTATATCGCCGATTGCGAACGTCGCTATGGCGGTGAAGAAGTCGAGCGAGTGCTCGATGCCTGCCATGCGCTGCAAAATCTCGGCGTGGACCGTTACAAGCGGCCGCCCCGCCGCTCATTCGCGCAGGAGCAGGCCCGCCAGAAGGAAAGGGAATCGTACGTCCAGGCCCAGGTGAATGAGCTGTGGCGCACGTTGCCGCAGACGAAGCATGGCGACGACGAAGAATACGAGCTCAATTTTCCGGCCGAACCCGAAGAGAATTTGCTCTATTTCATCGAGAAGCATGCACCGCTACTCGACTCGTGGCAGCGTGAACTCGCTCGGATTGTGAGAAAGCTCGGCCAGTATTTCTATCCGCAGCGCCAAACCCAGGTCATGAATGAAGGATGGGCGACCTTCTGGCACTACACGATCTTGCAGACGATGTACGACGACGGGCTGCTCGCCGACAGCTTCATGTTCGAAGTGCTGCATTCGCATACGAGCGTCTTGACGCAGCCGCGCTTTGATAGCCAATATTTTTCCGGCATCAATCCGTACGCGTTGGGTTTTGCGATGTTCAAGGATATTCGCCGAATTTGCGAGGCGCCCACTGAAGAGGACTACCGGTGGTTTCCGGATGTGGCCGGCGGCGATTGGTTAAAGACGCTTCATTATGCGATGCGCAATTTCAAGGACGAGAGTTTTATTCTGCAATACCTATCGCCCAAATTGATTCGCGACTTTCGCCTGTTCTGCCTGGTCGACGATGATCAGGATGCGAAGATGCGGGTCGGTGCGATTCATGATGACGCGGGCTACCGATATGTTCGCGATGCGCTGTCCCGCCAGTATTCGCTTGCCGAGCGCGATCCGGATATCCAAGTGACCCATGTCGATATGAGTGGCGATCGCACGCTTACGCTCCAGCACCACACGCGCGACCGTAAGCCGCTCTCGCAAGATTACAAAGACGTCATGAAGCATCTTGCCTGGCTATGGGGCTTCAAAGTCAAGCTTGAGGCGGTGGGCGAAGACGGCGCGGTCCAGACCCTGCATGAAGTTACGCTGGAAAATCGCAAGCGTCGTGCTGACGCGCGCCAAATCGCCGCCATGCGCCGGCCATAGACCTTAGGGGCTTAGCGGCTCAGAGTAGGAACGCGATACCGTCGAGTTCGGACTCGGAATTGACGAGGTCGATCCGCTTGGCGGCAATGTGCAATCCAAGGGGCGTACGACGTAGCTGATGTTCAACCAGCGCCCCAAACGTGCGTTGACGCTCCTGCCGGTACTCGATCACGACCAATGTAGAGGCCACGGTCACTTCGTTGGGCTTTCCATTCGCTTCATTGATGAGCACGTTGCTGACCTGGTGCGCCGTGCGCGCCAGCGGCAACCGCGCATGGGCGCGGGCTTC
>CAMDRJ010000184.1 GCA_945906755.1 Klebsiella pneumoniae | reverse complement strand
CGGTGAGCTTCTATTACTGCTTCGACACCAAGGGTGAGCGCGTCGAGACGATCGTGGCGGAGATTACCAATACGCCCTGGAACGAGCGTCATGCCTATGTGCTCACCATCAAGGGCGAGCATGAAGCATGGCAGGCGAGTCGATTCCGTTTCGAGAAGCGGTTTCACGTATCGCCTTTCATGGAAATGGACATGGAGTACCACTGGCGCTTCACGCCGCCTGCCGACATGCTCAATGTCCATATGGAGAATTTCAAACAAGGAGGCAAGGTCTTCGATGCCACGCTCACGCTCGAACGCCGAGCGATCAACACCAGGAATCTTGCTCACGCGTTGACCGCGTTCCCCCTTATGACGGCAAAGGTTGTGGCAGCCATCTATTGGCAGGCGCTACAACTTTGGCTGAAGGACCTGCCGTTCTACCCACACCCAGCGAGACGCTTACCGCCCAAAGGCGGTGGTGCCACATCGGAGAACGCCCCATGAACGAAACCACGATTCCGCGCCTTGGCGTGCGAGTGACACCCAGGCCGTATTTTCTTGACGGACTTGGCAGGAATGCGGTCACTGCACGATTGGCCGGCCTACGCAACGGCCGCATCACCCTCGTCAACGGATCCGAAAATCAGCACTTCGGTGAACGTACCGCGCATTGCCCGCTGGAAGCCACCATCCATGTAATGGATTTTCGCTTCTGGAGCGAACTTGCCTTTGGCGGGTCGATTGGCGCCGGGGAGGCCTATATGCAAGGCTATTGGTACACCGACGATCTCACCGCGCTCGTGCGGATCCTGCTTCGCAACCGTGCGGTGCTCGACGGCATGGAGGCAGGTCTTGCCCGATTGACCGCACCATTGCAAAAGGGATTGCACTGGCTCCATCGCAATACGCGGGAAGGTTCGCGACGCAATATCGCGGCGCACTACGATCTTGGCAATGACTTTTTCAAACTGTTCCTTGATCCGACCATGATGTATTCGAGCGCGATATTCGAGCAGCCCGCTATGACGCTCGAAGAAGCACAGCTTGCGCGCCTCACGAAAATCGGCCGAAAGCTCGATCTGCAGCCCACCGACCATCTGCTCGAAATCGGCACAGGATGGGGCGGCATGGCGATCCATGCGGCACAACACTTCGGTTGCCGGGTCACGACGACAACAATTTCTCGCGAGCAGTTCGAATTTGCGCGAGAACGCATTGCTACCGCGGGGCTTGCCGATCGCATCACCGTCTTGTGCGAAGACTATCGCGCGTTGCAGGGCCGCTTCGACAAGCTCGTGTCGATCGAGATGATCGAAGCAGTGGGCCATCAGTTCTATGACACCTACTTTCGCCAGTGCGGGCGGCTGCTCAAGGACGATGGCCTCATGCTCCTACAGGCCATCACGATCGCCGACCATCGCTATGAGGCCGCGCGTAACGCGGTCGACTTCATTCAGCGTCATATTTTCCCGGGCAGCACGATTCCCTCCACCAGCGTCATGCTCGGTTCAATCGCCCGCACGACCGATATGAAGCTCACGCACCTCGAAGACATCGGGCCGCACTATGCGACCACGTTACGTCATTGGCGTGAGAATTTTCTTGCGAATCTCGACGCGGTGCGCGCGCAAGGATTTTCCGAAGAATTCATCCGCATGTGGGAGTTCTACCTCTGCTATTGCGAGGGCGGCTTCGAAGAACGCGTGATCGGCGATGTGCAGATGCTGCTCGCCAAGCCCGATCATCGCCACGCCAATTGAAGGTATTGCAATGCGCATCGATCGATCTCTGCTAAGTGCTGCCGGACTTTACGTCGGCTTGTCCATGTTCGCATCGACCGCGTCGGCCCAGGCGTTCGATGCAGTACGCCTATACGGTGCAGCACGCGACATGGACGGAGGAACCGTAGGCCTTGCCGCAATCGCCGCTCGCCGCTACCAGGGCGCCGACGAGCGCCGCTATCTGGTCCTACCCCTGCTCGATTACCAGTGGCGAAACGGCTGGTTTGCCGGCACCTCAAATGGAATCGGCTTCAACTTTTCGAATCGCCCGGAGATAAGCTACGGCTTGCGTGCCACCGCCGATCTCGGCCGCAAAGAAGACCGGTCGCTCGCACTGGCCGGCTTGGGCGATATCAATCCGCGGCCTGAGTTCGGCGGCTTCTTTAACTATGGGCTCGGCCGCAATATCGTGCTCACCTCGTCGCTGCGCTACGGTGCGGGTAACGACCGGCAAGGCTTGTTGCTCGACCTTGGCGGGGTCTACTCGATCAGCCTTGCTCCGCAATGGCGTCTTGGGCTTGGGGTCGCCGGCACCTATGCCAACACCGAGTATATGCAGACCTACTTCGGCGTCGACGCAACGCAAGCTCGAAGAAGCGGTTACGCGCCCTACACGGCCGATGCAGGGGTACGGGATGTTCGGGCCAATGTGGCACTCAGCTATCAACTCAACCAGAAGGTGACCCTCACCGGTGCACTGAGCGCGGTCTCGCTGCAAGGAGACGCCAAGCGCAGTCCGGTGGTGCGCGAGCGGAACGCCATCAATGCGATCGTGGGGGTCAGCTACGCATTCTGAACGCGGGAACCCGCGGCTCGCAAAGGCGTCCAACCAAGGCGTTTGGTCGCTGCGATGCGCGGTGATGCGACAACGAATGGCACCGTCATAGTGGCACCGCAGTAGTGGCACCGTCACAATGGCGCCGTCATGGAGGCCTTAACAAGGTAGTGTGTGAAACCAACCGAGAGTACTGCTCTCTCATCGCAACAAGGAGATAATCATGCAATTCAAGACGGCAATGCTGGGTGCGGCACTCACTGTGCTCGTCACCGGGTGCGCGCAGTTTTCAGTACCCACGACGGCGACCGGGACCAGCGCCACGGATGTGAAGGCCCGGCTCGGCACCCCATCCGATGAGCGCTCGATAGGTGGCGCGAAGGCATGGGATTACGTGCAGGGTCCGCAGGGGTTCACGACGTGGCGAGTGTCGTTCGACGGTTCGGATCGTGTCGCAAAGGTAGAGCAAATTCTCACCGAAGGACGCATCGCGAGTTTGGGTTCCGGCAAACTGACCCGCGCGGATGTCTCGAATCTTGTTGGACGACCAGCCGAAGTAACCAAGTACTCCGGTGGGCAGACCGAGATCTGGACCTATCGATTCATGGATGTCACCGAACGCAAATTGGGTGATGTCTACTTCGATGCCAAGAGTGGTGTGGGAAAGCAAGTCACCACGTACCTCGACCCCGCGTACACGAACGGCTTCTCTGATTAGTGCGCAATTGCGCGTCGCACCCACTCCGCAATCATCATCGTTCGGTCGTCGGACCCAAACGGTCCGACGACTTGCACACCCAAGGGCAGCCCGTTTGGGCCAACGCCCGCGGGCACGTTGACACACGGTGTGCCGAACAGCGTCCAGATTCGATTGAATTCAGCGCTGCCGGTGGTGGCGATGCCATGCGGCGCTTCACCCGGCGCCGAGATCGTGATGAGCGCATCGAACGCATACAAATCGGCGGCGATCTTCGCGCGATAACCGGCCGCGCGCTGCTGCGCTATGCTGTAGCGCTCGCGCGTATGCTTGACCGCGGCATCGAGGCGGCCAAGCAGCGTGCTCGAAACCAGCGTTCGATGATCTGCATACTCGCAAGCAAATGCGCGAACCGCCTCATACATTTGGATCACTTCCTGATCCTCATAGACCGGATCAAAGGATCCATCGAGCGCATAGTCGGCGATCACGGCGCCCTTCGCAGCAAGCACGTTGACCACCTCTTCAAAGCGATCTTGCATCGCCTTGTCCGCGCGATCCCAATGCGGCGTGCGACAAAGGCCGATGGCAGGTTTGAGGGATGGTAAAGGACTGAAATCAGGCATGGGCACGCCGGACAATGCATGCAGGAACAGCCCCGCATCTTCGATCGAGCGCCCATACACGCCCACGGTATCGAGCGATTCCGATTGCGGCTTCACGCCGGCGCGATTAATCGTGTTGAAACTTGGCTTAACCGCGATCACACCGCAGAACGCGCCGGGCCGGATGACCGAACCACCGGTCTGCGTGCCGATCGCAAGCGGCACCATGCGATCAGCGACTGCCGCCGCCGACCCGCTCGATGAACCGCCAGGACTATAAGCAAGATTGTGCGGATTGCGCGTCTTGCCCGGATGGGTAAAAGCGAATTCCGTGGTCACTGTTTTACCGAGCATGATTGCGCCGGCTTTTTTGGCGATCGCCACGCAACTGGCATCGGTGCGCGGACGATTGCCGCGATAAATCGGCGAATTGAATTCGGTGGGCAGGTTGGCCGTATCGATAATGTCTTTGACGCCGATCGGCACGCCATGCAACACGCCACGCGGAGACGTGCGATCGCATTCGCGCGCCGCCCTTAACGCGCCTTCGGCATCCAACGACTCCCACGCGCCGACCTCGGCATCGCGCGCGCGAATCCGTTCGAGGCAGGCCCGCACCAAGTCTTCCGAGCGTAGTTCGCGCCGGGCGATTTTTTGTGCTGCCTCGGCCGCGCCAAGCGAATTGAGATCAGTCATCGATTAGATGACCGCCTTCAACGGCCTCGCGGCATGCGACTCCGTCGTCCACGTCCGCCCATAGAACAAATCGCGCGTATCGACAAAATCAGCATTCAAGTCCGCGATACTCGGGCAACCCAGTTGTGCAAGATCACAATCGACTTCCGCTTTCAACAACTGCAAGGCGTGCGCTGCGCCATCGGCACCGCCGACCGCGACACCGAACATCGCCGCACGGCCGCACAGAATGAAGTCGGCGCCCAACGCGAGCGCTTTTAGGATATCGGTGCCACGGCGGATACCGCTGTCCATGACGAGCTTCAGTTTCTTGCCGACTGCCGCGCGAATTTCAGGCAACACTTCGATCGGCGACACCACGCCATCCAGTTGGCGACCGCCGTGATTGGAGACGACAACGCCATCCAGACCGTAACGCACCGCCAATTCGGCATCGGCAGGGCTCAGCGTGCCTTTCACCAACAGCGGCTTTGTCCACTGATCGCGCATGAAGCGGATGAATTCCCAGTCGACCGAATCGCGCCGGCCGCGCACGTCTTTGACCTGCTGCTTGAGGATGGTGGGACGATCGCCACGATCAGTGTTCTCGAGGCGCGGAATGCCGTACTTCATCAGCGTTCGCGCAAAGACCGAGGCCGACCAGCGCGGATGCGTGATGCCTTGAAAAATCAGGCGAGGGCTCAACGCGACCGGCAGCGTGAAACCATTGCGAATATTGTTCTCGCGATTGCCCGGCACCGGGACATCGGTGGTGATCATCAGCAGTTCGTAACCAGCGGCCTCCGCACGCCGCGCGAATTTCGCGCCTTGCTCGCGATTACCGGTCAGGTACGACTGCAACCAGCGCGCATGGTCGCCCGATTGGGCCACCGTCTCCATCGGCACGGTTGACATATTGCTAAGCGTAAACGGCACATGCATGCGCGCCGCGGCCCGTGCCAACTCAAGATCGGCATCAAATTGGAACATGCCCGAGATCCCCATCGGCGCGATGCCAAACGGCGCGGCGAACTTGCGGCCGAAGATCTCCACTTCCTGCGAGCGCTTGGAAACATCCACCGGCGAGCGCGGCCGAAACCGGATGCGCTCAAACACATTGCGATTGTTTCTAAGCGAATGGTCATCCTCCACACCGCCCGCCACAAAGCCGTAGACGCCACTGGGCAGACGGCGCTTGGCCATCGCTTGCAGTTCATGGATGTTGAGTGCGTCGCGATAAGACATTCGATTGCTCCCCTTGGTTGCCCCAGATGCGGGGTCTGGCGCTTGACCGCAATATACTCCGGCGCACCGTTGAATGAACGACTACGCAGCCATCACGCAAGCGCCGCGGGTGCCAGCGCAGTCATCGTGTGTTTTACCTCTGCAACGGAGGCACCATGCGGCGGAAAGATCACGATGTGCTCGATCCCGGTTGCTTTTCGCTTGGCGATCGCTTCAAGACATTCATCGCGGGTGCCCGCGATGACCAACGCATCCAGCATCGCACGGCTGACCTGGCGCGCCGCGCCCTCGCGATCCTTCGCCTTCCAGCACGCCTGAATACGATCCGCTTCATCGCCATAACCATATGAATGCATCAGCTCATGGTAGTAGGTGCCCATGCCACCGACATAGTAGGCAAGGTGCTGCGCACATTGCAGGCGCGCCTCATCACCATTGTTACTGACTGCTGTGAGCGTTTGCGCCGCAAGATCCACACTGCCCGCAGAGCGCCCGGCTTTCGCTTCGCCCGCCGCAAGATCGGCGCGCATGGCGGGAAGCTGCGCAAGCGAAAGATGCGTCGGCAGCCAACCGTCGGCGATCTCGCCGGTCAAGCGCAGCGACTGCGGCTTGAAGGTCGCGAGATAAATCGGGATTCGCGCGCGGACCGGTTTGATGAGCATCGTGAACCCGGAAACCTTGAAAAACTCGCCTTCATAGTCGACGCGCTTGCCAGAGAGTGCCAAACGCAGGATGTCGACCACTTCGCGCATGCGACGCAACGGCCGCTCGAATGAAACGCCATGCCAACGCTCAACCACTTGCTGCCCGCTGGTACCAAGGCCAATGATCGCGCGGCCGTTGGACAACTCGTCGAGCGTCGCAAAGGTCTGCGCCAAGAGTGATGGCGTACGCGAATAAATATTGACGATGCCGGTGGCAAGTTGCAAGCGCGTTGTGTGGCTCGCTATCGCACCAAGCAATGTAAATGCATCGGAGCTCCAGGCTTCGGGTACCCACACGGCTTCATAGCCGCCTTCTTCCGCAATGCGGGCGTATTCAAGCATTGCACGCCGATGCTCCGGAAGACTGAACGGGGTGACGTAACCAAGGCGCATTCTGTTATTCACAAAGGTCGCCCCTTACTCAAGCGGTTCTTTCAGCATCGCTGCGAGCTTGTCTTTCAACTTGCCGCGCTCCACTTTGCCGGTCGGATTCGATGGGATCTCGTCCACGAAGAAGTAATGCCGTGGTCGTTTGAAATCCGCGAGGTTCGGACTATCGCGACATAATTTATCGAGCGTCGCCGCATCCAGTTTCGGATCCTTCTTGATGATCGCTGCTACCACCACCTGACCCCATCGTTTGCTTGGCAGACCCACTGCCGCGGCATTGGCAATGCCGGGATGCTCGAATAAGACGTTCTCAACTTCGGAGGGGTGAATATTCTCGCCACCGCTTTTGATCGTGTGATCCATGCGGCCCATGACGGTAATGAAGCCTTCTTCATCGGTGAATGCGGCATCGCCTGAATAGAACCAGCCGTCCCGAAACGCGGCCGCGGTGCGCTCAGGTAAGCGAAAGTACTCCTTCAAGAGACTCGGACCACGCGTAATGAGTTGCCCGATTTCCCCAGGCTTGCAGATCGCATTCGGATCGCCGGATTCGGCATTGACGATCCGCACTTCCATATTGACGGCAGCCTTGCCGACGCTACCGAGTTTGTTCGGATATTTCCGATAATCGCAGGTTGTGACCGCCAGCGCCTCGGTGGAACCATACACATTGCCGAAGTAATCGGGAAACAGCGCCATGCATTTCCTGGTGACATCATCGGCGAGCGTCTGGCCGCCAAAGAAACCGCAACGAAGCGACCGTAGATCGTATTTCGATAAATCCGCCTGCACCATCATCACCATTTGCGTCGGTACGCCATGCAGGCAGGTGATTTTTTCTTCACCGACCAGCGACAAGGTCTCGTGCACATCGAAGCCACGGGTCAGCACATTCTTGCCGCCGATTTGCACGAACGGCACAAACTGGATCTGCAACTGCGCGATATGAAAGAGCGGCTTGTTATTGAGAATCACATCGTCATGGCGAAAGCCGCATTCGAGCGCCATGCTCATGCTGCCCATCAGCTCCTGAAGGTGCGTACGCACCACGCCCTTCGGTTTGCCGGTGGTTCCCGAGGTGTACATGATGAACGCGGTGTCGTCGTAGCCAACATTCGCCGTGGGCTCGGCCTCTGAACCGGGCGCAATAAACTGATCGAAGGGCATCTCGCGAGCTTCCGGGCGATCGCCCACATAGATGAAACCTTCGACCGCCAGATCGTTCGCAATCGGCGTCACCTTGTCGCGCAACGCCTCCTCGAACATCAGCAGGCGTGCGCCGCTGTCATCGATGATGTATTTGATTTCGTTCGCCGCGAGCCGATAGTTGATCGGCACCGGCACCGCACCGATCTTCATCAAGCCATAGAAAGCGATAACCTGCTCCGGCAGGTTCCAGGTGAGGATCGCCACGCGATCGCCTTTCTGCAAACCTTTGGCGCGAAACGCGTGGGCAGCTTTGTTCGCCGCACGGTTCCATTGCGCAAAGGTCCAGCGGCGGCCCTCGAAGACGAGACCCTCCTTGTTCGGCCACTTAAGGGCCGCCTGCGATAGCGTTGCGGCGAGATTCATCTTCAATCATCCCAAGTAAAGATCTTGCTACCTATCGATTTATACCTGGGACTAGGGCAACCGGCAACGACTGGGCCGATCGCAGACCGCGTATTGACAGATGTTTCATTCAGGGCAAAGAATGCGTCTGTAGCCGCGGCAGCGCGTGGTTGCAAAGTTCGAACTTCCGTAATGCAACGAGAATACGAGGTCATTCGATGAAAAACGGATTACTGCGGGTGAGCGTACTTGCTATGTTGGGAATCGTATTGACCGGCTGCCCGTTTCATCCTGGACGGCATGGACCGCGTCCCGGTCGTCTCCCGGTGGTAGTGCAACCGGTCGACACCATGCAGCAGGCCGAAGAGCGCGAGCAAGTCCGCGAAAGCGCAGCCCAAGCTTGATCGCTGTCCATTTGGGTGGCAGCGTAGGAGAGCTTGGGGGTCGCCACGACCCCACTCCTCACACCATCAGGTATTGCTGCCTGATTTCCGGCCGCGCGGCCAACTCCGCCGGCGTGCCGTGATAACGGATCTCGCCTTTCTCGATGATGTACACGCGATCGGCCAGTTCGGTTGCAAAGCGCAGATTCTGTTCGGAGATGAGTACAGTCGCACCGGACGCCTTCAGCGTCTTCAAACGCTTCAGCAGCGCATCGACGACGAGCGGCGCGAGTCCTTCCGAGGGTTCATCGAGCAACAGCAAATCAGGATTACCCATCAACGTACGTGCGATCGCCACCATGCGCTGCTGTCCGCCCGATAACGCACCGGCACGCCGATCGAGGAAGGTGCGCACATCGGGAAACAGCTCGACGATGCGCGCGACATCCCACGAAGATCGCACGGCGCCGTTGCGCGGTGCCATGCGCGCCGCTTCGAAATTCTCGGCGACGGTGAGGCCGGTAAATAGACGGCAATCTTCGGCGACGAAACCAAGCCCAAGCCGGCATGCTTCATACGGCTCGGCGCCGAGCATCTCCTTGCCTTGGAATTGAATGCTGCCGCTCTTGGGTGGCACCAGCCCCATCACGCTCGATAACGTGGTGGTCTTGCCCGCGCCATTGCGTCCAAGCAACGCAACGACCTCGCCCG
>CAMDRJ010000183.1 GCA_945906755.1 Klebsiella pneumoniae | reverse complement strand
GGACTCCCGGATTCGTCAAACTTCTGCTGCCTCCCCGGCAGAGCCGGGGGAACTCCCTACTTATTAGGGTATCCCGATCGAACATCGCGCTTTGGAAACGGGCATATGGACACATGTACTTGCACACCTGCTCGCGCATGTAGCCCGCGTGCGCAGAGCCGCCGAATGCAAAGATCACCGCATTGGTGTGCAAAGGGCGAAGGCGTCCGTACGAGAGCCACGGCACACCAAAATTCAATTCAGGCCAGAGGAGCTGGGCAGCGATGATGACGCCCACCAACATCCCGACCAAGCCCCACACGACCGTGGCGATCGTGAACTGCCGCACCACTTTATCGTTGTAGGTCGCAGCGACCGATGTTCCCTGCACCGCTCTGTTCTGCATGCTGATTTCCTCTTATCGCACTGCGATCAGATTGTAGGAAGGTGCCTGACCTGGGATTTGAGGTAGATCAATCAAGACCGATCGCTCTCGTCGTCCAGCAACACCGCGTGCCCCGGCACATCGAGATCATCGAATTGCCCACTGGCGAGTGCCCACCAAAACACGGCGCCAACCAGCATGACGAGCACGAGCGATAAGGGGATCAGGAGATAAAGGATGTCCATGGTCGAGCGCTCAGTCGCATTGAATTAGCCACCACGGCCAGGGAACTGGCGGCCATACCGAGCCCAGCCAGCCACGGCGGGACGTACCCGAGCGCGGCCAGCGGCACACTGGCGATGTTGTAGGCGAATGCCCAGGCCAGATTCTGGCGGACGATCGTCATCGTTCGGTGCGCGGTCCCAATCGCGATGTCAATATTGATCAGGCGATCGTCGAGCAGAACGATGCTCGCGGCATGATGCGCAAGCGGCGTTGCACTCGCGACCGCAAACGACACATCCGCCTGCGCGAGGACCGGCCCGTCGTTCACGCCATCGCCGACCATTGCGACGCGCCCGTTCGTCTGCTGTGTGTTGGCAATCTGCTCGCGCTTTCTGGCGGGCGTCATCGCACCCTCGTGGAGCGTGATGGAGAGTCTTTGTGCAACATCGGCAACGGCATCGGGTGCATCTCCGGACAGCATCGATACCGTTAGGCCACGCGAACGAAGCGCGTTGATCGTGGTGAGCGCATCCGTCCTGATCGAATCGGCGAAGGCAAAGGTCGCCAGCCACCCGCTCTCGGACGCAAGCCAAGCGACCGATTCACCGCACGTGCGCTCGAGCGGCGGCGGCGACTGATGATGCATGGCCTCTGCAAAGCGCGCGGTCCCTAGTCGATAGCGGCGTCCCTCCACGATGCCTTCGACGCCACCGCCGGGTGTTTCGCGAACGTCCAAGGCGAAAGCAGACGCAATGCCCGCGGTGGCCGCATGCGTGCAAAGGGCGCGACCGATCGGATGCACGGCAAAGCGTTCCAGCGCCGCCGCGACGCGCAAGCACTCCGCACGATCGTTTACCTCCGGCCCAATCGCCATCTTGCGGGGTGCCAAACATCCACACGCGGCGCGGGCCTTCGTTGAGTTCCTGCTCTCCGAGCGCGGTCAACGCATCGCCATGGAACATGGTCTTTTTTCAATCGTCCCCAAGTACCGCATCGAAGGGCCGCCCGGTTCCACTGCCGAGCTGGCGGTGGCGTTCAACGGTGGCGTGCGGTCCTACTACGACGCGGAGGTCCTCAGCGTGTACGACGATGCGCTCGCGCAACAACGTTATGAACAGGTCAATGGAACTTTCCGCAAGGAGATCGAGTCAGTGATGGAGGCGTTGAAGAGGAAATACTGAGACCGATGCTGCGCATACTCGCAATCGCCGGACTGATAAGCCTGTCCAGCCCGCCGCTTGGCGCGAAAGAGGTGGCGGACGGCGCCAGCCGACCCCACGAGCGAAGCGAAGCCAATCTCGGGCTCAATGTTTTCGGTTTGTCGTTCCACACTGACCGCGATAAGGGATACAACGAGTTCAACCCCGGTATCGGGTTGCGCTACACGCTTTGGCGTCCGGCACCGGGCTGGTCGGTGTTGGGCGACAGCAGCATCTATTACGACTCCAGCCGCGCGTGGGCCAAATATCTTGGCGTGGGGGCCTATTACAGCCTAACTTCATCATGGAAGGTCGGCGTCACCATCGTTTATGCACAGAGCGAGAGCTACAACCGAGGCAAACCGTTCTTTGCTGCGGTTCCTGGTCTAGCGTTCGACTATCGTCCGGTCGTGCTCAACGTGGTATTACTGCCATCGGAAGATGCCGCCTCGAAGGTCACCGGATTGGCAGTGTTTCTGACTATTCCAATCAAGTAGGATGGGCCGCTGCATCCGAGGGGAGACCCGCGCTTATTCGGGAAGGCATGTTTTCGTTGGAGGAATTTTCACTGTCCGTTGCCACGGCAGGAATGCGTAAGGTGAATCGTGTTTCCCCCGATTGCTCACTTGTCACCGCGACCGATCCGCGATGTAACTCGATGATCGATTTCACGATGGCAAGGCCAAGCCCGACACCCTCGCCTTGTCGCGCCGCATCACCGCGAAAGAAGCGATCGAATAATCGCGACGCAACATCGGGCGGAATGTACGTTCCTTGGTTCGCGATCACGATGCTTACATCGTTGACCGATGGGGTGATCGTGACATCAATCGTGGAATGCGGCCGCGCATGGCGTAGTGCATTCGACAGTACGTTGCCAAGTACACGCTCGATCATGATGCGATCAGCCTCGACCACGCCTTCACCCTGCACTGCAATCCGCAAGCTCCGTTCCTCTGCCGCGGCTTCGAAGAAGCTTGCCACTTTCAGCGCAAGACCGCCAAGTTCAACCGGCTGGCGCTCGATACTGAGCTGGGTGTTATCCGCCTGGGCGAGAAACAACATGTCCCGGATCATGCGTGACAGGCGCTCATATTCCTCGACATTCGATTCCAACACTTGGCGATATTCGTCCGGCGACCGTGCGCGGGATAGCGCGACTTGCGTCTGACCGAGGAGGTTGTGAATAGGCGTGCGCAATTCGTGTGCGAGATCGCCGGAAAACTCGACCAGGCGCCGAAAACTCATTTCCAGGCGCGCCAGCATGCCGTTGTACACCGCCGCTAGCTCGCGCAGCTCAAGCGGCGCGGAATCCGGATCGAATCGTTGATTCAAGCGGCTCACTGTGATGTCGTTGGCCCATCGCGCGAAGCGATTCAACGCCCCCAATCCTTGACGCGCGATCAAGAAAGCCATGGCGGCCTCGACCAAGATTCCAACCAGCATGCCAATGTCCACTTCCCGCACGAACGCATGAAGAATTTGCGTATCGCGGGTCGTATCGACCGTCAGCTCCACGGTGGCCGGGGCATGACTTGCTCCAAGCGTGGCCGCAACAAGCATTGTTCGGTAGTTGTTTGAACCCTCGCTCCATGTTCGGTCCGCCTCACCGCCGCTTGCCGCACCCGGCCGAGCGGGACGCTCTCCCGCTGGATGCGACTCGACGAGAATTTTCCCTGACGCATCGCGCACCACCAAGAATAGATCGGAGTGTCCGGTCAGGACCTCCATCACCTCGTGCACCGGACCGGCGAGGAGCACGGCCGCTTCATGATTCGCTAAACGCGCCTGCACGGTGGTGAGCTTCTCGGCCAAGGTTGCCGCCTGGCGCCCTTCGAGCTGCATTGCAAGTGACCGGTAGTGATAGGCACCATGCGCGGCAAGGAGCAACACCACCGAGAGGGTAAACAGCGCAGTGAGCTGCGCAGTGATCGATTTTCGAAGGGTACGGATCAGCGGCTCGCTCATTCGCGCTCCTCCAACATATAACCGACCCCTCGCAAGGTGTGGATCAGCTTGGTCGGAAACGGATCGTCAACCTTGGCACGCAACCGCCTTACCGCAACGTCGACAACATTCGTATCGCTGTCGAAATTCATGTCCCAGACCTGTTCGGCGATCAGCGTTCTCGATAGCACTTCTCCCTCACGTTGCATGAGCAGTTGCAACAACAGGAATTCCTTTGCCGTCAACTCGACGCGCTGCATGCCGCGCTCGACACGCCGCCTCACTGGGTCCAGCTCCAGATCGGCCACCCGCAGCACGTCGGATTTCTTCGGCTGGCCACGCCGCAAGAGCGTCCGCACACGCGCAAGCAGCTCGGAAAACGCGAATGGCTTGACGAGATAGTCATCGGCGCCCATTTCCAGCCCGCGGACGCGATCCTCTACGCGGTCTTTCGCCGTCAGAAAGAGCACTGCCGTTTCCTTGGAGCGGCGCAACGCGCGAAGTACGCCCCACCCATCCAGCCCCGGCAGCATCACATCGAGGATGATCAACGCGTACTCGCCCGTTTCGGCAAGATGGAGTCCGTCGGGACCGTTTTGCGCGGCATCCACCACGAATCCCGCTTCGGATAACCCCTTCTTCAGGTAATCGATGGTTTTCGTTTCATCTTCAACGATGAGTATTTTCACGTGTTTGGCTCCTCCGCGAACTCTAAGCGAGAATCGAACGAACCAACATTACGGGTTTGTAATGAAACGGTCAGAGTAGTGTTCAACAGCATCCTCTAGCCTTGCCCATCACTCAGTCGTTGCCGTCGCAAGCAGTATCATCGCTTGCCTGTATCGAGGAATCTCGCGTGCCATCTTTGAAAACGGTCATTCTCTGTCTGTTGCTGCTGGCGATCCCACTGAAGGGATTCACAGCAGCACAAATGACCTTTTGCGGTGGGCACGGCGAAGGCGTGCATGCATCTGATGACGCTCAAGGACATGCTGCTCACCACACCAGCCACCCGGCGGACGCAGTCGATGGCGATGATGAGGTGACATACGAATGGACCGCGCAAGCCGTAGATGATGCCCAACACTGGAACTGCCATTGCAGCGCCTGCGCCATCTGCTGTGCCGCTGCCGGCATGACCCCTTCGTCCGGGCTTGTTGGCAGTTTCATCGAGCCGTCGCGTACGCGCCCCATTACCCCCGTCGCTGAATTTCAAGGTCGCATCCCGCCGACCCTCGAGCGCCCACCACTAGCACCTCGCCCCACGCGCGTCGCCTAGTGCGCCGCGCAGGGAGGTTGCGTCCGCAGCCTTCCTCTAAGTGATCCGAACGATTGCATGCCAATGCCGGCATTGATCGTCCGCACCATTACTCGCGAGGAATTTCATGAACACTCAGTACAAGCTGTCGCTATGCGTCATTGCGTTCGCCGGCGTCACTAACGGCGCCATCGGCCAGAGTCGCCCCGATCCAACCGACGCGAAGTTGCAATCACCGACTACCGAATACGTTTCGCCGTACACGAGCTACCGCCGCTACCAGGAGGAAAAGCCCGCTTCCTGGCGTGAACTCAACGACCAAGTCCTTCGCCTCGGTGGACATGCCGGGCATATCAAGGATGGCACCCCGGGCGTCGCCAAGCCTGCGGCAACGCCGGAAGCATCTGTGCCTCGCGGGGCGAGCGCTCCGTCGCTGCCGGCCGGCACCGCGGATCCTGGACATTCCAGTCACAAGCACTAGGAGAAGCATTCATGCGACTTATTCGTGTCGCGCAGTATCGCGCGGTATTGGCTGCCCTCGGCACGTTCGCTCTCGCCGGATGTGCGACGTTTTCGCAGGACGGTGGCTTTAGCGCCGTCGAGGCGACCGCGCAGGAACGTCTGGGCGCCAACACCAAAGTCATGCTCGCTTCGAAAAACAGCAATAGTGTTGAAGCGTTCGTAAGGGAGCGTCTGAATGCGTCGCTAGCGGTCGATGACGCGGTGCAAATCGCGTTGCTGAACAATCGCGACCTCCAGAGTACCTATGAAGCATTGGGGATTGCCGAGGCCAATCTCGTGCAGGCCGGTCGTCTCACCAATCCCCACTTTGCATACCTCAGCGTCCGCAATGGTGAAAGCAGGTCGATCGAATGGGCATTGACCTTTCCGATCATCGATTTGCTCACCATGCCGTTGCGTCGGAAGATCGAAGCGCATCGCTTCGAGCAGACCAAGCTAGAGGTATCGAGCCGTGTGCTCGATGTCGCGTTCGAGACGCGCCGGGCATACTTCCAGGCTGTCGCCGCGAGTGAGATGGTCAAGTACCTCGAACAGGTCAACACCGCAGCCGAAGCGAGCGCGGAGCTGGCACGGCGCATGGCGCGGGCCGGTAATTTTTCCAAGCTCACGCAGATGCGCGAGCAGATTTTTTACGCCGAAACGGTTGCACAGCTCGCGCAAGCTAAACGCATCGCAGTGTCCGAGCGCGAGCGGCTCACGCGGCTCATGGGGCTCTTTGGCGAGGACATCCGATTCAATCTTCCCGGCCGTCTCCCCGATCTGCCTGCGGAACCGCCGGTGTGGACCGACCTCGAAGCGAAGGCGATCGCAGAGCGCCTGGATATCCAGGCCGCCAAGCGCCAGACCGAAAGCGTTGCCTCGCTCCTCGGTCTAACCAAGACGACCCGCTTCATCAACGCGCTAGAACTAGGGCCTGCGCGCACCAAGGAAGGCCACGACGCTTGGAAGCGCGGCATCGAGATCAGTCTGCAAATTCCGTTATTCGACTGGGGCGGCGCACGCGTTGCCAAGGCCGAGGCGCAGTACATGCAGACGGTGCATCGCCTCGCTGAGATCGCGGTCAATGCCCGCTCGGAAGTGCGCGATGCCTTTTCGATCGCCCGCACCGCCTATGACACGACGAAGCATTACCGCGATGAAATCGTGCCACTGCGAAAGAAGATATCCGAGGAAAACCTGCTGCGTTACAACGGCATGCTGATCAGCGTCTTCGAGCTGCTCGCCGATGCGCGCGAGCAAGTGATGAGCGTCACCGCCTACATCACATCGCTGCGCGAATTCTGGCTCGCCGCGACGGATCTCCAGGCAGCACTCAACGGTCCCGGTGGGCCAAGCGTGCGCGCGGCTGGTGGCGGCGGCAGCTTGCGCCCAATGAATGATCCGGTGCTTGCCGGACACTAACATCAACAAAGGAGAAAGCACGATGTTATCCAGACGCAAATTCCTGCAGCGTTCCGGTGTGGTCGCGCTCGGCGCCGGATTGGTCTCAAGAGCGGGCGCCGCGACGCTGCCGGAAGCGGCGATGCAGGAGTCCCCAAAGACCCAGGCGCCGCTTATGCCATCGAGCGGTCGCCCCTATAACCCGGTGGTGACGCTGAACGGCTGGTCGTTGCCGTTTCGCATGAACAACGGCTGGAAGGAGTTCCACCTCATTGCCGAACCGGTCGTGCGTGAGATCGCGCCCGGCATGAAAGCCAATCTGTGGGGCTATAACGGGCAGTCACCTGGCCCCACGATCGAATGCGTCGAGGGCGACAAGGTGCGCTTTTTCGTGACGAACCGATTGCCCGAGCACACGACGATCCACTGGCACGGCATTCTCTTGCCTAACGGCATGGACGGCGTCGGCGGCCTGAATCAGCCACAGATCCCGGTCGGCAAGACCTTCGTCTACGAATTCGAGATGAAGCACTCGGGCACCTTCATGTACCACCCGCATGCCGATGAGATGGTGCAGATGGCGATGGGCATGATGGGGTTCATCGTGGTGCACCCGCGCAATCCGAAATTCATGCCGGTCGATCGCGATTTCTGCTTTCTGATCAACGCCTACGACATCGAGCCCGGCGCGATGACACCGAAGGTCAATACCATGCTCGATTTCAATCTGTGGACCTGGAACAGCCGCGCGTTTCCCGGCATCGACCCCCTGGTCGTACGCAAGGACGATCGCGTGCGGATCCGCATGGGCAATCTCACCATGACCAATCATCCGATCCACCTGCACGGCTACACCTTCAGCGTGACGGGGACCGACGGCGGATGGGTGCCACCGTCGGCACATTGGCCTGAAGTCACGATCGATGTGCCGATCGGTGCGATGCGTGCGTTCGATTTCGTCGCCGATGCGCCGGGCGACTGGGCGTTTCATTGCCACAAGTCGCATCACACGATGAACCCGATGGGCCACAACGTACCGACCATGATCGGCGTCGACCATCGCGGCGTAGCGCGCCAGATCATGAACCTCGTTCCCGATTACATGGTCATGGGCGAGCGCGGCATGGCCGACATGGGCGAGATGGAAATGCCGATCCCCGATAACACGCTGCCGATGATGACGGGGCAAGGGCCGTTTGGGCCGATCGAAATGGGCGGCATGTTCACTGTGGTCAAGGTGCGCGAAGGATTGGCGCGCAACGACTACAGCGACCCTGGTTGGTACGAGCATCCACCCGACACCGTCGCGTTTGAATGGCAAGGTGAACCGCCCAAGGCCGAGCGAGCGCCCGAACCGACCCAATCGGCCGGACCATCTCTCACTGCCCGCAAGCCGTCCGGGCACGGTAATCACTGAAGTCAACCACGGAGAACCACCATGCTTCAGAACATTTTGATTGCAGCGCTATTCGTAACGTTGCCGGCGATCGCGCTTGCACACACCGACAGCCACACCAAGAAATCCGACAAACCCGCCGCCATCAGTACCGAAGAGAAGGCGTTCGGTCGCCAGGGCGATCCAAAGAAAGTGTCCCGGACGGTCAACATCGACATGGCCGACACCATGCGCTTCACACCGGCCGAGCTCGCCATCAAACGCGGCGAGACGATTCGTTTCGTCGTGAAGAACAAGGGCCAGGTGCTCCATGAGATGGTGATCGGCACCAAGAAAGAGCTCGAAGAGCACGCCGAGCTTATGAGAAAACACCCGAACATGGAACACGATGAACCGTACATGGCGCATGTCAGCGCCGGCAAGCAGGAAACCATCGTATGGCAGTTCACCAAGGCGGGGGAGTTCTACTTCGGCTGTCTGGTGCCCGGGCATTTCGAGGCCGGGATGGTCGGAAAAATTATCGTTAAGTAAGTTCTGGAAACGCTGAGTAAGCTATCTCGCGTAATCAGAGTTTCCATTTTTTTCGGAGCGTTACGAGGGGGCGAGCCCCCTTGTTCAATTAATCCAAAGGAGATCATGATGAAATACACCAATACACTCGTACTCGCCGCCGCCATCGCATTATCGGTTGGCAGTATCCACGCCGTCGCGCAGTCCAACAAGGCGGCGAGCGCCCCAACCGCGTCTCCCATTGCCGATGGCGAGGTCCGCAAGATCGACAAGGACGCGGGCAAAGTCACGATCCGGCACGGCGAGATCAAGAATCTCGATATGCCGGCGATGACGATGGTCTTTCGCGTCAAGGACCCGGTCATGCTCGACAAGCTCCAGCCCGGTGACAAGATCAAATTCAACGCTGAGAAAATCGGCGGGCAGTACACCGTTACTGGGTTCGAACCGGCGAAGTAAGCATGCTGTCCGCGCGCCTCCCCGAGCTGCCTTTCGCGCTCTTTGCGCTGCTATTGCATTTCCCGTGGGAAATGCTGCAGGCACCGCTTTGGGTCGGCATGGCTAATCTTGCCCATGCTGAAGGTGTGCGCGTCTCCTGCTCCAATGCGTTGACCAAATCGATCGTGGAATAAAAGCGCACGCGCTTGCCGTGTCGGGTGATACCCGATACACCGATGGCGGTGGCAAGATGGCTTTTGCCGGTACCCGGTCCGCCGACCAACACGACGTTATGCGCCTGC
>CAMDRJ010000182.1 GCA_945906755.1 Klebsiella pneumoniae | reverse complement strand
ACCGAGTTCTTGCGCTTCATCCCGGCGACCGCGCTCATTACGATGGCGGTCATTTGGTTTGGCATCGGTGAGGGATCGAAGATCTTTCTCATCATCTACACGACCGTATTCATCGTGATCATCAATACCGCCGCCGGCGTTTCCGCGGTGGCGCCGAACAAGATTCGCGCTGCGCGCTCGCTTGGGGCCAGTCGTGGACAGATTTTCCTGCATGTGGCGCTACCCGCGACGATGCCGTTCATTCTCACCGGTATGCGCTTGGCGATGGCGAATTCGTTTGTGACGATCGTCGCGGCAGAGCTGGTGGCGGCCAATGCGGGGCTTGGCAAGATGATCTGGGATGCGCGCCTCTATATGCTCGTCGATCATATTTTTGTGGCACTGTTGGTGCTGGGGTTCATGGGGTTTATCGCGGATCGGCTGTTCCGCTGGGGAATCTATGCTTTTGCCGGGCGTTTTCAGCCGGTGACGTAAAGTAGGATCATTCACGAATGGCAGTTCGCCCCCTTGTCGAAGGGGGTGCCTGAGCGAAGCGTGGCGGGGGATTGAAGAGAACGGTGCTTTACTTGAATCCCCCGGCACATTTCATTCAACCACCCCCTTTTAACAAGGGGGCGAAACGGATTTTTCACGGTTATCAAGGAGAGCAACGATGCAGACGAAATTGATGCGAATGGCGGCCCTCGCCGCAGGGATGATGATTGCGGTGGGCGGCGCTGTTGCCCAATCGCTGGTCAAGATGACGATCGCCACCGGAGTCGACCCCGCCTTCTCGCAGTTCTATGTGGCCAAGGAAGCGGGCCTGTTCGAGAAGAATGGTCTTGATGTCACGATCAACACCGGGCCGTCGGGCTCGGCGATGGTGCCCTTCCTCATCAGCAATCAGGTGCAGGCCGCGTACGGGTCCGATCTCGCGGGCGTGATCAACCACGGCGTCGATAACAACGTGGTCGCGGTGGCCGATGGTACCTATCTCGTCAGATGGTTGTCGGTGGTCGGCCGCAACGTCGATACGCTCGAAGGGCTGAAGGGAAAGAAAGTCGGCGTCGCTAAAGGCACCGGTGGCGAGATTTTCTGGAATCGGGTCGTGCAGATCAAGAAGTTGAACGCTGCGGACTACCGGATCATCGATGTTGAAGCCCCGGAAATGCTCGCCGCGATCGAGCGTGGCGATATCGATGGCTTCGCAACCTGGGAACCCTGGCCAACCCGCACGCTCATGGCAGTGAAGGGCACCAAGATCCTGCAAGACGCCGAAGGCATCTACAACAACATCAACTTCGTCTACATGAACCGCGGCTGGATCGAGAAGAACCAGGCGACCGCTGAACGGTTCATGCGCGCGCTCATCGAAGCGAACGACATCATCGGCAAGGATCGTCCCGCCGCCGCAAGAATGGTGGCGAAGTTCTTAAAGATGCCCCTCGAATTGGCGACCGAACTGATGCCGAAGGTCGAGTTCAACATGACCTGGACCGATCGTGCGGTCGCGACTATCAAGATCGCCGAGGATCAGCTTGCGGCCCAGAAAAGACTCAAGGCGCCGCTCGACTATTCGAAGTACGTGTATCCCGATCTGGTGAGAGCAGTGCGGCCGGCAAATGTGAGGCTCTCGGCGTTGCCTGGAAAGTAGGGCTACGGCGGCCACGATCGCGTGGCCTACGAAAGGAGATTGCCGATGCGCGCTCCGAAGGGTTCAACTGCGTTGTTGTTCGCATTGCTCCTCTGCGTCGGCAACGCGCTCGCACAGGCCTATCCGAACAAGGCGATCCGCGTCGTCATCGGTGCGCTGCCCGGTGATGCCTGCGATGTCTTGACGCGGTTGCTCGGCGCGAAGATGAGCGAGCGCCTCGGCCAGCCGTTGATCGTCGATAACCGTCCGGGTGCAAGCGGTACCATCGCCATCGCGCTGGTCGCCAAGGCAGCGCCCGATGGCTACACGATCGCGTGCGGGCAGGGCGGCAATATGTCGGTCGCGCCGCACGCGATGAAGACGCCACCCTTCGATGCGATCAAGGACTTCACCGGTGTCGCGCTGATCGCCACCAATTATCTGGCGCTCGTCGTCAATCCGAATCTGCCGATTCGGACCGTGGAAGAACTCATCCGGGAGTTGAAAGCCAATCCGGGCAAGGTTTCGTTCGCGTCGAACGGTGAAGGCGCGTTCCTGCACTTCGCGACGGAATCGTTCCGTTCGATGGTCGGTTTCACCTATCTGCATGTGCCGTTCAAGGGCGTCTCACAAATTGCGACCGAGATCATGGGCGGCCGCGTCGATGCTGCATTCGCTTCATTCACCGGCATGTATCCGTTCGTGACGAGCGGCAAGCTGCGTCTGCTTGGCATTGCGAAGGCAAAGCGCGCCGAGAATTATCCCGATATCCCGACGATTGCCGAAACAGTGCCCGGCTTTACTTCCGGCGGCTGGTTCGGCTTCGTCGCGCCGGCCGGCACGCCAAAGGCAATCGTCGACCTTCTCAATAAGGAAGCCAATGCGGCGATGCGAGAGCCGGACGTGCGCGAAAAGATGACCGCGCTCGGCCTCGAAATCTGGAACGAACCGCCCGAGTACATGACCGAGTTGCTGAAAAGCGACTATGAGAAGTACGGCAAGCTCGCGCGAGAGGTCGGCATTACCAAGCAATAGGGATCGCGATGGCCACTGTGCAGCATCTCATCAACGGCGTATGCGAACCCAAGTTCGCGGCAGTGCGCGAAGCGTTCCAACGCAACTTCACGGAGCGTAGTGAAGTGGGCGCGGCTGTGTGCGTCTATAAGGGCGGGCACAAGGTCGTGGATCTGTGGGGCGGCCACCGGGATGTTGCGCGCACGATTCCGTGGGCCGAAGACACCATCGTCATCATGAATTCGCTCGCGAAGAGCATGTGTGCGCTCTGCACCCACATCCTGATTGACCGCGGACTCGTCGACTTCGATGCGCCGGTCGCGCGTTACTGGCCGGAGCTCGCGGCGGCGGGCAAATCGGGCGTGCTGGTGCGCCATGTGTTGTCGCACACGTGCGGTGTCATTTATTGCGATCATGCACCGCCCGGCTCGTGGTTTGACTGGACCGCGCATATCCGTGCGCTCGAACAACAAGAACCAGCGTGGGAGCCCAGCACCAAAGGCGCCTACAACTCGATCAACATCGGCTTTATTCTGGGCGAGATCGTGCGGCGCGTGACGGGAATGAGCGTGGGAGCGTTTCTACGCAAAGCAGTTACCGAACGGTTAGGCGCGGACTACGCGATCGGACTGCGGCCGGATGAGATCAAACGCGTGTCGGACATGCATCCCAACCCGAAGAACACGTTCTTCCAAATCGCAGCGAATGATTCGACACCACTTGGCCGCGCATTCCGCTCAGCGCCGAAGATCGGGTATTTCCAGAATTGCCGCGAGATCCGCGAAATCGAAATGCCGTCCTTCGGCGGACACGGCAATGCGCGCGCGATGGCACGCATCTACGCGATGCTCGCCGGTGATGGCGTGATCGACGGCATACGCATCCTCTCCGCCGCGGCCGTGGCGCGCGCATCACAACTGGTGTGGGACGACGACTGCATCATGACCCAGCGGCGCATCCGCATGGGTTACGGCTTCATGCATAACGAACCCAACACCGTGCCGATGGGCGAGAACATGAAGGCCTTCGGGCACACCGGCACCGGCGGCGCATTCGCGTGGTGCGACCGCGAGCGCAATCTATCGTTCGCCTACTGCACGAACTTTCAGCGGGAGGGACCGGGCATTGGGCCGCGCGGTGCGGCGCTTGGGGTTGCAGCGGGGGGGGGGAGGGCGCCGGAGTGGCTTACGTGAGTGGGCGCAGAGGATACAAGTGAAGCACGCGGCGAAGCTCAGGGTACGATCTGGAGACGCATGTCGCCGCTAATGCGAGGGGATGTAGCTGACGCCTCGACCGCCATCGAAAGTTATGCGCAAGCCCTACAGCATCATCCCTTCGTTTTATCCAGTAAGGCCAACGCCTTGAGCCGCCGGTGCTTTTCATCGGGTAAGCGAACGGTCAATGCTGTCATGTCATATCTCCATCAAGAAGGTTGCCAAAGCAGCAATATCCAACTGCGGAAAACGCAGTTGCATATTTCGCAGATGACGCAAATCGCGCGTCACGATGAAATCCGTCCCGCCGGCAACAGCAAGTTCTTCCAGATGGTTGTCAGCCTCATCCGGCAAATTGGGCCACCATAAGTGTAGTAGATGCGCGTCCATTCGCAGCAGCCGAAAAATTCGTCAAGCAATTCGTCGCGTTCACTCCGGCTCAGCTTGCAACCTTTAAACAAGGCACCGCGACCGAATACATCCTCGTATTCGTTGAACAACGCATTCCCCATCAAAGGCATGCATTGTCCTTTTAGGTAGGCCGCTATTACCGCATTGGCCGACCCCGTACCCAGACAGGCGCCAACCAACACATTGATCCTTGCTCGAATTACGGCATTCCGGTTGCGTGCTTTTGGAGCTGTGTGACGGCTCATTGCCGTGAGTTCGAGTTCGCGGTCGGACGGATAAGCTGTGAGGCAACCCTTTGCATTCCTTAAATAAGGGTAGCGTCCGATTTTGTTTTAGGGAGCGCGGGCTTGCGTCGATCTGCTTATAGCGGGCCATGGCAAGGGGCTCTCAACGACTGAAGGGCTAACGACTCGACTCGCCGAGTCGTTGCGCTGATTGTTCCAACGGTGCAAAATCAAAAAAAGGAGTCCTTCCAGAATGATTTTTATAAAACGTCGTTAGGCGGCTGAAGCTAATGTTGTTCGTCGGCGACTTGTAGCGAGTCATGGTTGGGCGGTCTTGACGAAGGAAGGGCTATCATTTGTATTTGCGATTGCCTCGATCGTTTCGATGGTGCATTATCCGAAGATAGTCGTCCCACAATCTCGTTAGATCGCATGGGCCCTTACCAAGGATTGCCGTCTCCTCAGGTTAGATTCCTCTTTGCTCGCGGCATCGTATTCGGTGCCCTCCTTGCGAGCCTGCTTTCCGGTTGCGCGTTCCTGCAACCGCCGGATCTCGACCCCACGCCCCTGGAGGCCGGCCTGCTCCCCGCTCCCGACATCACCGTCCTGCTCCCACAGTTGGGGCCCTGCACCGATGCGCCGGAGAAGGCCTTCTCGCTCGACTCGTCGAAGCCGGTGACCGTGCTGGTGCATGGTTGCAATGGGTCGGCGGGAGGGTTCCGGTCGCTCGCACAGCTCTACGCGTTCCACGGCCAGCAAGCGGTCTGCTTCAGCTATGACGACCGGGCCAGCCTGGTGCGCAGCGCCGCGCAGCTGACCGCCGCAGTCGGGGCACTCGCGGAAAGAATGCGCAATCGCGACTTCACCGTCATCGGACACAGCATGGGCGGGCTGGTGGCGAGGAAGGCGATGGAGGGCGAGCAACGCCCGGAGTGGGATCGCGACGGAGTGAACGTGAACCTGGTGACGGTCTCGGCGCCAGTCTCGGGCATCGCAGTCGCCGGCCCATGCGGCTATCGCAGTCTGCACTGGGCGAGCCTCGGCACGGTCCCACTCAGTTGCTGGGCCGTCACCGGCGACAACTGGTACGAAATCACCGCCTCTTCCGATTTCATCCGCCGCCCCGGTCCGCTCGTCGCATCGGTGCGGCGCTACGTGAAGGTGGTCACCGATGAGCGCGAGACCTGCCGCCGTCGCGACGCGGGCGGTGCCTGCCTGGAGAGCGACTATGTCTTCAGCCTCGCGGAGCAGTACCAGCCGATCATCGACAGGTACCCGCGCCTCGCCAACGTCCAGGTTCCGGCGGGGCACGTGGAGATCGTGGGCTACAAGGGTGTCGCGCCGCGCCAGCTGATCTCGATCCTGCAGCAGGAGGGCCTGCTCGCCGCCACAGCACCGGGACGCGAGGGTGCCCTCGAACGGTTGATGGCGAAGCTCTACTGACGCACAGTTGCGGTCTAACCGCCGGTTGTAATAAAAGGGGACGCGCAGGTGTCAGGTCTTGCAATACAGCATCTACTTCCCACTCACCGCCCTGTTGACAGTGGAGTAATGAACGCCCAACGCGTCGGCTATCGTCTGTAAGGTGTAATCACCCGTGTCATAGGCGGCCGCCCTGTAATCAAATGCTACATCGCAAGACCTGACAACGGCGCTCCTGACACAAATCGCACTAGGCGGCCTTGATTTAACTCCTGATGCCTCTGGTCACCGGCAGCTTGAGGAGCTTGCCTGTACCGACGAATCCTTTGTCCAGTGACAGTATCTTCTTGGCGCCGTGGTTTGCCGCAGTGGCCAAGTGAAGCGCATCCCCCGCCCGCAGGCGGGTCTTGGGAATTTCCAGGTATTTGGCGGCGGCTGCATAGTCCGCTGCAGCCGGCAGGAGAATTTCGAACGATTCGTCCAGAATTCGAACGAACTCGCGGCGCACGGCTTCGGCTTCGGAACCGGAAAGTTGCCCCATGCGAACCTTGCGCGCCACCAGACTGCCCAGTTCGATCCGCGTCCACATGCTGGTCGATAGTTCGCCAGGTTTCAATTTCAGGACGAGGGCTTCCACCGCATCGCTTGCGTCCTCGGCGATGACCAGCGGCGCAACAAAGCTCGTATCGAGGTAGACCATCAATAGACCTCGTCCCGCAGCTCGCGAATCAGCTCCGCGCTGGACTTCCGCGACTTTGGCAAGGCGGCACGGAACTTCGAGAGCGAACGAAGCGCCATTTTCGGCCGAGCAACCGGTACGAGCCTGGCGACTGGCTGCCCGCGACGCGTAATGACGGTCTCCTCGCCGCCCTGAGCCTTGCTCACCAACTCGCTCAAATGCGCTTTGGCCTCAGCTAGATTGACGGCGCCCATGGCTTTCTCCACTTGGTCACGATGTTGGTCAGATAATACATCGGAACGGACATGCCAGAATGGGGCGAGGCGCGGCGTTTGGCCCCCTTGTCAAAGGGGGTGCCTGAGCGAAGCGTGGCGGGGGATTGAAGACGGCGCTGGCTTTACTTCAATCCCCCGGCACATTGCATTCAGCCACCCCCTTTGACAAGGGGGCGAAACGATCGCGTGGCTTGCGAAAGGGATTTACCGATGGGCGCTCCGACACATGTCATTACGTTGTTCCTCGCATTGCTCCTCTGCACCGGCAACGCGTTTGCGCAGGCCTACCCGTGAGCGCCCTGATCTTAGTCGGCGCAATCGGCATTTGCAGCTTCTCAAACGGAGACGACGATGAAAATGAAACTGATTGCAGCGGCAGTAATGGCGACGATGACGATATGGTGATCTTCGAGCACCGTGCAAAGGTTGCCCGGCTCATCGATCTCGGCGAGTAGGCAGTGCGCGAGGTGCAGATGCTCTGCAATCCGCTCAGTCGCGATCCGCATGATGTCCAACGACGCGCTGCAGAGCGCCAGCTGCTTTTGCAGATCCACGAGAAAAGTGAGGTTCGCGACCCGGCGCCGTTCCGCGGTGACATCCATGAATACCCCGACGGCGCCGCGCAACCCCCCCCGCGTCGTCAAAAAGCGGCAGTACGTTGCCAAGAATATCGACCGTCCGGCCGTCAGGGCGTCTCACTTCCCACACTGACTGCGACACGGCTTCGCCGGTTGCAGCCGCACGTCGAATGGGCCAGTCCTGCGCAGGCAGGCGCCGGCCGTACGACCAGAATTCATGACGAGGAACATCCAGTTCGGCGACGCCTTGCACAGTGCGCAGCGCGGGGATCTGCATCATTTCGCGAGCGGTACGGTTACCGTACATATCGGTGCAAGCGGCGTCGCGGGCGATCAGCACCGCGGCCGGCATCGCCTCCATCGCGCGTTCGAGTTCCTCCCGGCGCTGGCGCGCGGCTGCTTCGCTCACGCGGAGTGCCTCTTCGGCGCGCTTGCGCGCCGTGATGTCGGTGAGGGTGCCCACCATGCGCAGCGGCTGACGATCCGCGTCGTACATCGCTTGCCCCAGGCTGGCGACCCATCGCACCTCGCCGTTGGGGCGCACGATGCGAAACTCACATTCGTAACGGGCATGCTGATCGGCCGCCGCGCGCACCGCAGCCCACACGCGCGCCCGGTCCTCCGGATGCAAGAGCTTGTCGAAGCTCGCCGCGGTACCGTCGAACTCGTCGTCGCGCAGGCCATGGATCGTGTAGCACTCAGGCGACCAATGCACCGCATTCGTCCGCATGTCCCAGTCCCACATGCCGGTCGCCGACACCTCCAGCGCGAGACGCAACCGATGCTCGTTTTCGTTTATGCGCTGCGCTAGGCGAAAGCGCTCGATCGCATTGGCGACCGAGCGGTTTAGACTCTGCCCGGTGATGCCGGATTTTTCTAAATAATCCTGGGCGCCTAGGGCGAGGGCGTGCCGAGCGTCGCGCCTCTCATGTTCCGAGCCGGTGAGCAAAATAACCGGGAACGGCAGCTCGGCGGTGCCGTTGGACAGTGCTTCGATGACCTCCAGCCCGCTCAGGTCGGGCAGGTAGAGATCGACGATTACACAATCCGGCGCGGGGCCTGCGGCGGCACATAGGGCCAGCCCTTTGGCGCCGGTGTCGGCCTCGGTCACGATATACCTGCATTCGTCGGACCGGAGGAGGGCGTGGCGGATCATGTTGCGATCATCGGGATTGTCGTCGATGATGAGCACGCGCAGGGTCTGGTACCCGGTATCGTTTGCGCGCGCGGCCTGCTGCATGGGGCCGGCTCGACCGCGCGCGGACTGAAATTTCGAAAGCGTCATGCGCGACCTCGCTCAAACGGGGCACTTGTGAACAGCCAATACTGAATGATCTTCTCGACCAGCCCTTCAAACTCGCCCGGGTCGAAGGGCTTTACGTGATAGCCGTTGGCCCCGCTTCGATAACAGCGGCCGATGTCACGCGGATTGGCAGACGTGCTTAACACCACCACCGGCACGGCTTGCAGGGACGCATCGGACTTGATGGCGCGCAGCACGTCGCGGCCGTCGGACCCGGGCGTGTTGAGGTCAAGCAGCACCATGGCCGTACGCTCGGCGAGGCTCGCGCTGCGCAACATCGCAAGCCCTTTCTCAGCGGTGGTGGCGCGCACCGCGTCAGCATGGCCCGTGCGCCGGATCACCTCTTCGATCGCCGCGAAATCCTCGTCGCTGTCTTCCACGACCAGCACCGACCGCCTGCGCGGCACGTTCACGCGGCGCCTTTCGCATTCAGCGTAAAGCTGAATGTCGTGCCCTCTCCGAGTGCCGAATCGATCCAGATGCGCCCGCCGTGCCGCTCGACGATCTTGCGAGCGATGCTCAATCCAGCACCGGCGCCGCCGCCGTATTCCTCGCGGCCGTGCAGCCGCTTGAACATCTTGAAGACCTGCTCGTGGAATTTTTTATCAATGCTGATGCCGTTGTCTTTGACATGGAAGATCATCTGCGCGCATTCCTCGCGGTAGCCGACTTCGACCCAGCGCCGGGCGCTATCGTTATACTTGATCGCGTTCGAAACAAGATTGAGCAACAGGTCGCGCACCCGCACCGGATCGCAGCGCACCGTGGGTAGCGGCCGCGGCTTGCGGAATTCAACGTGCGCTTCCTCGCGGCTCACCGCGAGCAGATC
>CAMDRJ010000181.1 GCA_945906755.1 Klebsiella pneumoniae | reverse complement strand
TTCTTTGAATTTGCCATTCAAACATGATGCCAATTTTGAACAGCATTGAACATGCCGCAACCCCAGTATCCACGCGGGTTTCAGGCATCTTTAGCCCTCAATTTACCCACTCGATTTCCTGAAGACCCTAAATTAATGGGAGTCAACATGGCAGACAAGAAATTGCTGATCTCATTCGGACCGAACGCCCGCATTGAGCCATTGATCGATGGCACGGTAAAACCCGAGGGCGTTGAACTCGAATGGGATAACGGTGAGATCGGCGCGGCCTTTCTGCGCGCGCTCACCAAGAACGACTTCGACATGTTCGAGTTCTCGATCTCGCACTACATCGCCACCCGCAAGCATGCTAATCCGGCCTATGCCGGCTGGATCGCGGTACCGATTTTCACCTCGAAGCCGGTGTTTCTCTATCGCGAGTTGTATGTGCGCGAGGCAGCCGGCATCAAGACACTCGCTGATCTGCGCGGCAAGCGGCTTGGTATCCCCGATTTCAGCATGACCGGCGGTATCTGGATTCGCATCATTCTGAAGACGCTCTATGGCATTCATCCACGCGAAATTTCCTGGCTCAACACGCGACCGGCGCGCCTGCGCCATGATCACGCGATGGGGTTTGATCACCCCACCGAGACCGGCATCAAGATCATCAATATCGATGAGAACACCACCCCGCAAAAAATGCTGGAACGCGGCGAAGTCGATGCCGTGGTTGGCGCGCCTGAAGTGGAAGTCCATGCCGCACCCGGCATCGTGCATTTCTCGCGCGAAAAATGGATGGCAGCGTTAGCGGATGTGCATAAGGCGCTCGGCATTACACCGGTCAATCACACGCTGATCATCCAGAAGCGCCATCTTGCGGAACGACCCGGCTTGGCGATGAGCATGCTGCAGGCCTTCGAGCGCGCCAAACAGGAAGCCTATCGACGCAGCGACAGGGCCCGCACGATTCTGCCCGAATACGACCTCGATGCGCAGCTACGCGCCTTTGGGCGAGATCCGTTTCCCTATGGACTCAAAGCGAATCGACAGGTGCTGGAACTGGTGGCCGATCAGCTCGTGATCGATGGCGTCATTCGCGAGCGGCCGGACATCGATAGCCTGGTTGCCGAATCGGTGCGGGGTACGTAGCAAAACCCCCTACTGCCCGCCACTTACCTTGCGCAGCGCACCTAGGCGTGCGTCGATTTCCTTGGTCAGTTGCGCATGCGATTTTTGCTCGGCGGGCGGCATCGCACGCAGTAGGCTGCCGGCTTGGCTATAGGCTTCCTCGGCGTCGGCCAGGCGTTTTGCATCGAACAGGATTTCGCCTTTCTGGAACAGCCGACGCTCGCGCGCATCCCCCTGCGCGATGAGTGTCTCCAGTCTTGAGAGCGCCGCGTCAAAGCGGCCGGCTTTGCGCTCGATGTCGATGGCGGCCTGCTGCAGCGAGGTGATCGTCCCAAAGCGGCGGATCCCTTCGTCCAAGACCTTAAGTGCGCGGCCGAAATGGGTGCTGCCGCCGGTCACATAGGCCTCAGCCGCTTCCAGATACTGGGAGGCCTCGGGCGCTGACGATCTCGAGAGCGCCGTCACATAGGAAACCGCCGCGGCGAGGGGTTGGTTTCTGGCGGAAAGCACTTGCCCGAGAAACCGGTAGCCTTGTACCGCGGCGTCTTCGCCCTGATCACGCGTGCCGACGATATAAAGACGCGCTTCGCGTTCGGCCTGGGCGGCATCGCCGCTGCGTAAAAACGCTTGTCCAAGGTAATACCGAACGCCGACCGCATTGAGATCCAAATCGAGCGAGCGCCGGAAATCAATGATTGCTTCGTTGAAATGATTGGCCTCAAGAAACAACTGGCCGCGGCGAATCAGCGGCTCGATATTTTGGGGCTCACTTCTGATGCGGGCATCCAGCACCCGCACCCGGTCATGAATGTCGCCATGCGCGAACACCACTTGCGCAAACGCAATACCGACGATGGAAATGATGAGAACGCCCCATTCCATTCTCGAAGTCCGCGCAGGCTGAATAAAGTATCCCGCTTGAACGTCCATGGCACGCCTCCTGGCTTCATCACGTAATGCCCCTGCCAACTTCCGGGAGTGAAGAACCGGGTGCAGCGTCCCTGTTCATTGCGAGACCGTCAAACATCGCTATCACCCCGTCTCATCAGGTTTGCATCCACAGCGCGAACACCAGAAGCGATGTTCAACCGGGATCGGCGTACGCAGCGCCATTGATAGCCGCCGATATTAGGCACCAAATCGTGACTTTGTTTAAGCCCTCGACGGCTGACGGTGGGAATCCGCGGCTATGCGGTCAGCGGAACATCGCATGTTGAAAAGCCCGCAATGCCCACACGCTGAACATCGCCATGCGGCAATCGCCGGATCAAAAGGTTCGTTATGCTAGTGGCCTCTTAGTGACGACTAACGGTCTTCCCCTTTCAACCGACCTGACCAGGAAATCCCTCCATGCCTGAACTCGATCCGCGCGCAGCCGGTGGCAAGCGCCTTCTCAACAAGGTTTGCATCGTTACCGGTGCGGGCCAAGGTATTGGACGCGCGACCGCAAAGCGCCTCGGTGCCGAAGGCGCAAAGGTGGTGGTCGCCGAACGCATCGATGAATCCGCGACGCGCACCACCAATGAATTGCGAGAGCACGGCGTCGATGCCTTGAAGGTGCTGGCCGATGTGAGCACCTTCGCGGGCGCGCAGCAATTGATGGCCGCCACGCGTGAGCGCTATGGTCGGATCGATGTGCTCGTCAACAATGTCGGCGGCACGATTTGGATTCAGCCCTATCACCACTACACCGAAGAGCAGGTGCGCCTGGAATTCGATCGGAGCCTTTATCCGACGATGTGGTGTTGTCTTGCGGCACTGCCCATCATGGTCGAGCAGAAGTCAGGTTCGATCGTCAATCTCGGTTCGCAATCGCCACGCGGGCTGCATCGCGGTCCCTATGCAGCCTCCAAAGGCGGCATCATCGCGCTCACCAAGGTGCTGTCGATGGAATACGGCGAATACGGCATTCGTGTGAACTGCGTATCCCCGGGCGGCACGGAAGTCAAAGACGGCGTGACCTCGCGCCTTACGATCGAACCCGGAAAATTAGCCAAGGCACCGGAGACCGATGAGTATCGTGCCTATCGCGATCAGATGATCGCCGACATCCGCAGCCAGCAATCGATCAGACGCCCCGGCACGCCGGAAGAGCAGGCCGCAGCGATTGCGTTCCTTGCCTCCGATGATGCGTCGTTCATCACCGGACAGACCATCAATTGCAGCGGCGGGCAGTCGTAAGCGCGTCTTAGAGGCCGCTTTAGGATGACCTCAGTCCGCGCGGATATTTCCTTCCCTCACGACGCGCGTCCATTTGGCGATTTCAGCCCGCACGAATTCGCCGAACTGCTCGGGCGTGCCGCCTGCGAGTTCCATGCCATTATGGCCGAGACGCGTGCGCACTTCCGGCTCTTTCATTGCCCGGTTCAAGTCCGCATTCGCCTTCAACACGATCTCGCGTGGAGTACCGGCCGGTGCGAAAACGCCAAACCAGGCGAGCGATTCCGCGCCCGGAAAACCCGCTTCACTGATGGTCGGCACGTCCGGTAAGAGTGGCGCGCGTTGCGTCGCGGCCGTCGCCAAAGCGCGCACTGTGCCCGCCTTCACATGCACGAGGATATCGTTGATATTCATGAACGCGACTTCGACTTGATTGCCAAGTAGCGCAGTCACCATCGGCGCGCTGCCTTTGTATGGGATATGCACCGCCTTCGCACCGATCATATGGAGAAACGTTTCAGCGGCGAGATGCGTCGAACTGCCATTGCCATTGCTGCCGTAACTCATCGCGCGTGCCTGTGGGCGCTTCAGCAACTCGGCCAACTCTTGTGCGGTTCGCACCGGAAGCGTCGGCATCACCACCAACAAATTCGGCGCGGCGCCCACATAGACAATCGGCGTGAAATCCCGCACCGGGTCATAGGGCAGCTTGGGGAACAGCGCGGGATTGATGCCATGCGGCCCGATGCCGCCCATCATCATCGTATAGCCATCGGGTGCGGCCTTGGCCACCAGATCGGTGCCGATGATCGCGTTGCCGCCCGGACGATTGTCGACCACAATCGTTTGGCCCCAATACTCTTGCACGCGTGCGACGATGACGCGCGTGATCGTGTCATAGCCACCACCGGCCGGTTGCGGCACGATGAATCGCACCGGCTTCACCGGAAAGCTTGTCTGTCCATGCGCGACACCGGCAAGGAGTGTCGCAATCAATATCAGCAATGGTCGCATCCGGCCTCCTCTTTAAACACCGATCGCCCAGCGCAATGCATTCACAATGCTCGCCGGATCGGCGACACCCTTGCCAGCGATGTCGTGCGCGCTGCCATGCGCGACGCTCGCACAGAGGATCGGCACGCCGGCATAAAAGCCCACGCTCGCCGGTTCCAGCTTGCCTGGAATATGTCCCTGGTCATGCAGCATCACAACATAGCCATCATAGCCACCCTGGGCCAGCATGACGTCCGCTCCAAACGGCCCGGCCACATCAATTCCTTCCGCCTTCGCCTGTGCAATTGCCGGCGCAATCTCGTCAATCTCTTCGCGACCCCATAAGCCGCCCTCGCCCGCATGCGGATTGAGACCACTCACCGCGATGCGGGGACGCTCTATGCCCATTTGCTTCAAGGCAGCATGGGCCGCGTGAATCGCTTTCCTCACCTTCGCGCATTGCACCTGCTTGATCGCATCCAACACCGACACATGCAGCGTGACATGGCAGATGCGAAAGCGCTTCGAGGCGAGCAGCAGAAAGGTATTTTCCTCAGGTGTATTGGTCTGCCGCGCCACGAAACTCGCATAGCCGTCAAAGCGGATGCCGGCGCGATTCACCGCGGTCTGATTCTGCGGCGCACACACCACCGCATCGACGATGTGTTCGGTGGCGAGCTTGACGGCCCGCCCGGCGTATTCGATCAATGCCCGACCATTGACCGCATCGATCACGCCAAATTTGAATGACGCGGCATCCAGCATCGGGACGTTCAGTACATCGATCGCCTCGCCATCAAATCGCAGCTCGCTGGGTGAGTCAACGACGCGCAGATGAAAGCCGGTGTTGAACTGCTCATTGCAATGGCAGACCAGCCAGGCATCGCCCACGATGACCGGCGCACAGGCGGCGCGGATCTCGGGATGACGCAACGCCTTTAACGCAATTTCGCAACCGATACCGGCCGGGTCGCCGATCGCGACCGCAACGCGCTTCTTGCCTTGGTGCGCGGCAGCGCTCATAGCGGAATGGCCAATAGGCTATCGATGCTTTTCGAATCGAACACCACGATGCGTTCACGAAGCCGCGGCATGCCATTTTCCAGCACGATCTGATCGCGATACTCGCCGGTGGAAAAAATCGATGTCGAGCCATCATCCAGAATACGGACCACCATATAGCTGGTCCGCGCCGCTACCGAACCGTCCGCATTGCCCGTGACGTGGATTCCGCTCAGCAGATGCCGATAGCGTTGCGCCGGAAAAATATTGGCATGCCGCAGCGAGGCGACACGATCGGCGATCATGCCGCGCGTGGTGCAACTGATATGCGCCATCGGGAGATTCCGCTCCAGATTGAAGCGCGATACGACCTTGTAGACCGCCTGCGTCGCGAAGAATTCGACGAACGCCTCCAGCCGATCATCATCGATCGCACGCACGGTGGCGTTGATCATGTCTTCGACCGCGCGACGCAGCCCTTCTTCCACCGGTTTGGCTTCCATCGTCACAGGTCCATCATGTTGCGATAGACGTTCCAGAAGTTACGCAACGGTTTTTCCGACAGCTTGGTGGTGCCACCCGATTCGAGATCCTTGCCGCCCATTTCCATGAACGAGGCCGCATCACCGCTGCCGGCGGTTCCCCGATTGACGAATTCGCAGACCGCGCCGTCTTCCATCGATACGAGACCCGCGGAACCCGTCGTGTTGATATGCATAAGACGCGTGTTGAGCATTTCGGGTGAATCATCCGCATAACCGAAATAGGTGAAGATCAACTCGCAGCACTCTGGGCCTTTCGGAATGAGTTGGCGCACGCCAAGGCTGTGCTGCACCTGATGAATCACAAAGGTCGGAAACATCGTCGTGATGTAGACCGAGCAGCCATCGCCGAATTCGTCTTGCCAATTGAGTACGGTCGGATCTTGCAATGAGAACTCAGGCTTCACCGAGCGAAGCGATGCCGCCGTCGCATCGTAATCGGCGGTTTCTTTCTCGGTGCCGCGTTTGGTGAACACATAGAAATGCCGGCCGGTCGGATCGATGACCATGCCCGCCTCCTGCGAATGACGCGAGGCCCCGAACGTGCCGAAGAATGCATGCAGGATGTTGGCGTGCAGGCTGTCACGCGTATTCTCGTGATAGGTCTTCCAATTCGCGTGAATGATCTGGCTGTCGTAACCCAGCACGCGAAGCGGCCGATTCATCGCGCGCCGAATGCCGGTGGTCGCCGGCCCACCAAGATATTGCTCTAGCGGCTCGGTCGCCGCCGACATCGTCCCGAAGATGATGCCGTAATAGCTTTCCACCCTGAGCTTCTGCAAGCCGTGATCCCGCAATTCGAAGTCCTTGGGCATGCCGCCTTCGCCGCGAACCCCGTTCCGAAACGCAGCATTGCTCAGATTGCCCTGCAAGTCGTAGCTCCAGGCGTGGTACACACAGGTAAAGCGCTTGCGCCCCTTGCCGGAATGTTCAAGGCAGACGAGGCTGCCGCGATGCGCGCATCGGTTGACGAAGCCGTGCAGCTTGCCATCGGTGTCGCGCGTAACGACGACCGGCGTATCGCCGATGAACGTGCTCTTGAAATCGCCGGGATCGGGAAGTTCGGCTTCGAGGGCCAGGAAATGCCATGCCGGGCCACGGAAGATGCGCTCTTGCTCGCGCGCATAGATCTCCTCATCATGGTAGACCCAGAACGGCGCGCGCCGATAGCCTTCGACCGGCCATTCGAGCGGCGCTTTCGCGATCGTCTGCAACATGCTTGTCTCCTTCGAAGGCTGCCCTGCCTTCTTCGTATATCGGGCGCTCACAGCAACCAGCTACAGAGACTATTGCCTCGCTCTGTCCTGTGTCAAGCATAGTGCCCGAAAGTGCGATTGTTGCCGGCAGCGAATTGAGGCAAGATCCGGTCCGCACCGGGATCTTGCCCGCTGCGTCAGATAGGGAGTATCTGCTCATGAGCGGCTATGTAAAGGTCGCCTCGCGTGGGGACATCGACGAAGGCCAGATCATGGCGGTCGTTGCCAATGGGACGGAATTGGTACTGGCGTGTGTCGGCGGGGAATTGTTCGCGCTCGATGTCATGTGTAGCCATGCCAACGGCTATCTCGATCAAGGATGGCTCGATGGCAGCACCATCGTGTGTCCGCTCCATGCCGGCAGCTTCGATTTGCGCACCGGCGCACCAGTCGCCGCCCCATGCGACGTACCGGTACGCGCATATCGCGTGAGAATCGATGGTAATGACGTTTTGGTCGACGTATCTTCCGCAACCTCCTGAGGATCAACCATGCAAGAAGTGCAGCGAACAACCGTTTGGGAATGCTTGAATGGGGCGGTCAAGGCGAGCTTGCTATGCGCGCTCCTTAGCTCTTGCACGGCAAGTGCCCAAGGCTATCCGACGCGCCCAATTACCATGATCGTCCCGGTGACGGCCGGCTCGGCGCAGGATTTCATCGCGCGACAGCTCGGGCCGATGCTCACCCAGCGCCTCGGGCAGCCGATCATCGTCGACAACCGGGTCGGTGCAAGCGGCGTGATCGGCGCCACCGCTTTGGCAAGAGCGGCGCCGGACGGCCATACAATCATGCTAGGTGCGATCGTCTTCACCACCGCACCGGCGTTACGCACAACCCTGCCCTACGACGCGGCGAACGATTTCGCGCCGATTGGTCCGGTCGCCAAGGCACCGATGGCACTTGGCATCAATCCCAACGTGCCGGCCAACAACATCAATGAGTTTGTTTCATTCGTGCAAGCGCGACCGGGCAAGCTGAACTACGGGTCGCCGGGCAACGGTACGCCGCATCATTTGTTCATGGAGCTGTTTCGGTTGCAGGAAAAGCTCAACATCGTGCACGTCCCGTACAAGGAACTCGGCGGCATGGTCAATGATGTGATCGGCGGCACACTTGAAGCCGGCTTCTTCACCGTGTTTCAAGGCATGTCGCTGCATAAGGCCGGCAAGGTGAGAGTGCTCGCGGTGGTCGGCAAGGAGCGCTCGACCATCGCCCCCGACATTCCGACGTTTCGTGAGCGCAATATCGATGGCATGGACCCGGAAATCTGGATCGGCTTCATGGCCCCTGGCCGCACGCCACCGGAAATCATTACGCGCCTCAACACTGAGGTGAACGCGTTACTTGGCTTGCCTGCCGTGCAGGAAAGCTTCGGCAAGCTCGGGCTGGTGCCCTTCCCCGGCACACCCGCCGAACTTGGCACGATCATCAGAAACGATCTGGAGCGCTGGCAGCGGGTCGTTCGTGAGGCGGGGATCAAAGCCGAATAAACAAAGCGAGCCACGTAGGGTGGAAGAACGAAGTGCATTCCACCGGCAACGTGCATTCCACCGCTCGCACTATTGCAACATCGCTCCGTCGGAATGCGCTCCGCCGTTCCGACCTACGCTAAATCGTTCGATCAACTGACGTTAAACAACTGCCGCGCGTTGTCCCGCACCAGCTTCTTGCGCTCCGCCACATCGACGCCTGCGGTCGCTTTCGTCACGAACTCGCGCGACTTCGGCCAGGTCGAGGCGAAATGCGGGTAGTCGGATGCCCACATCAGATTGTCGACGCCGATTTCCTTCCTCATCGGCACTGCCTCCGGCTCATCGATGAAACCCACGAACATCTGCCGCCGGAAATACTCGCTTGGTTTCATCGTGAGCTTCGTCGGCCACACTTCCACCTGCAATGCACGCGTACCGAACGTCATCGCGCGATCCATGCGCGCAAGGCTTGCCGGCATCCAATCGATGCCATTCTCGGCCGACACGAACTTCAATCGCGGAAAGCGCTCGCACACACCAGAACAAAGCAAGTGCGCAAGCGTGCGCTCGGCTTCCTGATGACGCACCACCGGATAGATCGTCATATCCGGATTCCAATAGGCAATCGAGAGCCGGCTTTCCTCACTACCGGTGATCGAGTGCAGCACGACTGGTAAGCCAAGCTCTTGCGCCTCGGCCCAGATCGGGTCGTACATCGACGCGCTATAGGGCTGCCCGGCCGGTGGGGATAACGCGATCATGATGCCGCGATGGCCGATCTTCGCGGCGCGTCGGATCTCCTCGACCGCCTTGGTAATGTCGTAGACGGAAATTAGCGCAAGACCCACCAGCCGTTTCTTATCGTGGCTCGCATATTCGGCCAGCCAGTCGTTGTACGCGCGAAAGACAGCGCGCTGCAGGCCATGGTCACGCAGCCAGAACATCCTAAACCCAAGGGTGGGATGCAGCACTTCGCCTTCTACGCCATCGATGTCTTGATCTTTTAGACGGGCGACCGGATCCCAGCCACCCGGCAAGGCGTCTTCATACCGATTGGCACGAATCTGGAA
>CAMDRJ010000180.1 GCA_945906755.1 Klebsiella pneumoniae | reverse complement strand
GATACTGCTTGACGCGCAGGCCCAGTAGCTCCCGATTGTCATAGACGATGGAACTCGTTTCGAGCGGATCGGCCTGGTTCTCTTCCAAAGGGATCCAATAGGTCGCGTCATCGGCAAACAGCGCAAGCCATTCATCGAAGCGATGCCGGTCGAGCAGAAACGCTTCCCGATACAGCAGTTCCTCAGCTTCCGCTAACGTGATGGTGGTGCGGGACAAAGACGGTTTGTTCATTGTCATTCCGCCGTCATGTAGGCGAGCCATGCCGAAAATTGATTGCGGATGAAGATTTCGCTGGTGCCGGTGCCGCCACGGCGCGTGTTGTGAGCATCCGCCACATCGTTCCCGAGGCCACGCGAAAGGTTCACCCAATCGGTGCCGGCCGCGCCGAGCCCGCGCTGAATTCGTTCGTAGACTTCCAGGTCATCGGTCAGCACCCATGATGCGGTGCCATTGACCACGTTGGCGAACGCGATGGTGTCGCGAAACATCTGCTCGGGTGCGCCTTTCAGCTTGAATGAATAGGTGTAGACAACGGTTCGATCAACCGCAAGCGGATGCACGATGCGCAGTTGCCGAAACTGGCTCATGAAGGAAACATTTGGATAGACGATCGAATTCCAGCGCGTCACCCCAAGAATCTCGCGTGTGCGCGCTTCACCATGTCTGGCAACCAGGCGCGATCGATAGTCCTTGAACACCGGGTTGTCGAGGCCCACCACCAGGCGACTGTCGTTATGGTAATCACCCATGTAGCCGTGCCCATGATCGGTCGTCCAGATGCCGATCGATTCCCAGACATTTTCCGGGGCGCCGTTCTGACGCATTTGCCGAATGGCGATATCGGATTCGCGCTCCGGGCTGCCTGGATCGGGCGCCCCGCGTGCGACGTTGACCGATGAGGCATGTACGTAGTTCGGGTGAACGCCGTCCAGATGGTTTTCCAGCACCAGCTTCCAGTTGCCGTTGTAGGCATGTTTGAACACGCCGCCTGCAATCTCCAATTCACCCTCTGGCGCACGGTCAACGAGATCGTCGAACGAGGTGGTCATGTGTCCCAAGAAATCCACCAAGGACGGCCCAGTCGCGGCGAGCGAGGCGAAGATAAAACCGCGGTATTGATCGATTCGTGCCACCGGGCGCAATCCAAGTTCGCGAATTTTCGCGTCGGCGCCCGGCTCATAGCCGCCACGCGTCGGCACCCATTGCAAGCTGCCGTCGGTATCGAAGGTCCAGCCATGGTATGGACATGAAAAACTTTTCGCCGCGCCCTTCGCCTGATGGCAAAGCAAGGAGCCGCGGTGCGTGCAGCGGTTGATGAACACATGGACCGTGCCATCGGTGTGGCGTGTGACCAGCACCGGCTCGCGTCCCATACGGGTGGTGAAATAGTCACCCGGATTGCGGACTTGGCTGACGTGCCCAAGCAAGAGCCATGCACGGCCGAACAGCCGGTCCATTTCCATCTCGAAAATGCCCGGATCGACATACACATTGCGATGGACGCGATCGGGCTGCACCCACATCGCGAGAGATTCTTGCGGCACCATTTGCATCAGCGTTCCTCGTTACCCGGGCCGGATCAAAAGGTTTCGGTCCTGGCGGGCAATCGGCTATTCTTCAATACCACAAGGTCTGCTGCAAGGGTTGCGCAGTTGATCGATACTACGCCGTCGATCCATACCTTCTTAGAGGCCGTTTCAAAATGACACCAAACGGCCCAAACTTAGGGGAGTATGAGGGGATGTTTCCCCTCATCTTGCAACCGGTTCTTCATCAAACGTACTGAAAGGTCTTCAGCATGGCACTCTCCCGCCGCCAATTCGTCGCCAGCCTGCCCGCGCTCGCGAGTGCGCCGTTCATTCTTACCAGCCGTACGGGCCACGCACAAGCAGCCGAAGAGATCACCTATTTGCTGCCCGCGCCCGCCGCGCAGGTGGCCTTCGCGCCTTGGATGCTTGCCCAACACAAGGGCTACTACGCCGCTGAGGGTCTAAAGATCAATTTCCAACCAGGACGTGGCGGCGTCGATGCCGCCAAGCAGGTGGGCGCCGGGAATGCACCGATGTGCGGCGCCTTTGGCGACACGCCGATCATCGTGCGTGCGCAAGGTGTGCCGGTCAAATCGGTGGCGGTACTCGGTGGACGTTCGATGACCACCATTGCAGTACACGCCGACTCCACCATCAAGAGCCCGAAGGATCTCAAAGGCAAGACGATCACCGCGATGAGTTATGCCGATAGCGGCTACTTTGCATTGCTCGCGATGCTGGCCGGTGCCGGCTTGAATAAGGGCGATGTCGATGCGCAAGCCGCCGGTCCGGCCGGTGTTTGGCAGCTCTTTGCCTCACGCAAGGCGGATGCGATGACCGCGGTGCCCGAATGGATCGCCGAGGCGCGCGGCACCGGCGCGAAACTGCATCTGATGCCGGCGTTCGATTACACCAAGAGCATGGCACAGGCGATTCTTGCTTCCGATGAGGTGATCAAGAAGCGTCCAGAACTCGTGCGCAAAGTGGTGCGCGCGACGTTGCGTGGCATGCGCGACATCATGACCGATCCGAAAGCCGCGACGCGTGATTACATCGCGGCGGTGCCTGCACACAAGGGCCGTGAAGCGTTTGTCGAAGAGACGTTTGGTCTCTACAACTCACTCGTTTATCCAGGTCAGACGGTGCTTGGGCAGATGGACTCGCAACGGTTGTCCGATCTGCAAAGATTCTATGTGTCACAGAATATCGTGCCGAAGGAAAGCCCGCTTGCCGATCTGTTCACCAATGAATTCGTTTCGTAGATCTTCTGCGTCGCCAACCAATCTCTACTGAAGGAGCCATCAATGGCTGCCGAAATCCAGATTATCAATCCCGATACGCTCGGCAAACCGCTTGGTCAGTATTCGCAGATCACGCGTGTCAAGGCCAGCGAGTTTCTCTTCATCGCCGGCCAGCTTTCGGCCGATAAGGCGGGCAATATCATCGGCGCCCACGACTTCGATGCGCAGTGTGTGCAGGTGTTCAAGAATATTGAAACGGCGCTCGCCTCACAGGGTGCCGGCTGGAAGAATGTCGTGCAATTCACCACCTATCTGGTGCACTCGCAAGACATCGAAAAGTTCATGACGTTTCGCAAGCGCGAGTTTCCGAAGATGTTTCCTGACGGGAAGTATCCACCGAACACATTGCTCATGGTCGATCGTCTGGTGCAGGAGCCGTTTCTGGTTGAAGTCCAGCCGATTGCGGCGATTTAGAGCGCCTTGCCCGCTGGCACCGGAACGGGCGGGCTAGCCGGCAAGCGCCGCGCGACCAGCAGTACCAGTAATACGATCGCCGCGCCGCCAATCTGCACCGGCGTCAATGCCTGGTCGAGAATCAGCGCCGCAAGGATGGCCGCTGCCACCGGCTCGAAATTCATATAGAGCGACGTGCGAGCCGGACCAATCGCGCGGGCCGCCATGAAGAGACCGGTAATCCCAAGCACGTAAGTGACCGGAATCGCGAAGAGGGCCGACAAACCGTATGCCGACGTGGGAAATTGCGGCCCGCCCGACAGCGCGCAAGCGACGATCATCACGACGGCCACGGTGGCGAGCATGTGCAGCGTTCGTCGCATCGGATCGCCATCCTTGAACACGATGCTTTGCAGCACGAGAACCGAGCTGAACATGACCGAAGCCCCAAATGACAGTACGATCCCCTTCATCGTGTATTCATCGATGCGTGCCTGCACGATGATCGCAAGGCCGGCAAAGGCCATGACGAGTGCCACGAGCATGCGCGTCGTCAGCGGCTCCCGACCGAGCATCGCACTGGCAAGCGAAGTCAAAATCGGAAACGTATAGAGAATCAATACCGCAATCGGCACCGGAATCTCGCGAACGGCCTCCACCATGCAGAAATTTCCGGCAGCGAGCAGCAGGCCGAACGCGAGAGAGCGATTTCTCTCGCGTGGCGGCAAGCGCCATTCCATGCGCGCCAGTAACAAACTAACCCAGAGCAACAGCGCCGATCCGAGGCCACGCATCAGCAGAACCGTGGTCGAGCCGGTGCCCTCATCGAGTGCCGAGCGGGTAAAAACGCTCACGCAACCATAGGAGGTGGCAAAGACCAATACATGCAGCGGGGTGATTTTCAATCAGTTCAGACCCACACTTGCAGCACGTATTCGTAGGCCGCCTGTGCGTTGAAGAGATCGACTCGCTGCAACTTGATTCGCAGGCCATCCTTGGTGCGCGCGATCGTGTGCCGATAGCTGCCGCCGAAATGCCTGATGTCATCGCGGCGCATTTCCATCATGTGAAAGCGCGACCGCACCTGGATCGTGCCGTCCTTGCCGACACTTTCGATCGCGATATTCGAGACGACATGACTGGTTGCCCATTCCGCCTGCTGCGACCATGCGTTGGGATGGAGCACGCGTTTCATGCGCACGGTCATCAAGTCTTTGTCTTCGATGAAGATGGCAGGCTTGCCGTCCCAGTGTTCATGCTCGGGCAGCGAGGGTGCCCAGTACATGCCGTCATCGGCAAAGAGATCGATGTACGCTGCCCACTGCCGCGAATCGAGATATTCCGATTGTCGAAAAAGAAAGGCTTCGATCTCGCGATGGAGGTCTCCCGCCGGCGCGCGCTTTGCTTGGGGTGTGCTGATCTTCTTCATCGCGCGTTCAAACGTTGACGATGCAGCCTTGGTGGGCCGCTTGGCGACCTTGGCAATTTTCTTCTTGGCGGCCATCTAGGCGTCTCCCGCCGACATGTACTTCAACCAGGCGCGAAATTGTGAGCGCATCGGCGCCTCGGAGCAGCCGTTCGTGGACCGAATGACTTGTCCGTCATCTTTGTCGCGGCCATAGTCGCGATGAAAGCTCACCCAATCGCCGCCATCGGAGGTGAGGCCCCATTGGCCGCGCTGCCAGTTCTCCAGATCGTCTGCATTGACCAAGGTGGATGGCGAATTCACGAGGTTGAAATACCAGAGCGACCGGCGATAAATCGCTTCGGGCGCGCCGACCAGACGAAAGTGCCAGATCTCAGAGAGGGTGCGATTGGCCGCCTGCGGGCGCAGCACACGCAGTTGCTGCAATGGCGACTGAATGGAAACTGCCGGATAGAGCAGGCAATGATGGATGTTGCGCGAAACGTATTCTTCCTTTTTCGCCTTGCCATACGCCTTTTCGAGGATCGCCTCATGTTCGAGGGTGTCCTTATCGGTGGGTCGCAAGCCCATGTAGCCGGTGAGGATCGTATGGCCATAGGGATAGCCGATCGTTTCCAGTAGATCCCACTTATCAAACGGTGTAGTGAACGCGGAGAGCATGTGATAGTGCAGCGGCTTCTCGCCTGATTCGCGGCCGATCTTGCGCTCGACTTCGGCGGCGGCCTGTCCGGTCGACATATGCGTCGATGAGGGGTGTACCGCATCGATCTGGTTCTCCATAAAGAACTTCCAGTTCGAGCGCTGGATGACGCGATTGCAGGGGAACACGACTTCGACTCTGCCAACCGGCGAGCGATCGCACATATCGTCAATCGCGATGCGTGCTTCGCCGAGAAACTCAGTGAGGCTGGGGCCGTCGGCCGCCAGATTGGCGAAGATGAAGCCGCGATAGCTATCGACACGCGCCGCCTTCTTCATATGGAAGGCCGGATTCTCACGATCAAACCGCGTCCCGAGATACCCTTTCTCAAGCGGTACGGATTCGATACTGCCATCGAGATGGAAGCGCCAGGAATGGTATGGGCAGGTGAGCGCCGCCCCGGCATTGCCGTTACGCGAGCCGCAGACTTGCACACCGCGATGCGGGCAGCGATTGTAGAGAACGCTAATGCTGGCATCATCGCCTCGCACCATCACCATCGGTTGCCGGGCGATCTGAAACGTCCAGAAATCGCCGGTATTCGGGATCTGGGATTCATGACCGCAGTATTGCCAGGTCTTCGCAAAGATGTTGCGTAGCTCCAACTCGAAAATATCCGGGTCGGTATAACAAAGCCGGTGCACCCGATCGGATTCGACCAGCTTTGCGATATTGGGGACGTGCTCTTGCAACATGAATGCTCTCCTCGGGTCACCGGAAACACGAACATCCGGTGGACCGGGCAGAATAGCGTCCCCCTCCGTCCTTGACAAGGATGTCGGGAGTGTCGCGCATCGGTGCGCGATACCAATCTTGAATCAGTATTCGGCATGCATCTCACAACAGACGTTTTAATTATCGGTGCCGGTGGCGCCGGCATGTATGCCGCAATCGAGGCGGCGCGACATGGCGCCAAGGTGCTGCTTATCGATCGCAGCCTGATCGGACGCAGTGGCGGCACCGTCATGGCGCAAATGACGGTTGCGGTTGCGGTGGGCGAGGAAGTGCCCGATCACTGGGAGCACCATCTGGCCGATACCTTGACGGCCGGCCGTGGTCTTTGCGATCCCGACTTGGCGCAGCTTCTTTGCGAAGACGGTATCGAATGCATTCGCGAGATGGATGCGTGGGGCGTTGGCTGGGCGCGCGCGAATGGGCATATGAGTCAGGTGACCGCGCCAGGCCATGATCGTCCGCGCTGCGTCTATGTGGATTTTCTGAATACCGGCCCCGCGGTGGCGCGCACCTTGCGCACGCAAGTGATCCGCACCCAAGGGATTCGGCGGGTCGGCGATCTCGTGGTGACCGACCTCGTCGCCAAGGACGGCATTTGTGTCGGTGCGCATGCGATTCACAATACAACCGGTGCAGCGGTATCGATTGCCGCGCGTGCCACCATCATTGCGACCGGCGGTTTGACGCGCCTTTACCGGCGCAACAGTGCATCGGCCAATATGGGTGGCGATGGCTATGCACTCGCTCTTCGCGCTGGCGCCGAGCTGATCGACATGGAGTTCGTGCAGTTCTTTCCGATTGGCCATCTCGCACCGCGCATGATCGGCATGGACCCGATCATGTGGGACCCCTTCCGCTACAAGCTGGGCGGGCGTCTGCTAAATGGTGCGATGGAAGAGTTCACGCATCGCTATGGCGCAACCGAAGGCGGCAAGTACGTGTTGACGCGCGATCTTGCGACCTACGCGATCATCAAGGAAGCTGCGGCCGGCCGCGGTTCGCCGCATGGCGGTGCCTATTTGTCATTCCAACACCTAAGTGCGGCGGTTCTCAAGGAAGCGTTCGGACCGGTCATCGATCGCATCGCAAAGAACGGCATCGATCTCACCAAACAGCCGATCGAAGTTGCACCGATCGCGCATTACCATATGGGCGGTATCCAGGTCGATCGTGCGATGAAAACGAGCGTCGAAGGGCTTTTCGCGGCGGGTGAAGCAGTCGGTGGCGCGAACGGTACGAATCGGTTGTCTGGCAATGCGATCACCGAGGCGCTTGCGTTTGGCCGGGTCGCAGGACGCAGCGCGGCGGCACGCGTGCAAGCGACCGCGCAGGCGTCATGGAGCGACTCCGCATCGACACAACCGCCCCTCGGCCCCGCCTTGCGCTTCAATCCGGCCGAGATGCTCGCGCGCCTGCAAGATGTCATGCAAGACGACGTGGGGCCATTTCGCACCAAAGAAGGGCTCGAGCGAGCCCTCGTTGCGATCCGTTCAATGCGTGCGGAGGTTGGCGAGAACATGCCCGAGTTTGCCGCCGGACACGACGCCTCGCGCCTCGACTGGCTCGACCTTCGCAGCATGTTGCAGGTGGCCGACACGGTCGCGCAAGCGGCGCTGCTTCGCACCGAAAGCCGCGGTGCGCATCAACGCGAGGACTATCCAGGCATGGACGAGACCTGGCGTATCAATCAAACCATTCGCATCGCGGGTAACGGCTTTACGATTGGTCGGCGCCCATCACTCCATTCAGCGGCGAAACAATGAGCGAAACCGTCGTCCTGAAGATTCGTCGCGGCGCACCGGGTGAAGCGCCACGGACCGAAACGCATGCGGTGCCATTTGAGCCCGGTCAATCAGTGCTCGATGCGCTGCGCTGGGTCCGTGTTCACACCGATCCAAGTCTGGCGATTCGCTTTTCATGCATCAACGCGAATGCCTGCAAGGAATGCATGATGCAGGTCGATGGCAAGACGGTGTATGCATGCCTCGCACGACTTGAGGCACGCGAAATGCGCATCGAGCCATTGCCGAACAAGCCGTTGATTCGCGATCTCGTGACCGAGATCGCGCCGACCGATGAGCGGCTCGGATCGGGTTGATGCCCAGTTACAGCAACGGCGAAAACAATCTCGCGATTCCTGCGGTGAGCCGTGGCCTCAGCCTGCCGCGGTCGTACATCGGTCGGTAGCGCTTGGCCGACAACAGATCCACATCGAATTGTGCAAGTAGGCGCTCTGCCGTGCCGCGATCGAAAATCGCCGCGACCACTTCGAAATTCAGGCGAAAGCTGCGATTGTCGGTGTTGGCGGTCCCAACAAGCGCAAGGGCATCGTCGATCGCAAGGGTTTTCGCGTGCAGCATGGCAGGCCCGTATTCATAGACACGAATGCCGGTGATCGTAAGCTCGTCGTAGTAGCTTCTCGCCGCGGCGGTCACGAGCTTCGAATCGCCTTTGCGCGGGACCAGCAGTTGAACATCGACGCCACGCAGCGCCGCTGCTTTGAGCGCTTCAAGTGTTGCTTCGTCCGGTACGAAATAGGCGGTCGTGAGACGAATTGATTCACGCGCGGTGGTAATCGCCGAGAACATGAAGCGCTGAATCGAATAGTCGGCGGTGTCGGGGCCTGAGGCGAGAATCTGAATGATCGGTCCGTCGACCAGCGGCCGTGTTTCCGGGAAAAAGGCTGCGACGACCGCGCACTGCCGACCTGAGAAAAACCAATCCTCAAGAAAGACGCGCTGCAATGCCGCGACCGGTGCGCCGACGAGCTTGGCGTGGGTGTCTCGCCAACTTGCATCGCCTGCGGAAAGCGTCGAGTGAACGCTTGAAAAATTCATGCCGCCGGTAAACCCCACCGTGCCATCGCAGACGACGATTTTGCGATGCGTACGGAAGTTCGCAATCGTTGGGCGCACATGCGAGAAGCGGATGCGATTGAACCACGCCACCTCGCCGCCTGCCGCAATGAGCGGCGCAAAGTAACGCTCGGTCGCGTTGCCCGATCCAACATCATCGACCAACACCCTGACCGCGACTTTGTTGCGGGCGCGCTCGCACAACCGATCGAGAATCCGGTCCGATGCAGCACCGGGTTCCCAGATATAGACCTCGATGTGAACGTGATGCCGGGCGCCTGCGATAGCAGCCTCGATCGCTGCGTAGCAAGAATCGCCGTCAAAATACAGCTCAACCGCTTCGGCGCGGGCGGGCGGGGGTTGCCGGAGCCGACCGGCCAGCGTGATGAGCTGGCGAAACCGCCCACGCATTTCCTCGCCGATGTCGGTGGAAAATGCGGCCTTGCGGAAATCGATGGTGGCGCGCTCGACCCGGCTGCGAATGATGGCGAAATGCAGGCGCCGCCGCGCTACCCGGCGTGGACCAAACAGAATCCAGACCAGGATGCCGATGTAGGGCAGCGCGAGCAGCGCGAACAGCCAGCCAAGCGTTGCGACCGGTGATCTTCGTTGCAAGATGAGGCCGCCGCTAATAAGTAGGGAGTTCCCCCGGCTCTGCCGGGGAGGCAGCAGAAGTTTGACGAATCCGGGAGTCCACCCGGCGAAACTATCGATCGTGAGCCGCCAAGCACACGAAAGGAGAATCGCGGATGGACGAGTACGAGAGCCTAAATCA
>CAMDRJ010000179.1 GCA_945906755.1 Klebsiella pneumoniae | reverse complement strand
ACGTTGAACTAAACCGCTTCGCGGTGGCAGAAGAACGATGAGGGAAGAGCAGCGCGCGTAACCGAGGATGCGAGCGTGACGTGAGTGTCGGCATTACCTTGATGTTGGGGAATGTTCCCCAAGATCAAGGAGCCAATCATGTCGAAGCTACGCGAACAGATGCGCGATGCGATGGTGGTGCGCGGGTTTTCACTGCGCACGCAGCAGTGCTACATCGAGGCGCTGGTGAGATTGTCGCGCTACTACAACAACAGCGGTTTGGTGGGCTTGGAGGCCGCGCAGATCGAAGCATGGTTGTTGCACCTGCTCAATGATCGCAAGCTCTCCTACAGCACCGTCAATCAGGCGGCCAGCGCGTGTCGGTTCCTGTACGGGCAAGTGCTCAAGCGTCGCGAGGCGGCGGTGCTCATTCCGCACGCCAAGGTTCCGCAACGGCAACCGGAGCTGTTAGCGCGCGAGGAGATTGCGCGGCTGTTCGCGGCCACTTCGGACATCGCTTGCCGAACGATGTTGATGACGGTGTATGCAGCAGGGCTGCGCATCGAGCAAGGCAAAGGGGCGATGGATCGCTACACGCTGCTCTCGCCCACGCTGCTTGGGGTGTTGCGTCAATACTGGCGCGCCTGTCAGCCTGGCAAGTGGCTGTTCAGCGGGCGCGATCGACGTAGCGCGCGCTCCATCGAGTGGGCGCAGCGTGCCTACCGGGCCGCTCATCACCACGCCGGATTGACCAAAGCCGGCGGCATTCATTCGCTGCGTCACTGTTTTGCCACCCACCTGCTGGAAGCAGGGGTGGATCTGCACTCGATCCAGAAATTCCTCGGTCACAACCACCTGAGCACCACCACCCGCTACCTGCATCTGGTCTCGCCACAGTTTCGCGCCCCGGCCAATGCCGACCGGCTCGATTTGTTGGCCGCCCTTCCCAAGCGGCACTGAGCGGGCGTTGGCGTGGCGGGGTTGGCGCAGGTGCTGCGCCGCTTCGGTGCTACGTATCGTGCCACGCACATCCTGAACGCGAGCCAGGAGCGCGCGTGGCGGGCGATCCTCGCTTGTCGCACCGAAGCCTTGGGTGGGCATCGCCTGCAGTGTGAGCGCTGCGGGCATGCCCACCACGTGTTTCATTCCTGCCGTAACCGCCACTGCCCGCAATGCCAGACGCGTGCCAAGGAGACGTGGACCGCGGCCCGACTGAGCGAATTGTTGCCGGTGCCCTACGCGCACATGGTGTTCACCGTACCGCACGCGCTCAACGGATTGGCCGGGGCACATCCGCGCTGGCTCTACCAGACGCTGCTGGGCTGCGTCGGGCAGACCTTGAATGAATTTGCCGCCAACCCGCGCTGGCTGGGCGCACAGGTCGCCATCACCTTGGTGCTGCACACCTGGACGCAGGATCTGCGCCGTCATGTGCATGCGCACGCACTGGTGAGCTGCGGCGGACTGGATGACGATGGGCAGTGGAAGAGCCCGCGGCGCAAACCCCAATTTCTGTTCCCGGTGCATGCGCTCTCCGAAGTCCTGCGTGCCAAATTCCTGGCGGCGATGGATCGGGCGCGTCCCGGACTCAACCGTGATCCCCAAGCCAACGCCTGGAAAGAACGACGCCAGGTCTTGCTCGCCAACCCGTGGGTGGTCTACGCCAAGACCCCGATGGGTGGCCCCGCACAAGTCCTGGAGTATCTGTCTCGTTACACGCACCGCACCGCCATCTCCAACGAGCGCATCCTTGGCATCGAGGCCGATCAGGTGAAACTGCGCGTGCGCGCCGATCATCACGGGGGCAAGCGCGTGATTCGTATTCCCGGTGAACAATTCGTGCAACGGTTCATGCAACATGTGCTGCCCGAGGGGTTCAAGCGGATCCGTCATTACGGGCTACTGGCCCCGGCACACAAGGGTGAAATGCTGGCCAAGGCGCGCGCCGCCCTGCATGCCCCCTCGCCCGACCCAGTGGCGATCGAATCGGCGCGTGAGTTCATGGTGCGGGTGGCGAAGATCGACATCCTGCGCTGTCCGGCCTGCCAGCAAGGCACCTTGCAGGTGGTGATGATCGTGTTGCCCACCACCGCGACGCGGGCCGCTCCGGTCGGCGCTGCACGGGGACCACCGTGACGCACCGATGTTGGATCCACTCCATCAACGTGGCCCAGTCCGGTCAGGGAATCGCTCGTGCCGGCTGGGCAAACGGGATTGCGCGCAACCCACATACACCGCTCGTCGCGCGTCCAACCGCGTTGCTCGCACCGGTTAGTTCCCCCTTAGCACTCCAGAGGGCGCACGCTGCGTGCCTGGGCCCCTCACAAGCGGCCTAGACGAGCTTACAATCCCCATAGCAGGCGCCATCCCGGCGCATTAGTCCAACAAGGTTTATCCGCCGCGATGGCACTTGGAATTCGATCTGGCATCTCAGCGCGGCGGATAAACGCTATTCGTTAGGCCGCGCAGGCATCAGGTCCGCTCCAATGCATCCATCGCAAACAGCCAAGACAGCCGAATCGGCCGCATGGTTCATGAGGCCCAGAGCCCGGAAGTCCGAGCACATCCCAGGTAATCGCTACCTCTGCCGCACCGGTTGCGCTTCGCGGGCCACGAGGCTGGACCGCGGTGCCTAGGTGTGGAAGTCAGTTGGTGGAGCCGCCGCCACTGGAACTGAGGTGCCTTCGGCCTACACGTATTGTGGCGGCGGAAGAAACTCAACTCAATGACCACCGCGTCCTCGCTATATAACGACCACTACCACCGCACTCGCAAGCTGTGCCCAATCGGCTGCGCTTCGCGGGTCACGAGGTTGGACAGGGGTGCCACGGTGTGGAAGTCAGTTGGTGGAGCCGCCGCCACTGGAACTGACGTGCCTTCGGCCAACACCTGCTGTGGCGGCGGAAGGAACTCAATTCAATCGCCACCTCGCCTTCGCTTCATCAATCACAGTACCCGAACCACTGTGCCAGCACCAATACCGCCTTTCTGCGCTGCACGACAAACAGCGCGGCCTAACCCTACGCTGAACTGGACCGCCAACGGCAGGCCACCAGGCCCGGGCCGGTGGTACGCGGTACATTTTCACCGGCCCGGGCCTGGCGTCCTGCCGTCGTCGGCCGGTTAGCTCCACGTTAGACCCCAGAACCCCTACCACATATGACTTCAATCCTTCCGTCTTTGGCAACTGACGACTATGTCTTCCTGATTGGTCGTCCACCAGCAAGCGAATACATCTCTTTTGTCCGCACAATGGCCCATTGACGGGCATTCCCTTGACCAGGGAACGTTAGTCCAACATTGGAGGAATGCGAGCCGTCGCGTCGCCGAAGTCGAAACGAATGAAGCGGGCGCAGCCAACAATCCATCGCTGCAAGCTATCCCGCCAGAAATGCAGTCATTCGTGGACCGAGTAGTCTCAGATTCTGCCTTCCAGGCCACATTCTCAAACGTCCCTACTGATTTCGCGCTGGTAGAACTCGACTCTCTCGTTGTATTTCAGAAATTCATCAATCTGGGCTTTGTTCAAGCTCTCAAGGCAACCATGTCAGCATCGCCAGATGTCGCGGAGGTCGCCAGGATTGCCTTTGGCTTGGATCGCCCTGAACCACCGGTCACAATTCGACAAGCCGGGAATGGCGTATACCAATTCGTCTCCCCATCCAACGACATTCGCCCGCTAGAAGTCAATCTTGTCCAGCCTTCAAAAGTCGCCGATTTCAAGACTTCGGGGAGGGCGCAAGCCTTCGTGGCAATGGCAGTCGGATTCGGGAGTAATTATTTAAACGCCTTTCAGATCGAAGGGCGCCTCGTTCTCAACAACGGCAGCCACCGTGCGTACGCTCTTCGTTCCCTTGGCATTACTCACGCACCGTGTATCGTCCAACAGGTTGCAAGTCGCGACGAACTTGATCTTGTCGCGGCCGGTGAATTTCAGCAGAACCCTGACCGCTACCTCAAGGTCTCCCGACCATCGATGCTTCGAGACTACTTTGACCCCCTGTTGACGCGCGTTTTCCCCGTAGCCAGGAAGAATCGCATGGTACAAGTACAGGTAGCCGCTTCGTGCCGTATGATCTCGACGAGGGGTCGGTGGGTTAAGAGCGAACCGCCGATTGATCGCGGACAGTACAATCAATTCGCACGGAAGCCCGGTTGACTCGCGGGTGTGCCGCGGCGCAACGGCGTACGTGTCACGATCGAAATCCTTGACAATCCTGCATGATGAATATCATCTCCTGCACCTATGAGCGACACGCATCGCAGATTCTCGACATCTTCAACGAGGCAATTCTTACTTCGACCGCGCTGTGGGACTACCAGCCGCGTGGTCCGGAATCGATGGTTGCTTGGTTCAGCACCAAGGTGACCAACAATTTTCCTGTCATCGGCGTTGAGGGGCCAAACGAACAGCTTCTTGGGTTTGCCAGCTACGGTACGTTTCGGGCTTGGCCTGCGTACAAGTATTCAGTCGAACACTCGGTCTACGTACATAAAGATCATCGTGGCAAAGGTTTGGGGCACCTCCTTCTGCAAGAACTCATCAAGGAGGCGCGCAACCATGACTACCACGTCTTGGTCGGCGGCATCGAGTCGGCCAATTCAACCAGCATTGCGTTGCATGAATCCCTTGGGTTCGCGCATGCCGGCACGATTCGTCAGGCCGGGTACAAGTTCGGCCGCTGGCTTGATCTGAGCTTCTATCAACTCATGCTTGAAACGCCGGCGCATCCGAGTGAGGGTTGAGCGCGCTGAGCCTCGGGAGCTATGCTCGGCGAGAGGCGGACGCCGATCCCTGCGAAAGGCAGTGATTCGAGCAAGTATTGTGTTGGACGCCGCGCCATCGCATCATTCGGGCAGGAATTTTTACGGCGGTGCGACGTCCAATAGAACCGGGCCCAGGTTAGACTGGGCGCACTGGAGATAGCTATGGACATACCTTTTATCAGTCGCGATCCTGCAATTATGAGTGGTGCCCTGTGCTTCAAGGGGACGCGAGTACTGGTCCAGAACCTTTTCGACTATCTTGAAGGAAGTTCATCGCTTGAAGATTTTTTGGAGGATTTCCCCTCCGTATCCCGTGAGGCTGCGATTGCGGTTCTAGAGGCAGCTAGGGCCCGCCTGTTTGCTGATGCGCCTGCTGCTTGACGAGTCCGTTCCGCGCCGCCTTAGGCGCTTTCTTCCAGGCCATACCGTACGCACCGTGGTCGAAATGGGGTGGGGCGGCATCCTGAGGCATAACGGGGCCATCCCGCCCCTACAACGTCGGACTCTTCACCTCGCCGCCTAACGTCGCCAGTGCCCAGGGCGTGACCTGCGCATCGACGCTGAACGAAAAGTGCGCCGCGCCCGCATGGGCATCGCGAAAGATGCGCTGCATCGGCACGTTGTCGTAGATGCCGTTGGCGCCCGCCATTTCGTAGAGCGAGTCGACCGCTTCATGCACGATCTTCATACCCATCGCGGCGTCGCGTTTGTAGCGGAGTTTTTCTTCAAGCGTGAGCACGCCGTTCGCGCGATAGCGCTCGAAGGCCTCGATACAATTCGCGCGAAACTGGTGTCGGATGGCGTGGATCTTCGCGCCGGCCATGCCGATACGAAGCTGGACGGTTTGAAAGTCGCGCATTTTGGCCGAGGTGTAGCTGGTGCTGCGCGATTTCACCGCTTCGATCGTCGCATCGAGCGCCGCTTGCGCATTGCCAAGCAAGGCTCCGCCAATGCAGTAGGCGCCTAGCGCCTGGCTTGGGACTTTGAAGGTCGGATTGGTATGGGTGTTGAGCCCAGGGTATGCATGGCCGGGGCGATGCACATGCATCGATAGCACGCGATGCGCCGGCACGAACACATCCTTGCAGCGCACGGTGCGGCTACCCGAACCACGCAGACCAATGGTCTGCCAGTCGTCGATCACTTCATAGTCCGACTTGGGCACGACATTCATGCACCAATCGACCGGCTTGTCGCCATCCATCACCACGCAGGCGAGCATGTTCCATTGTGAAACATCGACCCCCGATGAGAATCCCCATTGGCCGGTGAGCCGGATGCCGCCGTCGACGCGTTTCCCGCGTCCCTGCGCGAACGCAATGCCGGAGGCGATGCAGGCGTCCGGATTGTCACCCCAGATTTCTTCTTGCGCCTGCATTGGCCATTGCGCAAGGCTGCGATGATGCGAGGCGAGATTGGCGAAGGTCCATGCGGCTGACCCATCGCCTCGTCCGAGAATTTCGGGCAGTTCGAAATACGCGAGGAAATCGAGTTCCATGCCGCCCCATGCCTTGGGCTGCAGGGAACGAAGCAAGCCTGATTCGTGCAAGACGTCGAGCACATGCTGCGGCAGATGCGTGGCTTTTTCGCCCGCACCGGCTTCGCGCTGGAGGTAGGGGATCAGCGCCTCCGCCCGGCGGACCGCTTCGGCGTAGTCGACGTTGGCAAAGGATTGGCGGGGGGAGGGGGCGTTCACGTTTGTTGGTGAAAGGTGAAGGGTGAAAAGTGAAGGGTGCTATTTCGCGGCGGCGACGTCAACCCGTTCGGCCGCCTCCAACTGGTTCTGTATTGTGAGCCATTCTGCTTCGAGGGTTTCGATCGCCAAGACAAGTTTGCCTTGATCGCGCATGACGGCAGCCACCTCGTCTTGATCCGGTTGTGAGTAAAACGCTTCGGATGACAAGCGCGCATCGATCGCCTTGCGTTCGGTGCCGAGACGTTCGAGTTCCTTTTCTATTTTACGGGAGCGATTGGTCAGCGGCTGCAATTTTTTGAAGCGCTGATTGCGTGACTCGGCTTCGACGCGCCGTTCTTCCTTCTTGCTGGCCCGCGCATTGTCGGAGCGCGAATTGACGCTCTTGTTTGCCATCACCTGTTCGCGGTAGGCATCAAGATCGCCATCGAATTCCTGCACGCGCCCGCCGGCGACGATCATCAAGGTATCGGCGGTGGTGCGAAGCAGATGGCGATCATGCGAAACCAACACGACCGCGCCTTCATATTCCTGCAGCGCGCGGGTCAGTGCTTCACGGACTTCGATGTCCAGGTGGTTGGTCGGCTCATCGAGCAAAAGCAGGTTAGGACGCTTCCATATCAATAACGCGAGTGCCAGGCGTGCTTGCTCGCCGCCAGACATGGTGCCGGCCGGTTGCAGCGCCATTTCGCCCGCGAAGTCGAACTGCCCGAGAAAATTGCGTAGATCCTGCTCGCGGGTATTGCGATCCAACCGCAAGAAGTGCGCAAGCGGCGAGTCTTCCGGACGCAATTGCTCGACCTGATGTTGCGCGAAGTAGCCGATCGAGAGGCCCTTGCCCTCGAGTCGAATGCCCGAGAGCGGAGGCAATTCGCCTGCCAGCAGTTTCACCAAGGTGGTCTTACCCGCGCCATTCACGCCGATCAAGCCGATGCGCGCGCCGGCAGTGATGGTGAGCGTGACATCTTTAAGAATCGGTTTGGCGTCATAGCCGATCGCGGCCTTCTCGATGACGATGGCGGGGTCTGGACTGCTCGGGAAATCGCGGAAATGAAAATCAAACGGTGAATCGACATGCGCGGGCGCGATGCGCTCCATCCTCTCCAGCGCCTTGACGCGGCTTTGCGCCTGACGCGCCTTGGTGGCTTTGGCGCGAAAGCGGGTCACAAACGATTCGAGCCGCTCGATTTCACGTTGTTGGCGAACGAAGAGCACCTTCTGCTGCGCCAATCGCTCGGCGCGCGCGTTTTCGAATGCAGAGTAGTTGCCGGTATAGAGCTTTAACTTCCGCTCATCAAAATGCAGGATCGATTGACTGATTGCATCGAGAAATTCGCGGTCATGCGAGATGATTAGCATGGTGCCGCGGTACTCACCGAGCCAGCGCTCCAGCCAGACGATCGCATCGAGATCCAGGTGATTGGTCGGCTCATCGAGTAACAGCAAGTCGCTTCGACACATCAGCGCCTGGGCGAGATTGAGGCGCATGCGCCAGCCGCCGGAAAAGGTCGTCACCGGTTGTTCATGCTCATGGTCGCGGAATCCTAGACCCGATAGGAGCGTGGCAGCGCGGGCACGGGCGGTGTAGCCATCGATGGCGGCGAAGCGCTCATGGAGGAGCGCCAATTGTTCGCCATCGAAGGTTGCCGTCGGATCATCGGCCTCGGCGAGGCTGGCTTCGAGGCTGCGCAGTTCCGCATCACCATCCAGCACATAGTCGATCGCGAGCCGTTCGGTGGCAGGCGTATCTTGGTTCACCGAGGCAATCGACCAAGCGCGCGGCACGTCCGCATCGCCACGATCGGCCTGCAATTCGCCCCGCAACAGCGAAAACACGCTGGATTTGCCGCAACCATTGGCGCCGACGACGCCTACCCGCATGCCGGGGTAGAGCGTGAGCTCGGCGCCGTCGAGCAATACCTTTGCTCCGCGCCGCAGCGAAACATTCTTGAGTGTAATCATAGGGCGCGCATTGTAATCGCTGCGCGCCCTCTATAGCGCATCACCGGTCATTCATTTCGCATGGCCGCTTAGTGACGAATACACACCTTGCCGAAATGGGCGCCGGATTCAAGGTAGGCCATCGCTTCTTTCAGTTGCTCGAAGCGGAACTCGCGATCGATGACCGGCTTGACACGATGTTGCGCGAACGCCGCCATCATCGCAGCGAAGCCATCGCGATGACCGACCGTGATGCCTTGCAGACGCACCTGCCGCGTCACCACGAGGCCCAATGGGGCCGACATGGCACCGCCCGATAACACGCCGATCATGGCAATCGTGCCGCCTGGGCGAATACAGCGCAATGATTGCGGCAAGGTGGTTTCACCGCCCAGTTCGACAATATGGTCGTAACCCGCGCCGCCGGTGATGTCGCGCGAGGCCTTGGCCCATTCCGGCGTGGTACGGTAATTGATCGCGGCATCGGCGCCTATTTGCTTGGCGCGGGCAATTTTTTCATCGCTCGATGAAATGATGGTGACATGTGCGCCTTGCAGCTTGGCGATTTGCAGGGCGAACAGCGCAACCCCACCGGTTCCCTGCACCAGCACGCGACTGCCGGGTGCAATCCGGTCGTAGGTGCAAAGCGCGCTCCAGGCAGTCAGGGCCGCGCAGGGCAGCGTTGCGGCTTCCACATCGGAAAGATAATCGGGGACCCGCACCACACCGTCTTCCGAGAGGCACATCAACTCTGCCATGGTGCCGTCGATCGGTCCGCCCAAGGTGCCGGTAAGGCGTTCGAGGTTGGGTTCGCCCGCAGTCCAGCGCTGCATGAAACAGGGGCAGACACGCTCGCCCACTTTGAAGCGGGTGACGCCCGCGCCGATTTCGACGATTTCGCCAACGCCATCCGATAGCGGAATCAGGGGCAGCGTGCCGGTGAACGATCCATAACCGCGTTTTGGCACGACGAGGTCGCGATAATTGATCGAGGAGGCCTTCATCGCGATCAAGATCTGCCCAGGGCCCGGCTTGGGCGCCGGCCGCGTGGCAATTTGCAGATGATCGAAGCCCCAATCATCCTGAATCTGAAAGACTTTCATGGCATGGAACCCTAGGACTCGAATCGATGGTTCATCATTGTGCCGGATTCAGCGGCGCCTCCGAGTACGAGCGGAGTGCAAGCGGCCATCAGCACTGTGGTGCGAGGATGCAGCGATGCGCAACCTTTCCTCCTCTGCATAGTTCAGCGGGGAATGATGGTCGTGCCGCGCCGAATGTCGCCTTGCCATTCGACGCGGAACCGGCGAGTCTTCGCCTGTCAACACAAGGCGATACCATTCCAGGGACGCCTGATCAAC
>CAMDRJ010000178.1 GCA_945906755.1 Klebsiella pneumoniae | reverse complement strand
AAGCAACCACCACCGATCTACGACACGGCGCAATGCACTCCGCTGTTCCGCCCTACCGGTGCTGGGTCGGCTCGATGCCCTTGGTCACTCACAGCCGCGGATCGAGCGAGGGCAGCCCGAGTTGCACACGCCCGGTATTGACCGATTGCGTATCCCAGGTCATGAGGATCTGCGAACACGCCGCATGGATATCGCGCCATGCGAGCTGAAAGAGATTGTCGCGGCGCAATCCGCGTCCCCCACCCAATGGATACAAGCGCTCGACTGCACGCAGGCAGAGTTGCCCCGCATAGGCGTTGTTGCGGCGCCATTTCGCACGCAGCTTGAGCGGTGGCCGCACATCGGACTCCGCATGCTGCATGGCCTCCGCGCTGTCTTGCATCATGAGCGCATACGCCGCCTCGATTTCGGCGCCCGCCTCCGCAATTCGCGCATGCGCGGTCGGCATGTCGACGAGTTTCGTACCCATCGCGGTGATGCGCGATTTCATTTCTTCTTCGATGAGATCGAGCGCCCCACGCGCGATGCCGATCGCCGGACCAGTGAACAATTTGTTGCCCGCCGCCCACGCCGACACCTTATAGAGCGGCCCGGTACTTGCCGCGCTGCCAGGCGATGGGCCGCCCGTCATGAACTGCGAATCGAGTACGCGATGTTGCGGCGCAAACACATTATTCAAAACCACCGATCGACTACCGGTGCCAGACAGCCCGGTGACATGCCAGTCGTCCTTGATCGTGAAGTCGGCCTTGGGGACCAAGACAAAATAATGCCGCGCCGGACCGCCCTCCTTGCCGGGCAGAAATACCTGCAGGTTCTCCCAATCGGCGAAATCGACACCGCTCGCAAAGCTCCAGGTGCCATTCAACACGAGGCCGCCCGCCACTTCCCGGCCGCTACCACTTTGAAAGGGAAACGATGAGGCGATCAGCGCATCGGGATGGTTTCGCCAAACCTCGTCTTGCGCGGCCGGTGCGTGCATGCCGACCAACAGGCCTTGACCCGCGAGGTTCGAGCACACCCATGCACTCGATCCACAACCACGGCCAATTTCGCCGCACAAGTCGATCATGACATCGAGCGGCATCTCATAACCGCCGTATCGCAACGGCTGATGAATCTTGTAGAAACCCGCCTCGCTGAACAGTTCATGGGTCGCGCGCGAGATACCACGATCGCGATCCGCAGCAAGCGCACGTTCACGCAAGGTCGGAATAAGCGAGCGAGCGCGCTCAACGAGGCTCTCGCGTGTCGGTGCTTGGAACGAGCGTTCGCCCGCCATGACGTCTCCTTGGATACGGTCCTTGCCTACGGGACGCGAGCATAGCCGATCAAGCCTTCCTGCCCCCGCTCGCGTGTATGATCCTGTCGTTCTCGCTGCCTTTCCCCGCCATGACGACCAAGATCCGCGAAGTTCAACGCACCGATGAGCGATTGCTGTCGTCTGACATCTTCGAAGTCGATCGCGAAAAGCGCGACCGCAAAGATCTCGGCACCGTACAGGAACCGGCGCGCGCCATTCCGGTGTATCGCGAATGCGAAGTGCTGGTCGTCGGTGGCGGCCCATCGGGGACGGCCGCGGCGGTCGCGGCCGCGCGCACCGGTGCGGATGTCGTTCTGCTCGAACGCTATAACCATCTCGGTGGACTGTCGACCGGCGGCCTGGTCATCTGGATCGATCGGATGACCGACTGGGATGGCCGTTTGGTGATTCGCGGCTTTGGCGAAGAGATTCTCGATCGTCTGCCCCAGCACGCCATCGCCGGTCCGCCAAATGATCAATGGGGATCACGCGATCCGGCCCAGGCCGCACACTGGGCGCAACGCACCGCTGCCTACCACGGCATTGTTACTTGGTCGCCGACGATCGACCCCGAGCGCCTCAAGCTCGCATCGCAAGAAATCGTGCTTGAAGAGAACGTGCATCTGGTATTTCATAGTTGGGCCGCTACGCCCATCGTGGAAGGCGGCGCGGTGCGTGGTGTGATCTTTGAGAACAAGGCGGGACGCCATGCGATTCGCGCCAAGATCGTTATCGATGCGACCGGCGATGGCGACATCTTCGCGCGCGCCGGTGCGTCGTTCGAAGCCGATATCGAACAAGGCGATATCCACCACTGCATGAATACCGCATGGCTATTCGCGGGTGTCGACATGAATCGCTGGATCGAATTCCGCGCCGGTCAACCGACCCAGTTCGCCGATTTCATGAAGCGCGGACGCGAGCAAGTCGGCTTGTTCGAGCGCCCATTCGTATCGTGGCGTAACGACGTCGCGGTATTTATGGGCCCCAGGCAATCCGGATTTTCCGCGCTTGATATCGATGATCAGTCCGAAGTGGAGATTCGATCGCATCGATTGATGGCGAAGCATCTCGATTTTTATCGCGCGCATGCACCCGGTTTCGAGCAGGCCTTCCTGATGTTGAGTGCCCCGCAACTTGGCGTGCGGCATAGCCGCCGTTTATCAGGCGTTTCGCGCATGACGCGCGCACAATGGCCAGACGGCGCCCCGCTCCATGATGAAGTGGGCGTCACACCTTGTCTTTCACCGAAATTTCCGAATGTGTCGATTCCCTCTGGCGCATTGGTGCCGGCGCAACTCAACGGGCTCCTTGCCTGCGGGCGCCATATTGCCTGCGATCCGAATACCCATGGCTTCATGCGCGAAATCCCGCAATGCTGGGTGACCGGACAAGCGGCCGGCGTCGGCGCGGCGCTCGCGGTGCAAAACAGTGTGGAGCCGCGCGCCGTGAACATAAGCGAATTGCAAGCGACGCTTGGCGGGCAAGGCGTGTATCTGCGAGGGAACATTGGCGCACCTTCCTTGCCAATGACGCGGTGACCCCACCAATAATCAGCCTGGAGAAAGAACCGTAGGGTGGAAAAGCGGAGCGCATTCCACCAAAAAAATCGACGCTTACGTGCAAGCCTATTTACCGTGGTGGAATGCGCAGGGCTTTTCCACCCTACCATTCACCCTCTCATATTTCATCGGTCACCAAGGAGTCCTCGCAATGAGCATTAACAATGTCGGCACCGCCATTCATGAGAAAACCGCTGCGGGCATGTTGGCCGGCATTCGCGAGGCGGAGGCCGCCGGCATTCCCGCCGTGTGGCTCACCACCGGTGCCGGGCCGGATGCGCTCACCGTCTTCTCAGCGGCAGCATCGGTGACGCAGCGTATCCGCATGGGCACGGCGATCGTGCCGACGTTTCCGCGGCATCCAGTCGTCATTGCGCAACAGGCGGTCGATATTGCCAGCATTGCACCCAATCGCTTTACGCTGGGTGTGGGGCCGAGCCACGCACCGGCGATCGAAGGCAAGTATGGCATTCCCTATGTCAAGCCGCTGGAACATCTGCGCGAGTTCGTCACCATCGTCAAAGGCCTCATCAAAGGCGAGCAAGTCGACTTCGAGGGCAAGCGCTGCAAGGCGCACGCCAAGTTGAATCACGGCGCCGATGTACCCGTCATCATTTCGGCGTTACGTGCCGGATCGTTCGAATTGGCAGGCGAGATCGCCGATGGTGCGGTCACCTGGCTCTGCCCCGCCCCGTACCTGCGCGACACGGCGCTGCCTGCGATGGATCGCGGCGCCAAAACAGCCGGACGCAAACGCCCACGATTGGTTGCGCATGCATTTGTCGCACTCACCACCGATGCGAAAGACCTGCAACAAGGCATCGTCGAATCGCTCGCCTATTACCCCAAGCTGAAGAACTACCAGGAGATGTTCGTGGCATCCGGCTATCCGGAAGCGCGCGATGGCAACTGGTCTGCCAAGATGTTCGAGGCGGTCGTCCTGCATGGCGATGAAGCGACCTGCGCGAAGAAAGTCGATGCCTTCCTCAAGACATCAGGCTGCGATGAGTTGATTCTGTCGGTGCTGCAAACAGGTGCCGATCGGACGGCCAGCCTGAAGAAAACACTCACTTGGATCGGCAAACTGTAATCCGCAACCCGAACGTTCCCTTTCGAGAAAGACGCAAAACATGTCCCGCTGGTCTCATCGTCGTGAACGCTTCCGTGCTCTTCTTGCCGGCAGCCAATGTGTGCATCCTGGCTCGGTCTTCGACCCCATGTCGGCGCGCATCGCGGAGGATCTCGGCTTCGAATGCGGCATGTTCGCCGGTTCCACCGCCTCGCTCACCGTGCTCGGTTCCCCAGACATCATCATCCTCACGCTGACGGAATTTGCCGCGCAGGCATTGCGTATCTGCCGCGCCGGCACGCTGCCGCTCATGTGTGATGCGGACCATGGCTATGGCAATGCGCTCAACGTCATGCGGACCATCGAAGAGTTGGAGATCGCGGGGATCGCCGGGCTCTCGATCGAGGATACCGATCTTCCGCAGCCGTTTGGTATCGGTGGCAAGGCCCGCTTGCTATCGATCGATGAAGGTGTTGGGAAGATGCGTGCCGCGGTCGCAGCGCGCAAAGACGCGGGACTCGTCATTGCGGGGCGTACCAGTGCGCCCGGCATGACCAGCATTGCCGATGCCATCGCGCGCGCCAAAGCGTATGAAAAAACCGGCGTCGATGCGATTTTCCTGGTCGGCGTGAAGTCGCGCGCGGATCTGGATACGATTGCAGGGGAAGTGAAGCTGCCGTTGATCTTGGGCGGTGCGGGGAAGGAAATCATGGATCGTGCTTATCTCGCGAGCCGCGGGGTGCGGATCTGTCTGCAGGGGCATCAGCCGATTATGGCCGCGGTCCAGGCGATCCACGACACCTTGAAAGCATTGCGCGAGGGCGTGCCACCGGAACGCCTTGAACGCGTTGCCAATGATGAAACGATGAAGCGCGTGACGCGAAATGCGGACTACGCACGTTGGAGCAAGGATTTTCTGTAGGAGGCAAGATGGCCGACAACCCATGGCAGGCAGCGATCCAACGCATGCTGGTCCGGATGGAAGACACGACCAAGCGCGTCGGTACGCGCTTTCCGCATTGGGCCAATACCACCACCGGCGAATGGGTGACCACGGCAGACGGTGACTGGACCGGCGGCTATTGGGTCGGCATGAACTGGATCGCGCACCATGTGACTGGCGACCGAAAGTACGCGAGCCGCGCGGCCGAGGCATGCGAGCGATTACGTCCGCGCATCCATGCCGACACGGTCTTTCGGTCGTTTCCGCTTTACTACGGTGCCGCGCTCGGCGCGATTCTTGGCGATCAACCGGCGGCGCGCGCGATGGCGCTTGAATGCGCACATGCGATGGTGCAATCGTTTGATCCGGACCTGAAGCTGATTGCGCTTGGCAAACAAGCCGAAGAGGGTTCGCATATCGGTACCAGTGAAACCAGCATCGACAGCATGCAAACCGCGACCCTGCTTTATTGGGCCGCGAACATCGATGACGATTTGGCCATGAAGAAGATCGCGTTTCATCATGCCGATCGCATCCTGTCATTACACCTGCGGAACGACGATTCATTCATTCAATCGTCCTCGCTCGATCCGCGAACTGGTGAGCTCGTCCGCCATTACACGCATAAGGGCTTCAGCGATACCAGCACATGGGGCCGCGCGCAGGCTTGGGGCATGATTCATGCGGTCATGGCATACATGCGCGATCCGAAACAAAAGCAATGGCTCAATGCCGCGATGCGTGGGGCGGACTGGTGGATGAGGCATGTCCCCGCCGACAAGATCGCTTACTGGGATTTTGACGATCCCGACATCCCTGCCACCGAGCGCGATGCCACCGCGACCGCGATTGCCACCGCCGCACTGTTGAAGCTTGCCAAGGTTGCCCCCTCAAGCCGTCGACCGGATTATCAGGAATTTGCCGAGGCCACGGCCACCGCACTGATCAACCAATGCCTGACACCGTCCCGCACCGGTGATCCGCGCACGCCAGGCACTTTGACCACCTGTTGCTTCAACAAGCGGGCCGATGCAAGACCCCATGATGCCGCATCGAACTGCGAATTCATCGTCGGGAGTTATTACATGCTCGAGAGTCTTGCGATGCTGGCAGGTGCGATTGATCCCTCGCTCATCTGACCACCGCGGATCGTGATGCGATACTCTCACGCGATGCGCCACCTCCAATACGGATTGGCCGCAGTATGCTTCTCCCTGTTGGCAATTGACGCCCTGGCGCAGGAGTACCCCACCAAACCGATCCGGCTCATCATTCCGTTTCCACCGGGCGGCAGTAACGATATCGTCGGGCGCATGCTCGGCATGCAGCTTGGCGAGCGGCTCGGAAGACAAATCGTCATCGACAATCGCGGCGGCGCAGGGGGTGTGATCGGCACCGAAATGGTCGCCAAAGCGCCGCCAGACGGCTACACATTGCTGCTCATCTCCACTGCCTTCGCGCTCAACACATCGCTTTATAAATTGCCATATGACCCGGCGACCGCGTTCACGCCAGTCGCCAGCCTCGGCACGGGCCCCAATGTCTTGGTGGTGAATACGAAGCTGCCGGTGACTTCGGTGCGGGAGTTGATCGCACTCGCCAAGGCAAAGCCCGGTCAATTGAACTATGCCTCGGCCGGCGTCGGAAGCTTTCAGCATCTGGGCGGCGAGCTGTTTCGAATCATGGCGGGTATCGATGTCGTCCATGTCCCCTTTAAGGGCGGCGGCCCGGCGACCACCGATGTGATCGCAGGTTCCACACAGTACTCACTTGGGTCGCTAATCAACATGATCCCGCATATCCGCGCGGGAACCGTACGTGCCTTAGGCATTGGTGGGGCACATCGCAGCTCGCTGCTGCCGGATGTCCCGACCATCGCCGAAGCCGGTGTCCCCGATTACGAGGCGGCCAACTGGTGGGGGATGCTCGCGCCGGCCGGCACGCCTGCGGCAATCGTGCGCCGCTTGCACACCGAGTCGAATGCGGTCGTTAAGTCCGACGAAACCCGCAAGCGCTTCGATGCGGAAGGCGCGCAGGCGCTCTCGATGAGCGCCGAAGCGTTTGGCAAACTCATCGTGGCCGAAACCGCGAAATGGGCGCGCGTGATCAAGGAAGCCGGCATCAAGCCGGAGTAGTCAGCACCGTCTGATCGCGCGTTTCAATGCGCGCGGCGGGCAACACCGCATGAAACGTACTGCCCCTGCCGATCTCGCTCGCGATATCGAGACGGCCGCCATGACGAACCAGAATGTGCTTCACGATCGCCAAGCCAAGACCGGTGCCACCGGTTTCCCTCGATCGGGATTTATCGACGCGATAAAAGCGTTCCGTGATGCGCGGAATGTGTTCGGCGGGAATGCCTAGGCCTGAGTCCTGCACGCTGAAACGTACCGCATCGCCATCGCGTCCGAGCCCGATCACGACGCGTCCTTCGGCCGGCGTATACCGAACCGCGTTCGAGACAAGATTGCTGAATGCGCTGCGCAATTCGTCAGGCGAGCCACGGATCGCAATCGGCTCGATCGTCCCAGCATCGATGCGATGCTTGCCATCTGACAATGCCCGCGCTTCATCGATCATCGCGCGCGCGAGTTCGGCAAGATCGATCACTTCATCGGGCGGTGGATCGCCCTGCGTTTCAAGTTTCGATAGGGTAAGCAGATCATCGATCAGGCGATGCATCCGCATGGTCTGCGCGAGCATCAATTCCTCGATCGAGCGCCGCTTGACAGGATCGATCGCGTCGCTATCGATGAAATGCTCCAAGAATCCGCTCACGACCGTAAGCGGCGTACGCAGCTCATGCGATACATTGGCGATGAAGTCCTGTCGCATCCGCTCGATGCTCACGAGCTGACTGATATCGCGCGACACGATAATGCGCCGGCGCTCCTGAAACGGCAGCATCTGGATCGACAATGTCAGTCCGCGCGCAGGCTCGCTAATCTCCAAGGGCTTGGTGAAATCGCCCCGCAATAGATACTCGGTGAAGGCGGGCCGGCGCAACAGGTTCGAGATATGAAAGCCGCGATCGCGCACCGCATTCAACTCGAAATGCTGACAGGCCATCGGATTGCACCATTCGATCTTGTCGGCCTGGTCGAGCAGGATGACCCCATCTGGCAGCGCGCTCGATGCCTCGGTGAAGCGCGCGAGCGTTTTGGCGAGTTCGTCACGTTGCTGCTCTTCGCGCTTCTCGGCCCGGCGCAAGGCCGCAAAGACCGGCCGCCACGCGCCGAAGCCGGTCGGCAGATCGTCCATCGATCGATCGGCGGGCGGGCGATTGAACCAGTCGGCGGCCCGCTTCAGGTACACGACATGCAAGCTGATCAATACGAGTAACCCCGCGATCACGACGAGGTAACCAAATTGCTCATCGTTCGCGACGCCCACGAACAACCCGAGCGCCGCGACGAACGCCAAGCGGAACAGCACCGGCAGCCAGAAATGATTCAATCGTTACCCGTCATGCGATAGCCGACGCCGCGCACCGTCTGGACGAAGTGCTCGACACCGTGCTCCGCCAGGGCTTTGCGAAGTCGAAGCACATGGACATCGACCGTGCGTTCTTCGATATAGGCGTGATCACCCCAGACCTGATCAAGCAATTGGCCACGGCTAAACACCCGTTCAGGATGGGCCATCAAAAATCGCAGCAGTTTGAATTCAGCCGCACCAAGCGGAATCACTTGGTCGTTGACCCGCACATCGTGGCGGGCAGTATCCAGCACAAGCGGACCGACCGTCAACCGCTCACCGCCCAGCTCGGGTGCGCGCCGGCGGAGCAGCGCGTTGACGCGTGCCACTAGTTCGCGTGGGGAAAACGGCTTGGTGATGTAGTCATCGGCGCCGGATTCAAGGCCCATGACCTTGTCGGGCTCTTCGGCCTTCGCCGTCAAGATGATGATAGGCAGAACCCTGGTCCGCGCTTCGGCACGGAGCTTGCGCGCGAACTGGACGCCCGACTCGCCGGGCAGCATCCAATCGAGGATGACCAGATCGGGCAGTTCCGCATCAATCGCGGTGCGCGCCTGCGCGGCATCCATCGCCTTGCGCAGCCGAAATCCCTTACCCGTCAGAGTGAACTCAAGAAGATTCAGGATCGCCGGCTCGTCTTCCACCAGCAGAATGTCGGGGCCTAGACTCATCGGCGTCGATTGAAAAGCGAGCGTATCAACTGGGCTTGGTGCGCTCAATGGATTTACGGTGTCTCACATCGACGCCTTGCGCGATGTAGATGACATGCTGGGCAATATTTTTTGCATGATCGCCGATGCGCTCAAGCGCCTTGCCGATCCAGATGATATCGAGGCAGGTGGAAATCGTGGTTGGATCTTCCAGCATGAAGGTCACGAGCTCGCGCAGCAGTCGCCGGAACTCCTCATCCATCTGCGCATCCTGCAGCACGATCTTCCCACCGGATTCTGAATCGATTCGTGCAAAGGCATTTAGCGCGTCTTTCAACATGCCCCCAGCGATATTGCCCGCGATGCGCATGCCGGAGAAACCGGAAGGCACGGTCGAACTGCGCGCTTGGATTCGTCGCGCGGCCCGCGTGATTTTCACCGACTCATCGCCGATCCGCTCGAGATCGGTAATGGTCTTGAAGACCGCCATGACCAGTCTGAGATCGCCCGCCGCAGGTTGGCGACGTGCGATCACATGCGTGCAGCGATCATCCAGGTCGAGTTCGAGCGTATTGACTTCCAGTTCCTTGGCTTCTACGCTTTCGAGCATCGCCATATCGCGCGTCTCGAATCCCGCGAGCGCGTCGCGCAACTGCTCCTCGACCAGACCGCCCATGCGCAGCATGCTGGTCCGGATCACTTCCAATTCCGCGTCGAATTGCGTCGAAATGTGATGGGT
>CAMDRJ010000177.1 GCA_945906755.1 Klebsiella pneumoniae | reverse complement strand
GTGCGTCCGCTGTGGCATAAAATGCGGGAAACACCCGTAAAAGGGGTGAGTTTCAAGCGAAATCTCGCCAAAAACCGGCAGAACATGACGAAGGCATTATGAATTTGGCAGTCCTGCTTCTGCAAACCAATTATTAGAGGTCCCCTTTACACTACGTCATGCCGCGCCGCAGCAACGCGGGGGAGGTGCATCAGAAAGCCCCTCGCCCCACTGCGGGAGAGGGGTTGGGGAGAGGGGCGCATCCCTTGGCACGACATGCCGCAATGGCGATCGACTCAGCCCCGCTTCCAACGATCGAGATCGCGGCGATCGCGCTTGGTCGGTCGGCCTTGAATTGCATGGGCCGGCTCATGTGCTAGCTTGCGCTGGAGCACGCGCAAGGCCCGCTTCTCGATGCTCGCGGGTGTCTCGTGATACAGCGTCTGGGCGATGGTGGCCGAGCCGCGACGCGTCTCCAGCACTTTCACCTCGATGTCCCATTCATAGTCGCCCACCGTCACCAGCACACGGTCACCGATCTTCAATTCTTTGGCAGGCTTGGTGCGCTCATCATGCAGACGGATCTTCCCCGCATCGATCGCCTGCGCGGCCAGTGAACGCGTTTTGAAAAAGCGCGCCGCCCACAGCCATTTATCGATGCGGCAGCGACCGTCATCGCCATCATCGTCCTTGCTCGATGTGGTGCGACGGCTCATGCGCCCGCTACCTGAATACGATCAGCACGTGGCCGCATCATCTTCTTGCTGCTGCAGTGCCCACATCTGCGCATAGAGCCCAGCTGCATCGAGCAACTCGCGATGCGTGCCGCGCTCGGCGATGCGGCCGTGATCCATCACGAGAATTTGATCGGCGCCCATCACCGTCGATAGTCGATGCGCAATCGTTAGCGTCGTACGACCTTCGGAGATTCGGTCGAGTTCTGCTTGAATCGCCTTCTCGGATTTCGAATCGAGCGCTGAGGTCGCCTCATCGAAAATCAGGATCTTCGGATTTTTCAAAAGTGCGCGTGCAATCGCCACGCGCTGCTTCTCCCCACCCGACAATTTCAAGCCACGCTCACCGACCGTGCTCTCGTACTTATCGGGAAGAGTAAGAATGAAATCGTGAATATGCGCCGCGCGTGCCGCTTCGATCACTTCCTCTGGCGAGGCAGTCGGCCGCCCGTACTGGATGTTGTAGAGAATCGTATCGTTGAAGAGCACCGTGTCCTGCGGCACGATGCCGATGCCGCCCCGCAATGAGATCTGGGTCACCGCGCGGATGTCCTTGCCATCGATGGTGATCCGCCCGTCCGATACATCGTAGAAGCGGTACAGCAGCCGTGCAAGCGTGGACTTGCCCGAACCCGAATGCCCGACCACTGCAACTGTCTTGCCTGCACCGATCTCGAAGCTCGTATCGAACAGGATCTGGCGTTTGGTCTCGTAGCTGAAATTCACTTTTTCGAAGCGAATAAGCGGGCTTTCAGTCACCAGATCTTGCGCGCCGGGTGAATCGGCCACTTCGCGGTTTTCCTCGAGCAGCCGGAACATCTTGTCCATGTCGATCAACGATTGCTTGATCTCGCGATACACCATGCCGAGATGGTTGAGCGGGATGTAAAGCTGAATCAGCAGTGCATTGACCAGCACCAAATCGCCGATCGTGAGCGTCTTGGCCATGACGCCTTCCGCGGCGAGCGCCATGAGCGCGGTGACGGCCGCGGCAATGATCAGGCTTTGTCCGACGTTCAGGACGCCAAGGGAGGCTTCGCTCTTTACCGCGGCGGCCTCATATTTCTGCAGGCTCTCATCGAAGCGCCGCGCCTCGAACTCTTCATTCGAAAAATACTTGACGGTTTCGTAGTTGAGCAACGAATCGATCGCCCGTGAATTCGCCTTGGAATCGAGCTCATTGGCGCGTTTTCCGATCTCGATGCGCCATTCCGTGATCAACAGCGTAAAGAGAATATAGAGCGCAACTGCCGCAAAGGTTACCGCCGGGAACCGCCAGTCGAATTTCGCGATGAGCACCGCCGCAACCAGACCAAATTCGAGAATGACCGGAATGATCGAGAAGATCATGTACGACATAAGCGTCGAGATGCCGCGCGTCCCACGTTCGATATCGCGGGTCATGCCACCAGTCTGCCGATCAAGGTGGAACCTGAGACTCAGGCTATGCAGATGGCGGAACACCGTAAGCGCAACACGACGGATCGCACGCTGCGTCACCCGAATGAAGAGTACGTCGCGTAATTCGGCAAACAGCGTCGAGGCAAATCGCAGCGCACCGTAAGCAAGCAACAGTGCAACCGGCAATGCGACGAGCGCAAGGGCGGGGTTAACCCGGTCGACCACATCCTTCAGGACGAGTGGGACGCCAACATTCGCAAGCTTCGCAGCAACCAGAAAACCCAGCGCGACGAAAACGCGCACGCGGTATTCCCACAGGTAGGGAACGAGCAAGCGGAGCGCACGCCATTCATTGCGCCGGACGAGCGGCGTTGGCGGCACCGTAGCGTCGGGTTGCACCGACGGCGGCAGCGGTGTCGAAGCGGCGTGGGGATTCACAAGGAGGATGGGAAACAGTCTGAAGCGCGATTCTAATCGCTCGCGTGGCCAAACGCCTGCGCCGCTCGTGACGCTGTCCCCGTCTTTGGATGACTGCCTGTCCGTCGGAAGCGAGCCGGGTGGTTTATCCTTGCTCCCTCTTTGAGGAGCACGGGCATGACCATCGCACTCGTACTGGCGATCGCGGCGATTGGCGCCATCGCGCTTGCCTATGCGCGTGCGCGCGGCATCCTTTGGTTATTGGGCGCGATTGCCTTGCTCACTGCGCTCAAATTCACCCTCGCCCTGTCATGGTCAGTGATCGGTCCGATCATCGGCCTTGGCACCCTGACCGGCCTTCTCCTGGTAATCCGGCCGCTCCGACAGCGCCTCGTGAGCGATCGTCTGCTCGCGATTTTCCGACGCATCATGCCCGCCATGTCGCAAACCGAGGCGGAAGCCATCCATGCCGGCACGGTCTGGTGGGATGGCGAATTGTTCACCGGGCGGCCGGACTGGAACAAGATGCTGGCCTATCCGAAGCCCTCGCTTACGGCCGAAGAACAGGCATTCGTCGATGGGGAGACCACCCAGCTCTGCGACATGGTGACCGAATGGGAAACCACGCATCACAATTACGACATACCGCCTGCGGTGTGGCAATTCATCAAGGACAAGGGCTTTCTCGGGATGATCATCCCGAAGAGTTACGGTGGCAAAGGCTTCTCCGCCTACGCCCATTCGGAGGTCATCCAACGATTGTCGACGCGATCGAGCGCGGCTGCGGTCAGCGTCATGGTGCCCAATTCGCTGGGTCCTGCTGAACTCCTCTTGCACTACGGCACCGATGAACAAAAGAATTTCTATCTGCCGCGGCTCGCCAAAGGCATCGACATCCCCTGCTTCAGCCTGACCAATCCGCATGCGGGTTCAGATGCCGCGGCAATCCCGGATGTCGGCATCGTGTGCAAAGGCCAATTTCAAGGAAAAGAAGTGCTCGGGATGCGGGTCACCTGGGAGAAACGCTACATCACGCTTGGGCCTATCTCGACGATTCTCGGGCTTGCCTTCCAGTTGAAAGATCCCGACCATCTGCTTGGCACGGTCGACGATATCGGCATCACCTGTGCGCTGGTGCCAAGCAACACACCGGGCGTGAACATCGGTCGGCGTCACATGACCCTGAATGCGGGGTTCATGAATGGCCCGAACTGGGGCAAGGATGTCTTCATGCCGCTCGATTGGATCATCGGCGGACCGAAGATGGCGGGCCAGGGCTGGCGCATGTTGATGGAGTGTCTCGCGGCCGGCCGCTCGATCTCGCTGCCTTCGTCGAGCGTTGGCCTTGCCAAACTTGCCGTGCGCGGCACCGGCGCCTATGCGCGCATCCGCACGCAATTCAATACGGCGGTGGGCAAGTTCGAAGGCGTCGAAGAGGCGCTCGCGCGGATGGGCGGCAATCTCTACATGATGGATGCGGTCAGGCGCATGACGGTGATCGCGGTCGATGCCGGCGAAAAACCATCGGTTCTCTCGGCGATCGCCAAATACCACGTCACCGAACGCGCGCGCGCGGTGGTCAATGATGCGATGGATATTCAGGGTGGCAAGGGGATCTGCCTTGGCCCTAACAATTTCATGGGGCGAGTCTATCAGCAGGTGCCGATCGCCATCACCGTTGAAGGCGCGAACATCCTCACCCGCAGCCTGATCATCTTCGGCCAAGGTGCGATCCGCTGCCATCCTTATGTGCTGCGTGAACTGAATGCGGCACGCGATAGCGATCATGCGCGCGCATCCAGACACTTTGATCGGGCGTTCTGGGGTCATGTGAAATTCATCATCGCCAATGCCGCGCGCACGTTCGTGACCGGTCTTACCGGCTCGCACTTCATCCGCACGCCAAGCAACATCGCACCGGAAACCCGTAGGTACTATCAGCAGCTCACGCGGTTCTCGGCCGCGTTTGCGTTCATCGCGGATGTCTCGATGCTGGTGCTAGGCGCGGGCCTCAAACGCCGCGAAAAGCTTTCGGCGCGATTGGGTGATGTTCTCTCCTTGATGTATCTGGCTTCCTGCACGCTGAAGCGCTTTGAGGACGACGGGCGCCCTGCAAGTGATGCGCCGCTGATGCATTGGGCGGTCTGGGATTCCATGTTCAAAGCGCAGACCGCGCTCGAAGGCGTGGTATCGAACTATCCAAGCCGAGTCATTGCCGCCCTGCTCCGCTTTCTGATCTATCCAACCGGACGACCCTATTCGGTCCCCTCCGATCAACTCGGGCATGAGGTTGCGCGCCTGTTGATCGCACCCTCAGCGACCCGCGATCGATTGACCGCCGGCTGCCATATTCCGACGGGGACCAACGACATCATCAGCACCATGGAAATCGCTCTGGCCAGCGCGGTGGAAGTGGAGGCGATTGAAGCGCGCATCAAAGCGGCGCGGCGCGACGGCCGCCTCAAACCGGCCGATGATCTTTACCACGCTGCGGTTGCCGCCGGTGTGATCACCGCCGAAGACGTCGAACGAATCAACAGTTTCCAACGCCTGCGCGATGAAGTGATTCGCGTTGATCACTTCGCCCAAGACTTCGGCTTGAGCGAGGTGCTCCGACCCACCGCAACACGGGCGGCCGCCTGATGAGTACGCAGGCAATCTACGTCATTGATGGCGCGCGCACGCCATTCCTGAAGGCACGCAATCGACCTGGCCCCTTTTCTGCGAGCGATCTCGCCACCGCCGCGGGCAAGGTCCTCCTCAATCGACAGGTATTCGCCCCCGATGCGTTGGATGAAGTCATCCTCGGCGCCGCCGCACCGTCAGCCGATGAAGTCAACATCGGTCGCGTGGCGGCCTTGCGCATGGGTTGTGGGCATAAAGTGCCGGGTTGGACCGTCATGCGCAATTGCGCTTCCGGCATGCAAGCGCTCGATTCAGCGATGGCCAATATGCATACAGGGCGGTCGAATCTCGTGCTGGCAGGCGGTGTCGATGCCCTATCCCGCGCACCGGTGCTTTTCTCCGACAAGATGGTGATGTGGCTCGCGGATTTCGCCGCAGCCAAAACGATTGGCCAGAAAGCCGGCGCGATCGCCCGTTTCCGTCCGCAATTTCTTGCACCTGTGCTTGGCATCATCCGCGGTCTCACCGATCCGGTGGTGGGTCTCATGATGGGACAGACCGCCGAGAATGTGGCTTATCGGTTCGGCATCTCGCGCGATGCGATGGATGAGTTTTCAGTGCGCAGCCATCAGCGTGTTGCCCGCGCCTATGATGATGGCTGGATGACCACGCCACGCGATGGCCTGCCGGTCGAGGTGGTGTCGATTTTCGATGCAAAAGGTCGCCCCTATCTGGAAGACGATGGCTTGCGGCGCGATTCCTCCGTTGAGAATCTGCACAAGCTGAAACCGTTCTTCGATCGCAAATACGGCAACATCACTCCAGGCAATAGCTCACAGGTGACCGATGGGGCGGCATGGCTCATCCTTGCCACCGACGATGCCGTCCGCATGCATGGCCTCACGCCAATCGGACGCATCATCGATTCACAATGGGCGGGGCTCGATCCGGCCCAGATGGGTCTCGGTCCGGTGCATGCCGCCACACCGATCCTGCAACGACATGGCCTGTCACTCAATGACCTGGATGCCTGGGAAGTCAATGAAGCTTTCGCCGCACAGGTGCTTGGGTGTCTGGCCGCCTGGCAGGATGAAAAATACTGTCGCGATGAACTCGGGCTCGACCACGCCATGGGACCGCTCGAACTCGAAAAACTCAATGTCGACGGTGGGGCGATCGCGCTTGGCCATCCAGTGGGTGCCTCCGGTGCGCGCATCGCGCTCCATCTCCTGCATGTGCTCAAGCGCACCGGCGGCAAGCGCGGCATCGCATCGATCTGTATCGGTGGCGGCCTGGGTGGTGCAATGCTGATCGAGGCGCTCCAATGATGAAGCACTTTTCGGTCGAGCACGACCGCGACGATCTTGCGTGGGTGACGTTCGATAAGGTGGGCGAATCAACCAACACGCTCTCCGCCGAAGCGATGGAGGAGTTCGCTGCGCTCCTTGACACGCTAAAAAAGCAAAGTCTGCGCGGCGTCATCATTCAATCGGCTAAGCCGAGCGGATTCATCGCCGGTGCTGATGTCGCCGAGTTCACCGCGATCAGCACACCAGAAGAAGTGCTTTCACTCGTGCGACGCGGCTGGAGCACCTTTCAAAAGCTCGCGGCCCTGCCCTTTCCGACGGTGGCGCTGGTCAAGGGCTTTTGCATGGGCGGCGGACTCGAACTGGCGCTTGCCTGCCGCTACCGCGTCGCCGTGGATGTGCCGGAGACGCGTTTCGCACTCCCGGAAGTCATGCTTGGCATCATTCCGGCCTGGGGCGGGATGATGCGCTTACCACGCGTGGTGGGTCCGACTGCGGCGCTTGACATGATGCTTACCGGTCGCGCGATCGATGCCAAGCGCGCCAAACGCATGGGGCTGGTCGATGTGCTGGTGCCCGAACGCGTGATGCACAACGCGGCCCGCGGGGTCGCGATGGAAGCGCCGGCGATTCGTAAGCTACCGTTCGCGCAAAACATGATAACGATGCCGGTCATGCGGCGACTCGTTGCGATGGGTGCCAGAAAGCAAGTGGCCAAACGCGCGCGGAAAGAGGACTACCCCGCGCCCTATTCGATCATCGAGCATTGGGAGAAACATGATGGCGATCCGTTCGCCATGGAACCCACCGATCCGCAGTCGATCGTAGCGATTGCCGAGCATCCGACCACCCGCAATCTCATCCGCATCTTCGGCTTGCAGGAACGCATGAAAGCACTCGGCAAGCAATCGAGCTTCGTTGCCAAACGCGTGCATGTGATCGGTGCGGGCACCATGGGCGGTGACATCGCAGCATGGTGCGTGCTACGCGGCTTGACCGTCACGCTGCAGGATCAGAACCCACAACAGCTCGCACCGGCGATGAAGCGCGCGGCCGAACTATTCGAACGCCGACTGCGCGATCGGCTGCTGGTGCGGGATGCGCTCGATCGCCTGATTCCGGATGTCACCGGTGCGGGCGTACGCGGCGCGGATGTCGTCATCGAGGCGATCTTCGAGAATCTCGCGGTCAAGCAGTCCTTGTTTGCGACCATCGAAAGCCAGGCAAAGCCGGGGGCGATTCTTGCTTCGAACACCTCAAGCTTGAAGCTCGCCGACATCGGTGCCACGATGCGCGATCCGAAGCGCCTGGTCGGCATTCACTTCTTCAATCCGGTGGCGCAATTGCAATTGGTCGAAATCGTGTCGGGCGAACGCACCGCACCCAATTGGCCACAGGACGCCGCCGCGTTTGTCCGCGCCATCGACAAACTGCCACTGCCGGTCAAAGACTCCCCTGGATTCCTCGTCAATCGAGTGCTCGGACCCTATATGGCCGCTGCGTTTCGCATGGTCGAGGAAGGCATCCAACCCGAGGTGCTCGATAAGGCGGCCACGGATTTCGGTATGCCGATGGGACCGATCGAACTTGCCGATGTGGTGGGCCTCGATATTTGCCTCGCGGCCGGGCGATCGATCGGTGGTGAGTCACCTGGGAACACTGAACCACCAGCGCGGCTCACCAAGTTGGTAGAGGCGAAAAAACTCGGCAAAAAATCGGGCGCTGGCTACTACCGATGGGAGAACGGCAAACCGGTCAAGACGGCGGCGGGCAACATCCCGACCGGGGTCACGGAACGACTCATCTCGCCCTACGTCGCGGAGGCAAAAAAAGCGGTCGCCGAAGGAATCGTGAGCGATGCTGATCTCGCCGATGCCGGACTCATCTTCGGCACGGGTTTCGCGCCGTTTCGCGGTGGGCCGATGCATTACGCGAACTCAGTCTGATTCGCCGCGACGACGAATTCGATACGAAGAAGAACCCTATAATCAGGCGCGGCGCAACTAAAGCCCACAACTAAAGCCCACAACTAAAGCCCGCAACTAAAGCCCGCAACTAAAGCCCAGTACCAAAGAGGATTCCTTCTTGTCCCACCCTTCACCCCTAAAAGAATGGGTGCGCGCCGCCAAACTCCTCGCCCCGATTCGTTATCTGCGCGGACTGTTCTTCGATGGCTCAACGGTCAAGAAAGCGGAACCGGATGTCTGGTCTTTCATCGAACGCAATGTCAAGGGCGGTGGACGCTGTGTCGATGTGGGCGCCAATCGCGGCGAGTTCAGTTTTTTGATGGCCAAGCAAGCCGGCGATACCGGCCAAGTGTATGCATTCGAATTGCATCCGGAGACGGTGCGTCTGCTGAAAAGTAATCTCTGGCGATACCGGCATCGCATCAAGACCGAGAATATGGCCGTGTCAGACGGCGTCACCACGCGCGTCGATGTGTTTGCCGGGCCCACCCAGAGCGCCGCCGAGTGGAACATCGTTGGTGCGGCCGCCACGGGTCAGACAGGCAAGCCGCAATTTTCCGCGCCGGCCATATCGCTCGATGCGTACCTACCGGCTGGTGAACGGATCGATCTCATCAAGATCGATGTCGAGGGTGCGGGCGGGCAAGTGCTGGCTGGCATGACGCGCATTCTTCGCGAAGCCCGCCCATTGGTGGTGCTCGAAATCCATGATCAAGCGGAATGGGATGGACGGTCGTATCTCGAATCGTCTGGCTATGCGCTGCACGATCTGCACGGCAAGCGACTCGCAGGTCCCCTACCCTTCGTCTTTCACTGCGTGGCCGTCCCAAGCGAGCGCCATGCACAATGCGCATTCGTCGCGTAGCGATTGCCGCCTGACATGGTCACTGCAAAGAATAGCGAATGAACTCGAGTTCACACCTCAACGCCATTGCCCGACAAGGGCTGCTCGCCCAGTCGCTTCGAAATGGCAAGTTCATCGTCACATCTGAACTCACGCCACCGGTTGCCACCGACCTTACCGACTTCATCGAACGCGCCAGCCGCCTGCGCGGCGTGGCCACCGCCGTCAACGTCACCGATGGCGCCGGAGCGAAAACGCATTTATCGAGCCTGGTGGCCTCGCATTTCCTATTGCAAAGCGGTATCGAACCGATCCTGCAATTTACCTGCCGCGATCGCAATCGCTTGGCGATTCAAGCCGATCTCCTTGGTGCGATGGCACTTGGCATTCGCAATGTGTTGATCCTAGGTGGCGATGATCCGAAAGGCGGCGATCAACCTGAAACGAAAGCGGTGTTCGATTTGAACAGCGCGGGCTTGCTCGCGATGGCGCATCACATGCGATCGAAGC
>CAMDRJ010000176.1 GCA_945906755.1 Klebsiella pneumoniae | reverse complement strand
GGGCCGCGTAGCACTGCTCATCGGTTCCGAACTGTTCCATAAACTCTGTCAGCGAAAGCCCGGGTTGAAACTGGATACGATTCATCGGCATGGGGTACCTCCTCGTCGGGAAGGCCCCCATCTTCAACTACCCGCTAGCTCGCCACGTGTGCGGGGGGAGTTTGTTTGCTAATCAGGTCGCAGATTGACGTTGCTTGACCAACACGTCGGGTTTGGCTTGCGCGAATGCTGTTGCTGCAAAACCGGCTGACATTGCAACCGCCACGCCCATCGCAAAAAACTTCATCTTCATTGCTCACTCCTCGTCTGGTGATTGAATGTACGCTTCGAGCGCCTGCTCTTAACGCAAGACATTTCAAGTACAACAACTCCGGTCCATGTTCCGCCGTTCCCCGCCATTCTTTGGACTGATCGCAGGTTAGTGCGGTGCACCCTGAAACTTTACGGTCCGCCGCACCTACCGGAAATATACTAATGTGTCTTGCGATCCGTTGCCAAGCAGCCTGCCAGTCCAAGCGCTACGTTGAAGACCCCGACCGCTAGATCCGTTTAGCCAGTGATTGAGCAAGACCGACATAGGTGGCCGGGGTCATCGCCAAGAGGCGCGTTCGCTCGGCTTCCGGGATCGGCAGCCCGCGGATCAATTCATGCAGATCGGCCGCGGTAATGCGCCGTCCGCGCGTGAGATCTTTCAGTTTCTCGTAGGCGCCGCTCACCTTGTACCGGCGCATGACTGTCTGAATCGGTTCGGCCAGCACTTCCCAATTGGCATCGAGGTCCGCCGCCATTCGGTCACAATCGACATCGAGCTTGGCCAAGCCACGCCGGCACGAAACGAGTGCAAGCAGCGAATGTCCGAATGCGACACCGACGTTACGCAGCACGGTCGAATCGGTGAGATCACGCTGCCACCGCGAGATCGGCAGTTTCTCGGAAAAGTGCCGCAGCAGAGCATTTGCCATGCCGAGGTTGCCCTCGGAGTTTTCGAAATCGATCGGATTCACCTTATGCGGCATCGTGGACGAGCCCACTTCGCCTGCCACCGGGCGCTGCTTGAAGTAACCGAGCGAAATATAGCCCCAGGCGTCGCGATCGAAATCGATAAGCACGGTGTTGAAGCGCGCCAAGGCATCGAACAGCTCGGCAAGCGCGTCGTGCGGTTCGATTTGGATCGTGTACGGATTAAAGGTAAGTCCGAGCGACTCGACAAAGCGGCGTGACAAGGCTTCCCAATCGACTGCTGGATACGCCGCCAGATGCGCGTTGTAATTGCCGACCGCCCCATTTGCTTTGGCGGTGAGTGAAATCGCGGCGGCCCGATCGCGCGCAGCAGCCAGGCGATGCACGACATTGGCGAGTTCCTTGCCCATTGTCGTGGGCGTGGCGGCTTGACCGTGCGTTCGGGAGATCATCGACGCATCGGCCAGGCCATGCGCAAGCGTTCGCAACGCCTCGACCAGCCTTGTCATTTCCGGAAGCAGGATCTGATCGCGCGCTTCCCGCACCATCAGCGAGTAGGCGATATTGTTGATGTCTTCGGACGTACAGGCGAAGTGTATGAACTCGGCGGCGCGCACCACCTCCGGCATCGAGGCCACGGCTTCCCGCAGCCAGTACTCGACCGCCTTGACATCGTGATTGGTAGTTTTTTCAATCGCTTTGACGCGCATCGCGGCGTTTTCGTCGAAAGTGTCGACCAGCCCACGCAGCCTGGCGATCGTATCGACTGAGAACGCCGGCACCTCGGCAATCGCGGGTTCAGCCGAAAGCGCGATGAGCCATTCGATTTCCACGCGGACGCGAAGCCGGATCAAGCCTGCTTCGCTGAACCATCGACAGAGGGGCTCCACCTGACTGTGATAGCGACCGTCGAGCGGAGAGAGGGCGTTCAAGGAGGCTGACATGGAGGGGGCGCTTCCGAATTTTCCAGCAAGGCAGGCCGCCAAACGACCCACGATGAAAACGCGAGACGAGTCTATCACAGGCAAAGTCAAGCCTCCGATTTTTTCAAGACTGCGCGAAGCGATGCGCGAGCTTGCTATACTTGATTGATACGCTCGATCATCATTTGCCGGGATGCGTGATCGCCTCCGCAGCTCGTTGTAATCACTGCCATTTCACTTCCCATCATGAAGCTCATCGGCACGCACGCCAGCCCATTTACGCGCAAGGTGCGCATCGTTGCGATCGAAAAGCGCATCGATCTGCAATTTGAAATCGACAATCCGTGGCAAACAGCCGCGCACGTTCTGGCCGCCAATCCGCTCGGCAAAGTACCGGTGTTGATTCTCGAGGACAACGCCACCTTGTTCGATTCACGCGTCATCGCGGAATTTCTCGATGGCGCATCACCGGTTAGCAGGCTCATTCCGCAGGCGAACCGCGCACGCGCCACGGTGAAGCGATGGGAGGCCATTGCCGATGGCGTGCTCGATGCCGCGATTGCGATTCGGCTCGAAGGGCAGCGCGAGGAAAGCTTGCGAAATAGCGTCTGGATCGATCGCCAGTGGGGAAAGGTCCAGCGCGGCATCGATGAAATGGAGCGCGATGTGGGCACTGACGCGTTCATCACCGGTACCAATCTCTCGCTCGCCGATATTTCAATCGGCGTGTGCCTGTCGTGGCTTGGGTTCCGGTTTCCGGAATTTGACTGGCGCAAGAACCATCCGCTCCTTGCAAAGCTCACGCAAAAACTCGATGAGCGCCCGTCGTTTGCCGAGACGCGTCCGCGCGAATAGGTAGTCGGGCTACTGAATCACGCCACCGCCAAGGCAAACATCGCCCTGGTATAACACCATCGATTGGCCGGGCGTCACCGCCCATTGCGGCCGCTCAAACGCGAGCGCGCACACCGATTCATCGATCACCGTCACGCTGCATGGCGCGTCGCTTTGACGATAGCGCGTCTTCGCACTATAGGTCGCTTCCACAACGGGGGGTATTCCCGCCACCCAGGCGAGATCTTGCGCCACCACGCGATTCGACAAAAGCAGTGGATGGTCATGGCCTTGCACAACCACCAGTTCGTTCTTCACCATGTCTTTGGCGGCGACGTACCATGGGTTGCCATCGCCACCCCGCGTGCCGCCCAAGCCGATGCCCTTGCGTTGCCCGATCGTATAAAACATGAGCCCGATGTGTTCGCCCACCACCGCGCCCTCGGGCGTTCGCATGAGGCCGGGTTGATGCGCAAGATAGCGGTTGAGAAATTCGCGAAACGGCCGCTCACCGATAAAGCAGATGCCGGTTGAATCTTTTTTTGCATGGACAGGAAGCCCCGCGTCTTTGGCGATGCCGCGAACATCGACTTTGTTGACCTCGCCAAGCGGAAACAACACGCGTGACAGCTGCGATTGATTAAGGCGGTGCAGGAAATAGCTTTGATCCTTGCTCGCGTCGCACGCCTTCAACAATTCAAAGCGCTCGCCTACCTTCTGAACTCGCGCGTAGTGTCCGGTTGCGATGCGCTTGGCGCCAAGTGACACGGCATGATCGAGAAACGCCCTGAACTTGATCTCCGCATTGCAGAGCACATCCGGATTCGGTGTGCGGCCGGCCGCATACTCACGCAGAAACTCGCTGAACACGCAGTCTTTGTATTCGGCCGCAAAATTGACGACTTCGAGTTCAATACCTAGAACATCAGCGACTGAAACGACATCGACGAGATCCTCGCGCGTCGAGCAATATTCGTCGTCATCATCGTCTTCCCAGTTCTTCATGAACAGGCCGACGACGTCAAAGCCTGCGCGCTTCAAAAGCAGCGCCGCAACCGCCGAATCGACGCCACCTGACATGCCCACTACGATGCGTTCGCTCATGACCTTGCGATCCAACGCTTACCCGGTAGCTGCAACACACTCATCCGAAGTGGGTGAGGAGGTCCAGAGAAAATCGATTGCCCGCGAGGTAGTCTTCGATGCAGCGCAATACGAGCGGGCTGCGATGCCGCGGAATCGATGCGCGCGCTTCGTCCAGCGACAACCACACGACGCGAACGATTCCTTCATCGAGCGTTCGATTCGGCAACAGCTCACCGACGCGACCGGCAAACGCAAAGCGCAAGTAGGTCGTTTCGCTGGTCGGCGGACGCCACCGATAGATGCCGACCAGTGCAGTCGGATTGAATTCGTAGGCCGACTCTTCGATGGTTTCGCGTACACAGGCCGCCTGGAGCGTTTCGCCGTCTTCCCAATGACCGGCAGGTTGATTTAATACTAGCGCCGATCCGTCGCGCTCTTCAATCAAAAGGAAGCGTCCATCCCGCTCGATCACTGCGGCAACCGTTACCGCGGGCTTCCAGACGCTTCGACTCATCAGGCGGCACGACGCGCATTGGCCGTAATGAATTGCGCCATGCGGGCGATGCCTGCTTCGATGGCCTGGTTGGATGCCGCGTAGCTGAAGCGGATGTGCTGGCCTTCGCCTGCGACGCGGCTGCCGAAGTGAATATCGGCCAATACCGCAACGCCCGCTTCATTGAGCAGCCGTTTGCGGAATTCTTCGGAATCCTTCGCGCCGATCATCTTGCAAGCCTCGGTGATATTCGGCCATGCATAGAACGCGCCGCCTGGTGTTTTGCAGGTGACGCCCGGTACTTTATTCAACAGCCCGACGATCAGATCGCGCCGCAACAGAAATGACTTGCGCATATTCTCCGCATCGGTCTGCGGCCCATTGATCGCTTCCACGGCCGCCCATTGACTGATATGGGATGCGCATGAATCGGTGTTGGTGACCCAGCGGATGAATTGCGGCGCAAGAATCGGATTGGAGGCAAAGCCGATTCGCCAGCCCGTCATGGCCCAGGTTTTCGATGCGCCATCCGAAATAATCGTGCGCTCATACATGCCAGGCAATGAGGCGATGGAGGAGAACTCCCCTTCATAGCAAAGGCGCGAGTAGATTTCATCGGCATAGATCCAGATGTTCGGATGCTTTCGCATCACCGCGGCGATATCTTCGAGATCGCGTTTAGTGAGGATGCCACCGGTTGGGTTGTGCGGCGAATTGAGAATCAAGAGCTTGGTTCTCGGGGTGATACGCGCTTCGAGCTCGGCGGGATCAAAGGCGAAGTTGCGTGATTCACGCAAAGCGAGCGGCACCGGCACCGCACCACACGCGAGGATTTGCGATTCATAGATCGGAAAGCCCGGATTCGGATAGATCACCTCATCGCCCTTGCCGGCATCGGTGGTCGTGAGAATCGTGTAGGCAATGAAAGGTTTTGCGCCGCCGCCGATCACCACATCATCGGGGGAAATCTTGAGACCGCGCATCGAGCCCATATATTTTGCGGCGGCCTCGCGCAGCTCGGTGATGCCGGCCGATGGCGTGTAGCCATGACGCCCGTCGCGGATCGCCTTGACGGCTGCGTCTTGAATATTCGTCGGCGTATGAAAATCGGGCTGACCGATGCAAAACGAAATGATGTCCTTGCCTTGGCGCGCAAGCGCGTTCACTTCGGCAAGCACAACGAAGGCGTTTTCGGTACCTAGCTCGGCGGTACGTTGGCTGACTGATGGCATGGCGCATTCCGGAAATCGAAGATTCGCCATTGTACCGATTGGGGCAGTTTGGACCTGGAACAGGGAACCACCAACGCGCGCGGGGCACTGCGTGTCAATACGATCGTGGCAGCCCGAGCACGCGTTCGGCAATGAACGACAACACCATCTCCCGGCTGACCGGTGCAAGACGCGCGATCATCGACTCTCGCATGAAGCGCTCGACGTGAAATTCCTTCGCATAGCCCATGCCGCCATGGGTGAGCACAGCGGTTTCGCAGGCGTGAAACCCTGCCTCGGCGGCCAAATACTTCGCTGCATTGGCCTCGGCGCCGCAAGGCTTCTTTGCGTCGTACAGCGCGGCGGCTTTGAATACCATGAGGTCCGCCGCTTCCAGTTCGGCCCACGACTTGGCGAGCGGATGTTGAATGGCCTGGTTTTTGCCGATCGGGCGGTCAAACACGATCCGTTCGCCTGCATAGCGCGTGGCACGCGATAGGGCCGCACGCCCGAGACCCACCGCTTCAGCGCCGATGAGAATCCGCTCCGGGTTGAAGCCATGCAGGATGTATTCAAACCCCTTGCCTTCTTCACCGATGCGATCGTCGACCGGCACTGCAAGGTTATCGATGAAGAGCTGATTGCTGTCGACCGCCTTGCGGCCCATCTTGGCGATTTCACGCACTTCGATGCGGCTGCGATCAAGATCGGTGTAGAAGAGCGTCAATCCGCCGGTTGCCTTCTTCACCTCTTCAATCGGTGTGGTGCGCACCAGCATGAGAATCTTATTGGCGATTTGCGCGGTGGAGGTCCAGATTTTTTGCCCGTTGATCAGGTAACGATCACCATCCCGCACCGCGCGTGTCTTAAGACGCAAGGTGTTCAGACCCGCATCGGGCTCGGTCACCGCAAAGCAGGCGCGATCGGTCCCGGCAATCAGCGGCGGCAGGAAGAGGCGCTTTTGCGCCTCAGTGCCGAACATTACGACCGGATGCAGACCGAAGATATTCATGTGAATCGCCGAGGCCCCGGAGAAGCCCGCACCGGAACCGGCGACCGTCTGCATCATGAGCGCCGCCTCGGTAATGCCTAACCCGGCCCCGCCGTATTCGACCGGCATGGCGATCCCGAGCCATCCAGCCTTGGCAAACGCCGCATGGAAATCGTGGGGAAATCCGCCGTCATTGTCTTTGGCGAGCCAGTAATCATCGCCAAAGTCGGCGCACACGCGGGCTACCGCGTCGCGAATTTGCTGCTGCTCGTTGGAGAGATCGAAATTCACTGCCCGCTCAACTCCGATTGGCGCGCGCGACCACCGCATTCAACAACACATTCACGCCGGGCAAGGTGCGTTCCAGGTCGGCGAACTCATGGTTGTTGTGGGTGATGCCGTCGCGACAGGGCGTAAAGATCATTGCGGTCGGCGCCACCTTGCTCACATGGTAGGCATCATGGCCGGCTTGGCTTGCCATGTCGATCGACGCCACGCCCAGGCGCGATGACGCTTCACGCAACAGCCCGATGCACGCCGGATCGAAGCGCTCATTGCCAAAGACCCACTCCTGGACCACCTTGAATTCGACGTTCGCGCGTTTTGCAAGTACCGGCAATTGCGCAAGCATCAATGCTTTCATCTGATCGGCGGAAGCCGGATCGAGATGCCGAAAATCGCAAGTCACCTGCGCCCAGTCAGAAAGGATGCCCGGCTTGTTTGGCCAGGCCACCAGTCGCGATGGGGTTGCCTTGCCCGCGGTCGAATGGAACTGCCAGCCGATATCGTTGACCGCGACCGCCAGCATCGCCGCACCGACCAGCGCGTTCTTGCGCTTATCCATCGGCCAAGGTCCGGTATGTGCGGTCTCACCAGTCACTTCAACCACCGATCCGCGCACCGCATAGCCCTTGGTCACGACGCCCACCGGGATGTTCCGCTCCCACAGTTCAGGGCCTTGTTCGATATGCAACTCGAAATACGCATCGAGCGGACGTCCGCCAACCGGCGCGCGACCGTCATAGCCAAGGCGACGCAGTTCGTCGCCGAAGCCGATGCCATCGTCGTCTTTGAGTCCGAGCACCCAATCGACCGGATAGACGCCGGCGAACGCCCCAGCTGCCACCATCGGCGGCGAGAAGCGCGCGCCCTCTTCATTGGTCCACGACACCACTTCGATCGGGCGTCGGGTTTTGATGCGCTGATCATCGAGCGATCGCAACACTTCGAGCCCGGCGAGTACGCCCAGTACGCCGTCATAGCGCCCGCCATTGACTTGCGTATCGAGGTGACTGCCGATCACGACCGGCAGCAGATTCGAATCTTCTCCCGCGCGGCGCGCAAAGATGCTGCCGACACGATCGACCGTCACCGCGTAGCCGGCCTCCTTGCACCAAGTGACGAATTGATCGCGCATGATCTTGTCGTCATCGGACAACGCCACGCGTTGCAGTCCGCCCGCGCGGCCCACACCGATCGCGTCCGAAGTTTCAACCGTTCGCCAGAAGCGGGGCGCATTGATGTTCAAGTGGGTGCTCATTGGCATTCTCGTGTGAGCGCGTACGGCCAAGGATGGTAGCAGGATTCGATTATCGAACACGACCGGGCGCCACCGCAGGTAGCATTGGGCGGTGACGTAAAATCATGCACTCCGGGCCAGCAGACGAACACCATGACGAGCAGCGAGTCGAAAAGCTCCATCCAAGTCATCGAGCGAATGACCAAACTGCTCGATGTCTTGGCACAGGCGGCCGACACCGTGAGTCTTAAACAATTGACGCTCGCCTCCGGACTGCACCCCTCGACCACGCACCGGATTCTGACTGCACTCATCGCCGACCGGCTAGTCGAGCGCGTCGATCAGGGCAGTTATCGCCTCGGTATGCGTTTGCTTGAGCTTGGCAATCTCGTAAAGTCACGGCTCTCGGTCAGGGAGCGTGCCCTCCCCCTCATGCGCGATCTCCACGCCTCGATTGGTGAGGCGGTCAATCTTTCAGTGCGCCGGGATGATGAGATCGTCTATGTGGAGCGGACATCGAGTGGCCGCTCGATGATGCGGGTCGTCAATATCATCGGCGCGCGTGCGCCCCTACACATTACCGCGGTGGGCAAACTCTTCCTGAGTGCGGATCGGACCGACCAAATCGAAGAGTATGCAGCGCGCACCGGACTGCCGGCCTCGACGCGCAATACCATTACGTCAGTCAATGCGTTGAAAGCCGAACTCGCCACGGTGAAGCAACAGGGCTATGCGTTTGACAACGAAGAGGCCGAGATCGGCGTGCGTTGCATCGGCGCGGGCGTCTTCGACGACACCGGATTGTTAGTGGCGGGACTGTCGGTGTCGGCGCCCGCGGAACGAATGAAACCGGAGTGGGCAAGCTTGGTGAAGGGCGCGGCCGACCGGATTTCGAGCGCGATTGGGTATAGCGCGTAGCCTGTGTGAACTGAAGGTCGCGTGGAGGGACTACACCGCTGCCATCGCATGCACACTAAACATGCGCTTCTCATCCACCCAGACTTTGTCGGGCCGGAATCCGGTGGACCGTGCCATCGAGCGAAATTCATCGACGGTGTACTTGTAGGAATTTTCGGTGTGAATCGTCTCACCGGACCGCAATGAAAATGCTTGATCCTGGACATGGACCGTCTGCGCACAAAGACTTTCCAAATGCATTTCAATGCGCCCAAGCATCTCGTTGTAGTACCCCTGATGCCGAAATTGGTCGAGACGGAAATCACCGCCCAGCTCCCGATTGATGCGCGTGAGCAAGTTGAGATTAAACGCCGCCGTTACGCCTTGCGAATCATCGTAGGCCGCATCGAGGATCGGTTTGGCTTTCTTGGTGTCAACACCGATCAATAGGCCCCCGCCCTTGCCAACCATTAGGCGGGTCAGCCGCAGAAAGGCAAGCGCTTCGGGAGGCGTGAAATTGCCGATCGTCGAGCCCGGGAAGAACGCGACCTTTCGCCGGATTGCCACCGCGCCAAAATCCGGCAAGTCGATCGGGCGCGTGAAATCCCCGCACACCGCGCCGATGTTGAGCCACGGATAGCGAGCCGCCAGGGTCTGCGTCGCGGCACGCAACGCCGATTCGGAGATATCGATCGGCACATAGACCGGCGGTTGCAGATGCTCAAGGAGGATGCACGTCTTAAGCGATGCGCCCGAGCCGAACTCGATCAACTCGCACCGTGGGCCAAGCGCATCGGCGATCGCCACGATATTGTCCTGCATGATCGCCATCTCGGTCCGCGTCGGATAGTACTCGGGCAGCTCACAGATTTTC